>CACLHW010000005.1 GCA_902606835.1 uncultured Pelagibacteraceae bacterium
AGTAGGCGGAGATGCCGGAGCTTTTACAGGATTCATGATGCAAAGAGGAAGAATAATTGTATTAGGAGATGCAGGTATTAATTTAGGAGACTCTATGTATGACGGAACAATTTTTATTGGTGGAAAAATTAAATCATTTGGCAGTGATGCTATAAAATCAAAAATAACTTCTGATGATATATCTTGGTTAAAAAGAAAGTTAAAGGTTGCAGAAATAGGTTCTGATTTTGATTTCAGTAAAATGACTAAAGTAGTGGCAGGTAAAAAACTTTGGAATTATGATGCTTTAGAACCTTCTGAAAAAAAAGGAGCAATTTAAAATGGCTAAAAAGAAAAAAACTAATGGTAGTCTTAAAGTTATAAAAGGTAGAAATAAAAGTTTATTAGGTCAAAATTCAATTTTCACACCTGAGGTAATTGACGACATACATATAAAAGCACAACTAGGTCGTTACAGAATGCGCGGTATGGCGCTAATGAGAAAAATACCAACATTTGATGATTTAGTTTTTCTACCAGGGACTCTTACGAGATTTGTTATAGAAGGTTATAGAGAAAAATGTGAAACAAAAACAATTATTGGTCCTCGTTGCAAAAATCCAATTGAATTAGATATCCCTGTTTACATAACAGGAATGAGTTTTGGTGCTCTTTCTTATGAAGCTAAAACAGCATTAGCAAGAGGAGCTACTATGGCTGGAAGTGCCACATGCTCAGGTGAAGGCGGTATGATCCCAGATGAAAGAAGATATTCAGAAAAATGGTTTTATCAATGTATACAATCACGATATGGATTTAATCCTCACCACGCACAATTAGCAGACGGCATAGAAGTTTTTATAGGTCAAGGTCAAAAAGTTGGAATGGGTGGTCATTTAATGGGACAAAAAGTTACTGACCAAGTAGCTGAAATGCGTTCACTTCCATCAGGAATTGATCAACGTTCTCCAGCTAGACACCCTGACTGGTTAGGGCCAGATGATCTTGCTTTAAAAGTACAAGAGTTAAGAGAACTAACAAATAATCAAGTGCCTATACAATTAAAATTAGGAGCTGCTAAAGTGTATGACGATGTTCGAATGGCTGCAAAATGTGATCCTGATTCAATATATTTGGATGGTATGGAAGGATCTACAGGAGCTGGACCTCACATTGCTGCAGCAAATACTGGTATTCCAGGTATAGCAGCAATCCGTGAAGCACGTAGAGCTTTAGATGATGTCGGTCAAACAGGAAAAGTAACTTTAATTTATGCAGGAGGAGTTCGAGATGGAGCTGACTTGGCAAAAGCTTTGGCATTAGGTGCTGACGCAGTAGCTATTGGAACTGGCTCAATGATAGCTTTAAATTGTAATAAAGAAATCCCAGGAGTTGATTTTGAGAAAGAAATGGGAGTTAAAGCCGGACATTGCTACCACTGTCATACAGGTCGTTGTCCAGTTGGTGTAGCAACACAAAATCCTAAATTAAGAAAAAGATTAAACCCTGATGATGCAGCGTTAAGAGTTTACAATTATTTACATACAATGGCTTTGGAATTACAATTATTAGCTCGTGCTTGTGGTAAAACAAATGTTCATTCTTTGGAACCAGAAGATTTAGCTGCTTTAACTATGGAAGCTTCCGCGTTAGCAAAAGTTCCATTAACAGGAACAAATCATACTGTTGGAGTGGATGATTTCCATAAAATTTAATTAATATGACTAAGAAAAAAAATAAAAAAATAAAAAAAATCTCTAAATCTAAAGAAAAAGAGAGCGCAAGAGAGAAAATGATTGGTCAGCATATTGGTTACCGATATGATGTAAACTTGCTGCCTGATTACAAAAAAGTTACTCCTTTTCTTAAAAAATATATTGAGCATATGGGCTGGGATGATTTAAATTGGTTAGAAGATGTACACATGGGATATGAAGAAGGTCGTCCAGCTGTTTTCTGCAGAAACGCAAATGGCTGGGTTACAATTCCAAAAAAAATTAAACTACCTGCAAGTCAACAAGATAGAGATATGATTGCAAGAGAGTTATTAATTAAATTTCAAATGTCACCTAACCATCCTCTTGTAGATTTGAAAAAAGCTTATAAAAAATTCTAAAATAATACAATCTCAAGTTGTTTCAGTAAGTAAAAACGTTGGTAACTAAGGACTCTGTCTTGTTGTAGTGTTTGCCGCACCTAATAGAATATTTAGCAGTTTTATTAAGGGAGGAAAAAATATGACTGATGGATTAGGCGCTCTAATGACCATCTTTACAGAATTTTACTACTGGATCACAGTAGTACTCATGTTTTTAATACACGTGGGATTCTGTATGTATGAAGTTGGAGCTTCACGTTACAAACACCATCAACACACTCTAATGAAAAACACAATGCTGATACCACTGGTAACAGTAACTTGGTTTTTCTTTGGTTGGTGGATTTATTGGGCATTTCCAACAGGACCGGGACTAGCACCTTCAATTATGAACGAAAGTGCTGCATTAATTACAGACGAAAGTTTGTTTAGTGCAAAATGGTACGTAGCTACAAGCAATCTAATGGCGGTTAATTTAGGTGACCACATTAGTGGAGTATTCTGGGCAGCGTTCCTTTTATTTTCTTGGACTGCCGCATCAATCGTTTCCGGAGCAATCATTGAAAGAATTACAACTTTTGCATTTGGTATTTTAGCCATAGCAATTGGTTCTGTATTTTGGACAATCGATGCTGCTTGGGGATGGCACTTTGATGGTTGGATGCTTAAATTACTAGGTTATCACGACGCGTACGCATCGGGAGTAATTCATGCCATAGCTGGTGGATTTGCACTAGGAGTTCTGGCTGTATTAGGACCACGTATAGGAAAATTTTCATCTAGTGGAGAACCAAGAAATATTGGGCCAAGAAATCCTTGGCTAGTTTGTATAGGTTTATTTTGTATTTATACAGGTTTCTGGGGATTCTACGCAGCATGTAATATACCTATATTCGATCTTGGACCAGAATATGGTTTAGGAGATGGAGTAACTTTCTATACCGCAACAAGTATTTATGTAACACCAACTACGCTTAGTGGTATTACATTTAACTTCTTGATGTCGTTATCAGGAGGATTGTTGGCTGGATACTGGGTTTCTAAAGGAGATCCGTTCTGGACTTACTCTGGTGGACTAGCAGGAATTATCACTGCATCTGCAGGAAATGATTTATATCATCCTCTGCAAGCAATGATGATTGCAGCTTTCGGTACATGGTGTGCTTATAAATTACATTATTATGTTGAACGTAGATTCAAAATTGATGATGCGGTAGGAGCTGTAGCTGTACACGGTTACGCTGGTGTTGTCGGTCTTCTTATTTGTGGTTTCGTTCTATGGGGATATCCTTCATCTGGATACAGTGTAGGATCTATGTGGGTTGGTACTGATTATGCACCAATCAATCCTCTTGGGATGGCTATCGGAGCTATAATAATGTTCGGTGTTCTTGGTTTCTTGCCAGGTTGGATCTTAGCTAAAATACTTCATGGAGCAGGTAAATTACGTATACCTCGTGAAGTTGAGTTAGCAGGTCTAGACTACAATATAATGGAACAGGCTAGAAAAGACGAAAGAGCAGTCGGTTAAACAATATATAGGGAGGAATAAATTATGGCACAAGTAACAGATTGGATAAAACATCTGACAACAGATGTTGATGCAGCAACTGAAGGAGTACAAGTAGCTGACATTTATCCTGCGGTTGGCATGGAATGGATGTGGTTAACTGTTGCGATAGTTTTTTGGCTTTGGTTCCATGTTTCTACTGGAGCTGGAGAAGCTGAAGAGCAGCAAAAGTTAGCTAGAAAAAGACCAGGAGCTAACGACTATAAAAAGAATATTGCCGAGTGGTAATATAAATTACTAAAAAATTTGGGCGCTAATTTGCTTAGCGCCCTTTTTTTTACTAGATTTCTAAAAGCTATGGAAGAAAACGATAAAAATAAAACTCCACCAAAAATGGCTAGGCTAGCCTGGCCAAAAGCTAAATATGGACTTTATCTAGCTATATTTATTATCGTTATAACTTTATTAGTACTTTACAAAGATTTAATATTATAAATAATAAATTTTATGGCAAAAGATTTATCAAAAATAGCTAAACAAAAAAAAATAAAATATTTTTTAATTAGTTTTGTTGATCTTTTTGGAGTTTTAAGATCAAAATTAGTTCCAGCAGAAGCAATTAAAGAAATGCAAAAAAATGGTGCAGGCTTTGCTGGATTTGCAACTTGGTTGGACATGACTCCTGCAGATGCAGATATGTTTGCTATACCAGATCCTGAAAGTTTAATTCAACTACCATGGAAAAAAGAGGTTGGTTGGTTAGCTTCTGATTTATGGATGAATGGAAAGCCAGTTGAAGCTTCACCAAGAGTAATGTTAAAAAACCAAATTAAAAAACTATCTAGAAGTAACATGATTTTAAAATCGGGTGTTGAATGTGAATATTTTTTAATTAACCCTGAAGGCACAGCAATAGCTGATAAAAGAGACACACAGTCCAAACCTTGTTATGACCAATCTGCATTAATGAGACAATACGATTTGATAAAGGAAATTTGCAATTCGATGCTCAGTTTGGGTTGGGGTCCATATCAAAATGATCATGAAGATGCTAATGGACAATTTGAAATGAATTGGAATTACGCTGACAGTCTAACAACTGCAGATCGTCATGTTTTTTTTAAATTCATGGTTAAAACAATTGCAGAAAAACATGGTTTAAGAGCAACTTTTATGCCCAAACCATTTGAAAATCTAACAGGAAATGGTTGCCATGCACATATATCTTTATGGTCAGGAAATAAAAATTTATTTTTAGACAAGGGAGATAAACTTGGACTTACAAGATTAGCGTACAATTTCTTGGGAGGAGTTTTACATTCTGCTGAAGGATTAAGTGCTTTTTTCAATCCTTCAGTAAATAGCTATAGAAGAATTGATGCTCCAGCTACTCTTTCTGGTGCAAGTTGGTCACCAAATAAAATATCATATACAGGAAATAACAGAACTCACATGGTCAGAATACCTGATCCTGGTCGTTTTGAACTGCGACTGATGGATGGATCAACTAACCCATACCTTCTGCAAGCGGGGATTATTGCTACAGGAATTGATGGAATGGAAAAAAAACGTGATCCTGGGCAGCCATTATTTATAAATATGTATAAGGATGGAGACAATTATCCAAATTTAAAAAAACTACCTTTGGACTTAGAGGAAGCATTAGAACACTTAAGTAATAACGAAGTATTGTTATCAGCCTTTGGTGAAAAAAATATTACTAGTTATCTAAAATTAAAGCAACAAGAACTAAAAGATTTTAACTCTAAAGAAACTTTTTCAAAAAAAGAACCAGTAAGTGAGTGGGAAAAAGTAAATACTTTAGATTGTTAAAATTAAGAAATAAAAGATTTAAGTGGTAAGGTTCTTTTTCCTATTACATTTGTTTTAATTTTAAACAAGCTTCCCGATAGAGGGTATTTTTTAATTTCAGTTTTATTTAAATCTTTGCATGCTGTTGAAATAAAAAGTTCATTATTTCTATTTCCTCCAAATGTGCAATTGGTGACATTTTTTACTGGGCAGCTAATCTGATGAATTTTTTTGCCTTTTAAATCAAATACAGATATTTTTGATCCATTATAGTGACAAACCCATAAATTGTTTTTTATGTCTGTAGTCATGCCATCGGGAAAACCTTCTTTTTTATTAAATTTTATAAATATATTCTTTTTTATTATTTTGAACCTATTATTAATTTTTATTTTATAAATTATTCTTCTTTTACTGTCTGTGTGATAGAAATTTTTTTCATCCAAAAAAGCAGGTCCATTAGTTATAAAATATTTATCATCTACTTTATGAAGATTTAAATTAGTATCTAAACAATATAAGGATCCAGATCTTTTCTTTTCTTTATTATGCATGGTACCAAACCATAAGTTTCCGCTAGGATCGATTTTTCCATCATTTAATCTATTAAAAGGTTTGTTTTTTTCAATGGGAATTGAGTAAAATATTTTTTTAGTCTTTATATCTATTATTCTTAACTCAGATTTTAATCCAATTATAAAAATATTTTTTTTTATATGACAAATAAAACCTATTTCTTTATCAAATTTTATAATTTTTTTTTTATTTTTTTTAAGATTTAAAATATAAATATTTCCTTTTTTTATATCTACAAAAAAAATAGATTTTTGACTTTGCAACCACATTGTTCCCTCGCCTAACAATGTATTAAGCTTCCATATACATCTTGGTTTTGTTGTTTTTATTTTCAATTTTATCTTGATATTACTTTTGAGTTTTGTTCGCCTAGGTTATCAACGGTTAATTTCATTTGATCTCCAGGTTTAAGAAAAATAGGTGGTTTTTTCCCCATTCCTACTCCTGGTGGCGTCCCAGTTGTAACAATATCTCCGGGTTGAAGTGACATAAATTTGCTTAAATAAGAAAGTATATAATTTATATTAAAAATCATTTTACTTGTATTGCCTGTTTGCATCCTTATTTTATTAATATCTAAACTTAAGTTAAGATTATTAATATCAGAAATTTCATCTTTAGTTACTAGATACGGCCCTATTGGACCAAAAGTATCTGCTGATTTACCTTTTACCCATTGGCCCATTTTTTCGATTTGCCATTCCCTTTCACTAATATCATTGACCATACAATATCCAAAAATATATTGTGGAGCTTCATCTTCAGAAATAAATTTAGCTTCTTTACCAATTACAAAGGCCACTTCTACTTCCCAATCCAATTTTTTAGAATTTTTTTCCATTACAACATCATCGTTGGGACCATTAATTGAACTCGTTGCTTTCATAAAGACTATTGGTTCTGAAGGAGGTTTTGCTCCTGTTTCTGCAGCGTGATCTGAATAATTTAAACCTATTCCTATAAATTTTCCTGGAGAAGATATGCATGAGCCTATTCTGTTTATTTTTGATATTTCTGGTAATTTTTCTTTGTCTATATTTTTCAAAATAGAAATAGTTTTAAAATTTAAATACTTGGGACTTAAATCAGGTATATAGGAACTAATATCTCTAACTTTACCATTCTTTTCTAATAAAGCTGGTTTTTCTTTTCCTTTCTCTCCTACTCTTAATAATTTCATTTTATAATTTCATTATAAATTAATTTAAATTGACATTCCTCCATCAATTGCATGTACAATGCCGGTAACAAAATTAGACTCATCGCTAGCAAGGTAAACTGCTAAACTAGCAATTTCTTCTGGACTACCTAGCCTACCCATTGGTTGTCTATCTATAAAATCTTTTTTAGCCTTAACTGGGTCTTTTGCTGTTTTAACCCTATCTTCCCATGAAGGTGTATGAACTGTTCCAGGAGCGATTGCATTACACCTGATATTATTTTTTATAAAATCTGAAGCAATAGATTTTGTAAATCCAATTATAGCAGCCTTGGTGGTCCCATAAATAAATCTGTTTGGCAGGCCTCTTAAACTTGATACTATAGATGAAACATTAATTATATTTCCCTTATTTTGTTTAATCATTTTTGGCAAAATAAATTTTGTCATAAAATACATTGATTTTATATTTACATTAAAAGAAAAATCCCAATCTTTTTCATCGCAATCAAGAATTGTTCCATGATGAACAAATCCAACCGCATTAAACAAAACATCAACTTTATCCAATGAAGTTGAAAACTCTTCAACTGCTAATTTATTTGTTGAATCTAATTTCTTAACATTAATATTTGGATATTCTTTATTTAATGACTGCAAAGTTTTCTCGTTAATATCACTAGCATAAACTATGGCTCCTTCTTTGCAAAAAGCTATGGCTGTTGCCCTTCCTATTCCTTGTCCTGCAGCAGTAACAACTATAATTTTATTTTCTAATCTTTTAGCCATTAAGTCCAAGGTGGGTATATTTTATATTTAGATAATCTTTTATTCCCATTGAACCACCTTCCCTGCCATAACCACTTTGTTTTATTCCTCCAAATGGGGTCTCGGCATTTGATATAAATGGTGTATTAACTGCTACCATTCCTGTTTCCAAGGCCTCCGAGGTTTTGTTGGCAAGTTCAATAGAACTAGTGCATACATATCCAGCTAAACCAGCAACTTGATTATTAGCTTTTTTTATAACCTCATCAAAATTTTTGAATGTTAGCAGCGGTGTTAGTGGTCCAAATGGTTCTTCTACCATTATTTTAAAATTGTCTTGAACATCGTCAAAAATTGTCGGCTCATAAAAATAACCTTTATTAAATCCAGACGGCCTCTTTCCTCCGCATAGCACTTTGGCACCTTCTTTTTTTGTTACTTCTACAAGTTTTTCTATTTCTTCTAATCTTTTTTTGGTAGTGATTGGTCCTAACTTAACATCTTTATCCATTCCGTTTCCAATTTTTAACTTTAAGGTCTTGTTAACAAAAGATTCTGTGAACTGTTTTTTTTTACTTTCATGAATATAAAAACGACTAGGTGAAATACAAACCTGCCCGTTATTTCTATATTTAGCTGCCATAGCCATATCAACAGCTTTTTCAACATTGGCATCTTCGTGAACTATGAAAGGAGCATGGCCGCTTAATTCCATAGTAACTCTTTGTATTTTTTCTGCTGCTTGTTTTAAAATAATTTTGCCTACCCTGGTAGAACCTGTTAAAGAAATTTTTTTTACTATATCTGATGATATTAGTTGTGAAGCAATAGATGGTGGATCGCCAGATAATAAATTTACAACACCGGGAGGAACACCGCTTTGATTAATAATATCTACTAACTCCATAACTGTTCCAGGAGTGATTACGTCTGGTTTACAAATAACTGAACATCCCGCAGCTAAAGCGGTTGAAATTTTTCTAGAAGCTAAGATAAGTGGAAAATTCCAAGGAGATAAAGCCGCTACTACTCCTACAGGCTCGTAATTAATAATAACCCTTGTGTTTTCAAATCTGCTCTGAACAGTTTGGCCATAAATTCTTTTTGTTTCTTCAGCATTCCATTCAAAAATATCTGCAGATCCGCTAACTTCGGCTAAAGATTCTGCAATTGGCTTTCCTGTTTCTAATGTCATCCACTTAGCTAATTCATTATTTTTTTTTCTCATTAAATCGGCAATTTTTCTAAGGATCGCCGCTCTTTCCCATGGTGAAAGTTTTTTCCAAACGATAAAACCTTTTTCGGCAGATATAAGTGCTTTATCAACATCAGACTTAGATGCTTTTGAAGCTTTTCCTATTACTTCTTCAGTAGCAGGATTTATAACATCATAGGTTTCTTTATTTTCTGATTGCTGCCACTTACCATTAATAAATTGACCAAATTTACTATACATTTTCAACTTCCAATTAAATGATGAGATAAAATTCTTATATGTTTTTCTAAACGATGTTCAAATAAATATAATCCTTGCCATGTTCCAAGCATAAGCTTTCTATCTTTTATGCTAAGTGTAATTTGATTATTAGTTAGTGCAGATTTGATATGTGCTGGCATATCATCCTTACCTTCTGTTGTATGTTTATAAAGTTTATTATTCATTGGTGCCAGTTTATCAAAAAAAACTTTTAAATCATATAATACATCTGGATCCGCATTTTCCTGCACTACTAACGATGCACTGGTATGCAAAATATTGATATTTAAAATTCCATTATTAATTTTTTGTTTATTTAACCACGATACAGTTTCATTTGTAAAGTCATACAAACCTTGACCTCTTGTATTTATTTTTATTTCATGAAAAATTTGGTCCACTAGTTCACCTTAATATCACTCATTGTATTTACGATGATTACTCCAACAATAATTAAAATGAGCCCAATTATTGTAGGAATATTGGGTATTTGATTATATTTAAATACACCTATAATTGTTATAGCTGCAATTCCTAAACCTGACCAAGTAGCATAGGTTATTCCTACAGGAATATAAGTGACGACATGTGACATTAGATAATAAGAAAAACATATGGTTCCCAAACATATGGCCGTGGGCATCCATTTGGTAAATCCTGCAGTATCTTTAACAAAGCTAGTACCTGTAATTTCAAGAATTATAGCAAAAGCTAGAAATATATAGGCGTAAGAAAGGTTCATTTTTAAAAAATTGACTAAATATATAAAGAGTATAGTAACCAAAACCATCTTTTTTACCCTTAAATTTTGTGTGGAAAAGTATAAAAAACGCCTATTTTACTGACTTTTTTGAACTAAAATTGGCTAGCTATCTATATATAGTATGATACTAAGACCCATACGCTAACGATAGTTGATTCGTTAGCACTTGTTTAAACGAGTAACTCAGGGAGGTGTTAAGTATGAAAATGCTTGCAGGTTTCGCGGGTACAGTACGTAGCCTAACTCATGTAGTAATTGCACTACTTGGATTAGGTATCGTTGTTTCCCTTTTGGGTGGAAATGTTCCATTCGTAAGCGGTATAGCTGACAATATAGTCGGACTAGTTCAGTCACTAGGTGATGCAGGAATAGTCGGCTTAATAGCAGCTATCATTATATTAGGTTTTTATAAATAGATTTTATCTCGTTAGTTTTCCCTCTTAATAATTAACTAACGTTTAAAAACCTGACTATCCTAGCCCGTGATTTTGGGCTAGGATAGGGTTAGTAAAACAATAATTAAGGAGTTTCTATGAAAGCTTGGATTGGAACAATAAGATACTATTTAAGACAGTTCATTGAGCTAGGTTTACTATTGATTGGAGTTTCAGTATTTGCCGAGATATTATTTGGGCCCGATGTAGCTTTTTTTGGTTCACAAGTTACTAAAAATTTGGTTGCTTTGCTTAATACGCTTGGTGACTCTGGTATAGCGGCACTAATTGTAATACTTGCTTTAATGATTGTTTACAGAAAAATCTTAAAATAAATTTTACTTAAATAATTTCTGCTAAGCATAACCAAGCATTTACATTTTTGCTTGCAATATAGTCTGATTTAAAGAACTCTTTTACTTTCCAAGATTTGTTATCGGTTAGTTCTTTTATTTTTTTATCAAAACCGTATTCTTTATATATACCTTCATTAATAGTAAAACAAATAAGACCTTTTTTTTTGGTAACTCTCACAAATTCATCTAAAGCTAATGGTTTTACATGACCAAAAGTAAAAGTTCCTACACACATTACGGCATCATAAATGTTATTTTTTTTGTTGAGGGGTTTATTTAAATCAATTTGCTCAAGACATTGATAGTAATCTTTAGGTACTAAATCTAGTAGCTTCTGGGAAAGATCAGCTCCATCAATATTAAAATACCCAAATTTTTTTAATTCAATTCCAACCAGGCCTGTACCGCAACCGGCATCAAATATTTTAACATCTTTGTTTTTTGCATATTTTTTAAAAACTTCAACTGTCTCTTTTGGTCCTGTATAATTCCAATCAATCATATCTTTATCATATTTATTTTTTACACCCCATTCATCATAATATTTCATGACTTCTTCTGTGGTTTTAAGTTTGTAAATTGGTATTTTGTTTCCGACATCTTTTTGTGACATGGTTGTAAATTATCAACAATTTTGTTAGTAAACAATTATATTTTCAAATAATAAAAAATATGATTAGCTTGTAATATGGCAAAAATTTAACTGGTAGACTTAATATATGCTTTTAAAAAATGAAAAAATAATTAAGGAATGGACAGATTATAATAATCATTTAAATGTGGCTTTTTATGTTCACATTTTTGATATAGCAGCTGATGTAATGTTAGATAATTTTTTAATGGGAGGCATATCTGCTCAAAAGGATAAAAAAACTACTTTTGTTGCTGAAATGCATACCATTTATTATAAAGAAATTCGCTTAGGCGAAGAAGTTGAGACTTATTTAACTTATATTGACCACGATAAAAAAAGAATTCACTATAGACTTTCAATGTTTCATAAAGAAAAAAAATATTTAGCTGCAACAAATGAAGTCATTTCGCTATATGTAGATCTCAACAAAAGAAAAGTAGTTGAATTTGATTCTGATAGACTAAAGGCTATGGATGAGTTTATAAAAAAAAGCTCGCCAAAGTTTGATACGAATAAACTTATTTTTGTTAATAAGTTAAAAAAACTATAATTTTTTAATATTTTCCAGAGACTGGCTTTAATAATTTAAGAATTTTTTTGTGTATTTTTAAGCTTGAACTAGCAAGTATATTTCCCCCAATCTTTGGATCTTCCCCTTTCCATGTAGAAATATATCCTCCCGAATTTTTAATCATAGGAATCATTGGATGTATATCCCAAATTTTATTATAACATTGAATAACTACATCAAGTTTTCCTTCACATAATTGGCAATAACTTAGTGCATCAGAGCAAGGGTACCTCATTAGTTTTGTTAAATTAGATATTTTTTTTTGCTGTTGAATAGATAGCCATCCGAAAAAATTACCAGCAATTTTAGAATTACTTATTGGTTTTGATTTTAAAACTTTAAGCTTTTTCATTTTATTATTTTCTACTATGTAAGAACTATTATTTATTCCAGTAATGTAGTATTTTTTCAACATAGGAAAATTGACGAGTCCAAAAGTTGGCTGATTATGATAATTAACGCTTATTAAATTACTCCAAGTAGGGCTTCCGATAACAAAAGATCGCGTTCCATCAATTGGGTCAATTATCCACGAAAAACCACTTTTTGATTTTTTTTCTTTAAATTCTTCACCAATAATTCCATCTTTAGGAAATCTTTTACTAATTTCTTTTCTTAAAAAAATTTCTATAGCTTTATCAATATTTGTAACTGGATCAAAACCATTTTTTTTTTTTGATTTATTATGCAATTTAAATTTACCTATTAGTTTTTTAAAATATAGATTGTTTATTTTTTTTGGTAGTAAATTTAAAAATCTATAATAATTTAATTTATCTTTTTTTTCCATTTTATTTCCAGCCAGTGATTGTTTTTACTTCTAAATATTCTTCTAATCCCCAAATACCACCTTCGCGACCATTGCCGGATTGTCTATAGCCTCCAAAAGGCGTTCCTGGATCCATACCTTGACCATTTATATAAACAACTCCTGACCGTAATTTTTTTGCAACTCTTTTTGCTTTTTCTTTATCTTCGGTTTGCAAATAATTGCCAAGACCATATTCTGTATCATTGGTAATTTTAATTGCTTGTTCTTCAGTTTCAAATGAGATTATTGAAAGAACTGGTCCAAAAATTTCTTTTTTTGCTATTTTCATATCATTTGTAACATTTGTAAAAATTGTTGGTTTAATAAAATAACCTTTATTTAAATTGTCTGGCAACTCAGGACCACCGGCAGATAATGTGGCTCCTTCATTAATTCCACTCTTAATTAAATTAATTATTTTATCATATTGCACTTTTGAAACTACAGGACCTATATGATCTCCTTTTTTTAATGCAATATCTACTTTAATTTTATTAGCCTCATCTACTGCTTCTTTAATTGCTCTCTCATAGATAGATTTTTGTACAAGCATTCTTGTAGGGGCATCACAAGACTGACCAGAATTGCTCATTACGTTTTTAATTCCATCTCTAACAGCATTAGGATACGAGTCATCAAAAACAATATTTCCACCCTTGCCGCCTAATTCTAAGCATACTCTTTTAATTGTATTAGCTGCATTTTTAGAAATTAATTTACCAGCTCTTGTAGAGCCAGTAAAAGAAACCATATCAATATCAGGATGTCCGGATATATCTGTGCCAACTCCATCTCCATCGCCATTTATTAAATTAAATACTCCAGCTGGAAATCCTGCTTCATCTATCATTTCAGCAAATAGCATAGCAGAAATAGGAGCTACCTCTGAAGGCTTTAGTATCATTGTGCAACCTGTTGCAAAAGCAGGAATTACTTTTAATGCAATTTGATTAATTGGCCAATTCCATGGAGTAATTAAACCGCAAACCCCTATTGGTTCATACCTTACATGATTATTCGATTTTGAATCAAAATGTACTTCAAAATTAAATTTCTTTAATCTTAATATAAAATCTTCTAAATGAGATTGTCCAGAAGTTGTATGAGTTGAGGAAGAATAATCTATAGGAGATCCCATTTCCATTGAAATTACTTTGGACATTTCATTAGATCTTTTTTTATAAATTGTTAGTAATTTTTCTAAAAGATCTATCCTTTCTTCTTTTGAAGTTTCTTTCCATTTAATAAAAGCTTTTTTTGCTGCTTTTACTGCAGAATCTGTATCTTCTTTAGACCCTAAAGAGATAACAGCAAAAGCCTCTTCGTTTGAAGGATTTATAACCTTGAGGTCGTTTTGTTTTGAAGGCGTAATCCATTTTCCATCTATGTAAAAATTTCTTTTATCTAACATTTTAAACTACTATTACCATATAAATTATATTTCATAACCTGCAAATTTCTTCATATAGTTGGTCTTAATTTTGTCGCTTTCTAATTTACTTATCACATTGTATATTAGTAAAATAAACAAATAGATGTAGGCAAAAATGAAGATAGAAGTAATTGAAAAAAATAGAGTTTTATTTAATTCTTCAAAAAAAAATTTTGAAATTCATCCACTTTGGTTAAGAGAAAGAGCAAACAATTCTAATTTAGTTGATCAATTAACAGAACAAAGAATTTATGATCCCTCAACTTTGGATAAATCCATAAAAATAAAGAAAGCTAATTTAAAAGAAGATTCATTAAATATTGAATTTACTGATGGAATATCATCAAAATTTAAAATTAGTGAGTTGTGTAAAGAGTTAGATTCTGAAAAAATGAAAAAAGGCCCAGTAGAGGAAAAAATTCTATGGGATGCAAAACTCAACTATAGGCCAACATCAAAATTTAATAAAGATTTTGAAAGTAAAGATACTTTTGAAATGCTTAAACAATTTTATAAATACGGATTTGTTATTATTACAAAAGTTCCTACTAAAGATAATTACATAGTTAATTTTGCTAATTCGCTAGGAGCGATAAGACCAACAAACTTTGGCGTTTTTTTTAATGTAAAATCTATTCCTAATTATAATGATTTAGCATACACGCCTAGGCACCTTTATCCCCATACAGATAATCCTTACAGAAAACCTGTGCCATGCATTCAATTATTACACTGTATTGAAAACCAAGTTAGTGGTGGTCTATCTACTTTAGTAGATGGATTTGCGGTGGCTAATTATTTAAAAAAAAATTTTAGGGAAAGTTTTGATATTTTAACAACCACAAAAGTTAGATTTAGATTTATTGATAAAGATGTAATACTTGAAAATTGGGGAGAATTAATTGAGCTAGATGAAAATAAAAATATTAAACATATAAGATTTAATACTAAAGTTGACTATGTGCCACATTTACATAAAGAAAATTTGGAAAAATTTTATAGCGCAAGAAAAAAAATGGGCGAATTGTGCTGCTCTAAAAATTTTGAAATAAAATTTAAACTTATGCCTGGAGATTTATTAATGATGGATAATTATCGAACTCTGCACGGGAGAACAGCTTACGATGCAAGCGAAGGAATGAGACATCTTCAGGGATGTTATATTGATTACGACTCTTCTGAAGGAAAATTGTTGCATTTAATAAGAAAGTTTGAATAAAAATGGAAAAAGTTAATTTTAAACAAATGAAGGACGGCACAAAAGAAGAATATCTTTTCTTGGATAAACATGAAAAAAAATACATCAAAGGTACTGCGGACCGGATATTAAAATATATGAGTGGATTAAATTCAACACTCGAGGGATACCAAATTACGAGACTAGAACATTCTTTGCAAACCGCTACAAGAGCTTTAAATGACAAAGCTGATGATGAAATGATAGTTGCCGCTCTGCTACATGATATTGGCGATGAGTTAGCGCCACTAAATCATGCAGAATACGCAGCCGCAATACTAAAGCCATATGTGAGTGAAAAAGTACATTGGATTATTGAAAAACATGGAATATTTCAAATGTATTATTACGCACATCATTTAGGTGGAAATAAAAATGAAAGAGAAAAATATAAAGATCATAAATACTATAAGGACACTATTGCATTTTGTGAAAACTGGGATCAAAAATCATTTGATCCAAACTTTAAATCATTAAATCTTAAAGATTTTGAACCATACGTTAAAAAACTATTTAACAAAACACCTTACAAACAGTAAAAAAATTTATTTTTTATTGTTACTGTTTTAAAATCAGAGAACTTGGGTTAAGTTATAAATAATGAACGATTATATAAAGTCCATAATGGATAGAGATCCTGCTGCTAAGTCTAAATTAAGTATTATTCTTACATACCCTGGAGTAAAAGCAGTTTTCTTTCATCGTATCGCTAACTTTTTTTCAAAAGCAGGTTTTGCATTGATAGCGAGAATAATATCTCAGTTCTCTAGATTTTTAACAGGAATAGAAATTCATCCAGCTGCAACAATAGGAAAAAATTTATTTATAGATCATGGTATGGGAGTAGTAATTGGAGAAACTTCTGATATTGGTGATAATGTAACTATTTACCATTCAGTTACGCTGGGAGGGATATCTCCAAGCATAAAGTCGGACGAGCAAAGAAATATTAAACGTCACCCTACTTTAAAAAATAATGTAGTAATTGGTTCAGGCGCACAAGTTTTAGGTCCAATTACTGTTGCAGAGTATGCAAAAGTTGGAGCAAATGCAGTTGTAACAAAAAATGTTGAACCGCATGCCGTAATGGTTGGGATACCAGCTAAAAATATTCACACTAAAAGCACTGATACTACATTCAAGCCTTATGGAATTAGTGAGGAAGATAAAATTGATTAGTATGAAAAACACACAAAATAGCTTTATTGAAGGAATAGGAAATACTCCTTTAATAAAACTACGTGGGGCTTCTGAATTAACAGGATGTAACATTTTTGGAAAAGCTGAATATTTAAATGCAGGAGGTTCGGTTAAAGATAGAGCTGCTATTGCTTTAATTAGAGATGCCGAAGAGAAAAAACTTATATCAAAAGGTGGTACTATAGTTGAGGGAACTGCTGGCAATACAGGTATTGGTCTCTGTCACATTGGTAATTCATTAGGATATAAAACTATAATTGTAATGAACGACAACCAGACTCAAGAAAAAAAAGATACATTAATAAACATAGGTGCAGAATTAAGATTGGTTCCACCTAAACCTTATAAAGATGATGGCAATTATGTAAAAATTGCTGGAAGATTAGCGGACGAATTAAAACATACAAATAATCATGGAGTAGTTTGGGCTAATCAGTTTGATAACACAGCAAATGCTAAAGGACACTATAAATCAACTGGACCTGAAATATGGGAACAAACTGAAGGAAAAATAGATGGGTTTGTTTGTTCCTCGGGGACCGGAGGTACAATTGCTGGTGTAAGTAGTTTTTTAAAAGAAAAAAAAAAAGATATTAAAATTTATTTGTCTGATCCTAAAGGTTCTGCTTTATATAATTATATAGAAAATGGTGAGTTAAAAAGTGATGGAGGGTCAATAACAGAAGGAATTGGCTCAAGCAGAATTACTGCTAATTTTGCTCAAGCTAAAATTGATGGCGCTTTTTCAATAGACGATCATGAATCTTTACCCATTCTTTATGATTTAATTTTAAATGAAGGATTAAGCCTTGGAACAAGTTGTGGAGTAAATATTGCTGGCGCTATTAGACTTGGCAAAAAATTGGGTCCGGGAAAAACAATTGTAACTATACTTTGTGATAGATCTGATAGATACCAAAGCAAGCTTTTTAATAAAAAATTTTTAAAAGAAAAAAATTTGCCTTATCCAAAGTGGTTATAAACAGGGTAAATTATTTTTTTTCCAACCAACATTTTCACTATTTCCATCAAAACCATCAGAAATATTTACGCATTTATAATTTTCTTCTTCTAATAATTCTGCTACAAATTGTGAGCGTACACCAGATCCACATAGAGTTAAAATTTCAAAATCTTTACTTACCCCCAGTTTTTTAAATTCATCACAAAAACTTTCGTCTAAAACTGTTAAAAAAAAAGTTTTTAATCCTAATTTCTCGCCATCTGGCTTACCTGATTGATCCCACTCTTCTTGAGACCTAACATCAATTAAAACTCTGTTCGAGCCTGTTTTTAAATATTCCTTAACATCTTTAGAAGCTAATTGTTTAATCATAATTTATTTCTTGAAACTATAAATTTATATCACAATTATGCTTTATCTCTATAGTCTTTCTGGTGTTTTGCAATTCTTTTATGCGTCCCAAACAAAAAGTGAGAAGACATTTTTTCTCTGTATTTGCTAGCAGGAACTTCTAATCCAACTGCTTCAGCTACTTCTCTAATTAACATTGGGTTTGCTCCACAACACACTCCAAGATAATTTATACCAAGATCATATGCCTCCTTTGCAAATTTACCAAGTTCATATCTATTACATTGCATTGGATCTAATGCCGTTGGAAATGGAGTCTTGTGAGGCGTATGACAAGTACATCCATTATTATCTGGTAAATTAAAAAAAGTAGGATGTTCTTTGGTCGTTCTGAAAGTAATAGGTAAAGCTGCTACATGGCACTTTAAACTTTTCCTAACCTCTTTTAAATAAGGCATCATTGTTTCGGGACCTCTAAAACAATTCATTCCTACCACATCTCCTCCGCGCTGTTCCAATTCTTTGCAAGTATCTACAATGGAAACTCCGTCTCGCATGATGTTTTCACCCATAGGTGCTATTGTGATAACAGATGGAAGGCCAGTTTTTTTCATCACTTTTAATGCCGTATAAGCTTCTTTTGCATAATAAAAGGTTTCACCAATTAACATGTCAGCTCCTTCATCTACAGCCCAACCAACCATTTCGGAAAACATTTTTTCAACTTCCAAATGTGTTTTTGGATCTTTGGCATCCCAAATATTTGAATTTGAAATATTTCCTGCCATTAAATTGTGTTCACTTCCTAAAGGACTAATTGCAACCTCTTTTGCAATTTTCAGCGCAGATCTATTAAGAGATTCTAATAAATCCTCTTTATCAATAACACGCATCTTTTCACGATGTCCGTTATAGGTAAACGCTTGAACAATATCTGAGCCCGCGTGCTGAAAATCTCTGTGCAAATTTGTTAAGGCTTCGGGATGATCTAAAGATACCATAGGCACAAACTCGCCCGAAGACATATATCCTCTTCTTTCTATTTCAAAAAGAAATCCTTCTGCACAAATTACTGGTCCTGCATTTAATCTTTCGATTAAACTTCTTTTTGTATTTTTAGACATTTCTTTATTCTTTTTCATGTCTATATCCTCCGTTTTTAGTGCTTTGACGAATGTCGGGTGCACAATTCGGTTAAATACCCGGTTTTAAATTGAAATTGAGTTTCAAAAAAAAACCACCGACTAAAGCGGTGGTTCAGGTGTGTCGCTTTAGCAGGATTTTTAAAGCGCCCGCAATCTGATTCAACTCGGCGCTATGTGTTGATTTAACCACTCATATGAATCATTGTCAAATGTATATATAGTTAATCATGGCCAATATATCCAATAAAAGCCAAAGAAAAGGGATGCTTTTAGCTTTTACAGGTATCATGTTTATTACACCGGATTCCCTTTTAATACGTCTTGCTGAAGTTAATTCTTGGAATTTAATTTTTTATAGAGGATTCATTCCATTTTTAACTATTTTAATTGGTCTTGCAATTTTTTATAAATTCAATTTATTTAAAAGAATTTTAGACAATGGTTGGCATGGCGTAGCTTTTATTGTGACATTTGCCATAACAAGTATTGTATTTGTTATTTCAATTGAAAGCACAAATGTTGCAAACACACTGGTTATGGTAGCTTTAGCTCCAATGCTTTCTGCAGTTATCAGTCTTATTTTTTTAAAGGAAAATCCTGATCAAAAAACTTGGGTAGCAATAATTATTACAACACTCGCTGTAATTTATATATTTTATGACGCTGTAGACTCTGGTGATTTTTTAGGAAATTTTTTAGGTTTGATTTGTGCTACCGGATTAGCTGTTAATGCTGTTATTATAAGATCTGCTAAAAAGATTAGCCTTCTTCCTTCTGCAATGATTGGAAAATTAGCGGTTTCATTATTTGCGCTCTTTTTTGTTGACCAATTAAAATTAGAAAATAATGATTTAATTATTATTCCTTTAATGTGCGTGTTTTGTATTGCTATACCTTTTGTTTGTGTGACTTTGGCCCCTAGATTTATCACTGCTGCAGAAGTTAATCTTTTCTTTCTTCTTGAAACTATTTTTGGGCCTCTTTGGGTTTGGTTAGTAATCAGAGAACAACCTAGTATTGAAACAATTGTGGGGGGGTCAATTATCATTATTACTATAGCAATTCATTCTACTTTGGCTTTAAAAAAAGAATAATAATTATCTAGTTGCATTTGCTTTAACGAAAGTTTAATTACTCTCTTTCTATGGGAAAAATAATAAAAAATTCTTGGGCTCTTTTTGCTGGATATTTTATACTTATGATTGCCCACGGTTTTCAGGGCAACTTGCTCGGAGTTAGATCTGTAATAGAAGAATTTAATTTTTGGGCAACAGGAACAGTAATGTCTGGATATTTTGTAGGATATTTTGCTGGCGCCAATATAATTCCTAAACTTGTTGGAAAAGTTGGACATATAAGAGTTTTTGCTGCTTTCGCGTCAATGGCTTCATTAAGTATTTTGGTGCATGCTATTTTTGTTAATCCAGCAGCTTGGACTATAGGAAGATTTATAACTGGTTTTAGTCTTGTAGCTATTTTTATTGTAATGGAAAGTTGGTTAAATGATCGTGCAAATAACAGAACGCGTGGCCAACTATTATCTATTTATATGATTATTACCCTAGTAGGATTATCAGTTGGAACTCTTTTATTAAATTTTAGCAGCCCTGAAAAATATGAACCATTTATATTAGTTTCTTTGCTATTATCTTCTGCATTAATTCCTATCTTACTTACCAAGCGTAAACCACCCAAATTTAAAAAATTAGGATACATTGACATAAAAGGTTTATATAAAACTTCACCGCTTGCAACGGTCAGTATGTTTTGTACTGGTATTATTCACTCAGCTTTATTTTCATTGGGATCTGTTTATGCTGCTTCAATGAATTTCACTATTTTTGAAATATCTTTATTGCTCTTTTTAATTACAAGTGCTGGAGGTTTATTTCAATGGCCTGTGGGTTATTATTCTGACAAAGGTGATCGAAGAATAGTTATAATTTTCTGTACTTTTTTCTCTGCAGTTTTTGCTTATTTGGCAATTTCCTCTTCAGGAACATCTTTAGAAAATATGTATTTAGCAACAAGTGTCGGGGTAGATAAAATAATGTTTTTTATATATGTAACATTTTACGCAGGTATGGCTATTCCATTGTTTACCTTGAATCTTGCTTACGTAAATGACTGGATACCTAAAGAAAAATTCGTTGCTGCTGGTGGAGGAATGCAACTTATTTTTGGATTAGGAGCAATGTCTGGACCTTTTATCTGTTCTTTATTAATGATTAAATATGGAACTAATGGTTTTTTTGTACACTTATTAATTTTTCATTTGGTCATAGGTATGTTCGGATTGTATAGAATAACTAAAAGAAGTTACGAAGATAACCCCGAATCTACTTTTACTCCATTGCCAAGAAATATTACTCCTTTAGGAATTGAGCTTGATCCAACTTCTGGAGCGGATATATCTTCAAACGATAAGTAATAAACTGGTAATGATAGAGATAAAGCAAGGAAAGAAGAAGAGTGAACAAAGAAAACGCAAGTAAACTCTGGAAAATCATACAGGAAGCTGGTGATTATTTAAAAGGACAACTCCCCGATCACCCTAATCATCCTAAAGGTAGGAATCCATATGCGCATGTAGCTATATGTGTAAAATCAAAATTTCAAAAAAGCTATAAAGAAATTGAGGATGAAAAATTTCAAGAAGTTGTTAATTACATTGAATTTTTAAAAAAAAACCCAAGCTAAAAATTTATAGAGAGTTTATCAACTCTTTAGCAATTTTCTTTGATTTACCTAAATATTTTATTTTTTTTATAGCTTCTAAATTAGATTTATTATTACCCACAACAACAAAACCTATCATCCCCATACCCTTGTGAGGAGTGCACCAATAAGCATAAATGCCTGGAATTTCAAATTTATATTGTACATCTTGATTAATTTTAGACTTAAATTTTTCAACACCTTCTGGAACTCCACCTTTAATGAATTCTACATTGTGTCCTTTGGTTGTTGATTTCCAAATAACACTGTCTCCAACTTCAACATTTACGATTTTTTGTGAATAAACCATATGTTCTTTGCCTAATTTATTAAGCATTTCTATAGTTTGATCTGCGCTAAACGATGGTTGCGAGATAAATAATATAGAAAGAAATAAAGCTAATTTTTTCATTAAATTAAGTTAATAATAATTTTTCAAAAAATTAAGTTCTAAGATTGTCACAGCGACCAAACTACATCTAAATTAGTAAATTTTTAGGGGCGTCCTATTACCCATAGCCCCTAAAAATATTTTTGGACTAACTTTTAAAAAGTTGAAGAGCCTGATTTAATAATTTTTCAGATTCTGCATGGTTTCCATCTTCGTGGGCTTTAACACCCGCATCACGCAGTTTTTGAGCTTCTTCGATTTTACTATCAATATTTTGAGCCATCATTGGGCATGAGCCAGCAAACGCTGAATTGGTCAAAAATAGTAAAGACAATATTATTGCTATTTTTTTCATAATTTTTCCTTTTGTTAATATCAAATGCTTAAATAATTTTACTTAAAATGATAAGCTTCTGGATTGTCACTGCGACACTAGTTTAATCCGATAAACCTTCTGTTTCTCTTGGTGTTTAAACTGTAATACATTAGGGCAAATGTGATAACAAAACCTCCTATGATTGTATTAGTTGTTGGAACTTCATTAATGCCAAAGATTGGTAACCAAACCCAAAAAATACCACCTAAAACTTCTGTAAGTGATAGCAAAGTAAGATCTGCTGCAGGCAATTTTTTAGAGCCAATTGAGTAAAGAATCAAACCCGAGCAAACTAAAGTTCCATGTAAAGCTGAAAGAGATGAATTCCTAAAAGTCGTGAAAAAATTGTCTTCATTAAAAATCAAAACAGCAAAAGAAATAATTGCACAAAATAATCCTGCTAAAGCAATAGTTGTAAAAGTTGGTATCTTTTTATTCCATCTAAAAGTAATAGAACCAATTGAAAAACCTAAAGCTGATATAAGACCAACAACTAAACCAAATAGTGTTCCTAGTTTGTTACTGCTGTAAGCCATAAAAATAACTCCAATTGCTGCAACAATGATTGATATAAAAGTCGTAAGAGAAACTTTTTCCTTAAGAAAAATATATCCAAGTATTGCTGTCATGAATGGCATTGCTGCTAACATTAAAAGAGTGACAGCTGCAGAAGTATGAGTAATTGACCATATAAAACCCATAAAAGCAGTAGCAAAACCTAAACCACCTATAACAACTGATAAATCAATTTTTTTATAATTTTTAATGAAACTTTTACCCTCTTTAAAAAATAAATATAAATTTAAAATAAAAAAAATAGTTAGCCCTCTGAAAAATAAATATTGCCAGGGCACTGAGCGTGCATCCTCAATATATCTCACTACTAAAGCTCCAAAAGACCAAATAATTCCAGCCAACAAAACTATTAAAATTGCAAAATTAGTTTTATTCTTTGTCATTATTTAACTTCTTTTTTAGGTCTTAATGAATGTCCAGGAAGCCATTCTTCTTTCCCATCTTCATAATGTTCTTTTTTCCATATTGGAGATTGATGTTTAACTTCCTCGAGAATATATCTACAAATTTTAAAAGCCTCATCTCTATGTCCCGAGCCAACTGCTATTAAAATACTTATTTCACCTACAGAAGCGTATCCTTTTGCATGTTCCAAAAAAATTTTAGCATTATTATTAAATTTATTCTTGGCGTCATTACATATTAATTGAAAAGATTTTATTACAGCTTGATCATGAGCATCATAAGTTACAGCAGTTACTTTTTTTCCACTATTTTCATTTCTTACTCTCCCAACAAAGATAGATTCTGCTCCATGATCACTCGAATAAATGAACTTTTTAGCACTTTCTACAGAAATCTTTTGTCCTTCTGTCTTAACTAGAGCAATGTGAATACTCATTAACCACCGCCAATAGGAGGAATGATTGAAATTAATTCTTTATTTTTTAATTTATAGTTGTCATTAATAATTTCATTTTTCTCGCTAAAAAAAGCAGCTGAGTTTGACAAATTATTTAGATTATTTTTTGGATATTTTTCGTTAATTAATTTTTTAAGGCTATTTCGAAGTTGGCCTATATTTGAATTTTCAGGTAATTCGACATGTAAAGTTTCATTTTCACTTAACATTTTTGAAGATCCGTAAAGTTTTATTTGAATTTCCATAAAAAATATTATCCGCCAGTTACGTTCATATGTCTCGGAACAAATTTTTCATCTTTTTTTCTTTCGATAACAAAATCATGTCCCTTGGGTTTTTGTGAAATAGCCTTATATATAGTTTCTTTTAAAAAGTCATTATTTTTGCTTTTTCTTAAAGGAGTCTTTAAATCCGCTTTATCTTGTTGACCTAAACACATATACATCTCTCCTGTGCATGTAATTCTCACGCGATTGCAACTTTCACAAAAATTATGAGTGTGCGGTGTTATAAATCCTATTTTTTGATCAGTTTCATGACAGTGAACATATCTTGCTGGCCCTCCAGTCTTTAAAGGATCATCAGAAAGACTGTATTTAGTTTGAATTAAACTTTTTACATCAGTTAATGGCATATATTGATTGGCTCTCTTTTCACCTATTTCGCCCATTGGCATAACTTCAATAAATGTTAAACCAAATTTATTTTCTCCACACCAATTTACTAAATTCAAAATCTCATTATCATTAATACCTTTAAGAGCTACAGTATTAATCTTAATTTTCATGCCTTCTTCTTTTGCAGCATTAATTCCTCTAATAACTTTATTAAAATCTCCAATTCTTGTAATTAATTTAAATTTATTTTTATCTAATGTATCTAATGAAATATTAATTCTTTTAACGCCATTTTTAAACAAATCCTTAGCATAACGCTCGAGCTGAGATCCGTTTGTTGTAATAGTAAGTTCTTCTAAACCTTTTCCTATTTTTTTTCCAACGCCATTAATCAAATATAATATATTTTTTCTAACTAAAGGTTCTCCACCAGTAATTCTTATTTTTTTAACACCAAGTTCTATAAGTACATTGCTTAACCTTTCTAATTCCTCTAAAGACAAAAGATCCTTTTTGGGAAGAAACTGCATCTCTTCAGACATGCAATAAGTACATCTAAAATCACAACGATCTGTAACTGAAATTCTTACGTAGGATATTTTCCGTTGAAATGGATCTATTAACATATGTAAATCTAACCACAAAAACCGAGATTTGTTAATTACTTTAATTATATCTAATATCTCTGCGAATATATAATTTAGCTATTTTCCAGAACTATTAGCAACATAAAATGATACAGCATCAATCTCTTCTGAAGTTAATATACCCTCCTCTCCAAACGCTGGCATTACTCCAAGCCCTTCTGTTACAATAAGTTTCACTTGTTCTTCTGTAGGTTTTAAAATATCTAAATTTGGACCTATATTACCCTCTGAAGCGGCAGCCTTTAAAATATGACAGGCGCCACATGCCGCTTTATTGTTATAAACATCCAAGCCTAAAGCCATTTTTTCTGAATCTGCTTTTAGATTTATTGTTAAGGAAAATAAAAATAATAAAATAACAATAAAAATTTTATAAATTCTCATTACAAAAATTTTATATACTAAATTTTAAAATCTCTATACTACTTTAATATTTACGCTATGATCTTTCCAACCGTTATGAGCGTAGCCTCTTCTATTTTCCATTCTTAGCTCGGGTTGAGTATTACCACCGCCAGAAGCCTTGCTTGCAAGATTGTAACTTCCGGGTGCTAAATTTGCTTCAAGAACAAACTGTCTCCATGCATATTTTCCAAGATCAGGACCAACAAATTTCGCTTTCTTCCAGCTTTGTCCTCCATCAATTGAAACTTTAACGCTTCTAACTTTTTTCATTCCGCCCATAGCTACACCAACTATTTGAACATTTCCTGCTTTTACTGTGCCAGTCTCATCTGTTGGTCTAGTTATCCAAGATTTTACAGGCATTTCCCAACATGAAGGATATTGCGAACCTTTTTTTCCAATTGGAGATATTCGATAACTTGATTTCATATATTTAACGGTTGATTCAGTTTTAGTGAAAGCAACTTGACCAAGATGTTTAACATTATTAATACCGAAATATCCTGGTGTAACCATTCTCAAAGGGCCACCATGTGCATTAGGTAAAGGAACTCCATTCATTTCCCAAGCTAACATTGCATCTTTATAAACTTTTTTCGGAACAGATCTTTCAACTTTAGCTTTTTTTGGATCTAAACCTGTAGGCTCGTGATCAACACCTGCTGATGTCATAAAAACTGCATCACTATCAACACCGCCACAGGCATCTACTACCAATTTCATAGGAACGCCTGTCCAAAGAACACATGCTGCTGCTCCAGTTTTCCATTGAGATCCTCTAACTTTATGTGCAAAAAAACCTCTACCATTTCCTGAACATTGTAAAATAGTTGCCATTGTTGTGTGGCCCAATTTTTTCAATTGTGCTAAAGAAAAAGTTTTAGGATTCTTAACTCCTTTAATACTTACTTTCCAATTATTTCTATCTCCAATTTGTGTGTCGGACATAGTTGGCATATTATTTCTAATGTAAATATTTCTATTTGGAGTTATTAAACTTTCCCCAATTGCACTTCTATGTGTCTCGATTCCTTTATCTGAATGAACAATTAAAGCATTTCTATCTTTCCAGCTAATAAAATCTGGTAAACCTTTTGGGCTAGAATCTTTATGATTAGCCTTTGCTATTGAAATTGGCAGTACCGACGTTACAGCAGCTACTCCGGCTAAAGTAACTGAGCCTGTTAAAAAATTTCTTTTACTAGTATCAATTTTTTTTATAATTCCTTTTTTCATCGTGTCCCCTTTCTTGTTATTTAGAATTATTATAACTAACTGGTTTATAAGTTCAATGAGCCAATGAGTTGCAATTTTATAAAACTAATATTTTTTTTATATAAAATTCACTTTTTAATTGAAAAAGGGATATTTAACTTAAAGGGATTAAATTTACCCATTCAATAGTATTTCCTGATTTAAATCTATCTTTGCCTCCAGGAAAGATGCCCCAGCAGTTTGCTTTTACAAAAGATTCAATTCTATGAGACTGCTGTCCTTGCAAAGCCTTTAATTTCCCCGTCCCCTTGTTATTAAAATTTATTAAACATCTCGCAAAATGCGTAAAATTCTTTGATTTCGAATATTTGTTAACTAGCTGAGCCCTAAAATTTTTTTCTTTTAACATTCCTAAATTATTACGAATTAATGGATAAATAAAAAAGCGAAACCCTGCGGCGCAAGAAATAGGATTTCCCGGCAAACCAAAAAATAATTTATTCTTTAGTTTTGATAGCATAATTGGTCGTCCTGGTTTTATAGCTACACCCTTAAAACATTTTTTAAATCCGAAATTCTTAATAAGCTTGGGTATAAAGTCATATTTTCCTGCAGAAATTGCTCCTGAAGTTACAAATAAATCTATATCTGATTTTAAAAATTTTCTTAGTAATTTTTTTAATTTATTTTTTTTATTATCTTTGATCGTACCTCCATTTATAATTTCTAAATTTAAACTATCGGCAAAAGCCTTAAAATAGTAATTGTTAGAATTTCTCACTTTCCAAGCTGGAATGTTTTTCTTTTTATAGTCAACTATTTCATTACCTGTGCTAAAAAAAATTATTTTAGGTTTTTTTTTGACTTTAACTTTTTTTATACCCAATACTGTAAATGCCATTAAATGTTTTGGATAAATTAACTCACCTTTTTTAAGCACTATATCTTTTTTTTTATAATCCTCACCAGCGAATCTTACATAAGAAAATTTTTTAACTTTTTCACTTACAATTAAGTGAGTTGGGTTATTATTTGATGGATAATATTTTGCTTTTTCAACAGGTAAAATGGAATCGTAAAATTTTGGTATTAAACCGCCTGTCATTACTTCAACAACTGAATTTTTTTTATAATTCTTTATTTTAGGATTATCTCCTGCTGCAATTGTTTTTAATATTTTAAATTTTTTAACTTTTTTTTTACTTAAATCTTTCGTTTCTCTAGATAAAATCGCAAATCCATCAAATGCGGCATTATTAGATAAAGGATTATTATTTGGTGAAAAAATATTTTCAGCAGAAACTCTTTTTATTGAATTAATTGTAGAAATCTTTTCATTTTTTAAATTAATAGAAATTTTTTCAATTAATCTTAAAGCTTTTGCGTAACTAATCATCTTTAAATTTTTAAAATATTTTTGATTTTTTCAGGTATTCCATCTGGATTTATCCATAAACCTTTTTTTCCTCCAGATTTAACAAGTAATTTTGTGTTAGTGATTTTTAAATTTGGTTCGACAATTTTTGAAAGATCATAAATTGCAAGAAGTGCGGAGTTAACACCAGATAATGCTTCCATTTCAACACCTGTCTTAGAATTTGCAGAAACTAAACAATAAACAGTAATTGAATTCTTTGTTTCATTAATCTCAGTATGAATAGAAATGTGATCTAAAGACAATGGATGACAAAGAGGGATTAGTTCGCTGGTTTTTTTAACTCCATTAATCCCTGAAACTTCGGCTATAGCAAGTGGATCTCCCTTGGGCATCTTCTTGCTCTTAATCATTTCTATTACTTCAGAACTTAAAATTATTTCTCCGAAGGCAAGGGCCTTGCGATGAGTAACTTCTTTACTGCTTACGTCCACCATTTTATAACCCGAGGACGAAAATATTTTATTTAACGAATCCTCTATTTTATTATTTTTACTCATTATTTATTTTTATGCTTAATTTTTTTGCTAATTCTAAATCCTCTTTAGTATTAATATTAAAAAACGGATCATAATCTTTAAATTTAAATTCTAAATTTTTTATTTTATTTTTTTCAGTCCAATCTTGAACTTTTCTAATCTTTTTGTTAATTAAATCATCTTTTAGTTTGTCATAAAGATCCAGTGACCACAAACCAAAAATATTGTGTTTACGCCCGTGTGAACTTGCACAAAGTATTAAAGAGTCTTTTTTCCCTGACTCTTTAATAAAACTTTTAATAATACTTTCAGGAAAAAAAGGTGTATCACATGGAAAAGTGGCAACCCATAGATATTTATTTGAACTTTCTTTCGCCCATTTCATTGCAGTTAAAATTCCTACTAAAGGTCCAAGTTGACCTTCAATACAATCTTTAACTGTTATCAAATTGTTTTTTAAAAAAAATTCATTATTTTGGCTTGTTATTATAATCACCTGTTTTAAATATTTTCTAACTTTATCAATTGTGTGTTCAATAAGTTTTTTATTATTAAGCTCCAAGAACAGTTTATCTTTGCCCATTCTTTTTGATTGTCCGCCTGCTAAGATGGCTCCGAGTATATTGTGTTCGCTCATGAAACAAATTATAAATGCTAAATAAAATACAATAAAGTTTTAAATGATAAATAAAGAAATCATTAAAATAGCATCAAATACTGAAAATCATGGTGTGCTTAATAATCACACTCATTCTTCAAAGTTAAAAAATTCAATCTGTGGTGACGAAATGAAAATTTACCTAACCCTTAAAGAAGAAAAAATCACAAATTTTAAATATGAATGCGAATCCTGTATATACTGCCAAGCTTCTGTTAGCTTGCTGTCTAGAACTGCCAAAAATAAATCAATTGAGGAAGTCAAAAACTTCGCAGAACAAGCAAAAAATTGCTTTAAAAATAATACAAAATCTTTTGATAAAGAATGGAAAGAATTTGATAAGATAATGTCAAAAAATAATATTTCTAGAAAGGAATGTTTATTGTTACCCATTTACACAACTCTTGATGCACTAAACAAAAAATCTTTATGAAATTAAAAAAAATAATTTGCTGGCCGCCATTATTAGGAGGTATTGGCGCAGGAACTACTATTGCAATTCTTGCCTACATAACTTTTCAATCAGTTTTGGCTGGGTCTGTTTATGGACTTTGGCTAGCAGCTTCTTTTGGTTCTTCTGTAGTGGTTGTTTTTGGATATCCAGACAATGAATTTGCTCAACCTAAAAATGTAATATTTGGTCATCTCCTTTGTGCTCTTGTAGGAATTATATTTGTAATTTTTTTTGAAATATCTCAAGATAGAACAATATTCTTTTTAGCTATAGGTTTAGCCGTAGGTTTGTCTGTCATGCTTATGATGGCATTAAAAATTACACACCCTCCCGCAGGTGGAAATACAATTGTTGTAATTTTAACTCAGGATTCTTTTCAATATTTAATATTTCCAATAATGGTTGGGGCGGCTACTATTGTAATTGGGGGGATAATTTATAATCGTTTTATTTTAAAAAAAAATTATCCTTTGAAATGGTTTTAATATGAATTCAAAATACAAAACTGTTAAATATAAAAAAAATAAACCTTCAAAAATTGAAGATTTAGTGTCTATTGAAGAACCGTTAGAAATGGTTGTGCGTTACAAAAAAGAAAATAAATGGATTGATAATTCTATATCAATAACAATGAGAACACCAAAAAATGATGAGGATTTAATTGTCGGGCTATTGTTCTGCGAAGGTATAATTCAAAAATTTTCAGAAGTAAAAAAAGTTGAATTTTTAGGAGAAAAGGTTGGAAACTTTGATTTACAAAATAAGATTAGAGCTACCCTGGGCAACGGAGAAAATCTTGATATTAAACATTTAAGAAGAAATTTCTTAACTAATTCTAGTTGTGGAGTTTGTGGAAAAACATCGATGGATTCTTTGGAAATTATTTGTAAGACAAAAATAAATAAAGAGGTACCAAAGATTAAAAGCTCCCTTATAACTAAAATCCCAGATCTTTTAAGACAAAGCCAATCCGAATTTTCAAAAACTGGTGGTATACATGCAAGCGCCTTGTTTGGTAAAGAAGGCAAAGCTCTAGTAATTAAAGAAGATGTGGGTCGACACAATGCCTTGGATAAAGTGATAGGTTACTCTTTTAAAAATTCTTTATTTGATACAAAAAATCAATTTATAGCTTGTTCGGGGCGTTTAAGTTTTGAATTAGTTCAAAAAACTTTAATGGCAAATATTGGTCTTTTAATGGGTGTGGGTGCGCCAACAAGTCTTGCAATTGATCTGGCAAAACGATTTGATATGACATTAATTGGTTTTGTAAAATCTGATAGCTTTAATATATATTGTGGTGAAAATAGAATTTTAGAATGAAATTATTATGTCAAGAAATATAAGTAAACTTTCTGGAAGAAGAGGTCTTAAAGATAATCTCTTTAAGCGAATGATTGATGCTACTAGCAAAAATAAAAATGGAAAAGATATTAAACAGCTAGCCGAAGAATACCATGTTGGAATGTCAACAATCCATGGAGCCGAAAGTTTTTATGAATTTTTAAGACCCGAGCACAAAGAAAAAAAGGCATGGATATGTAATGGAAGTGCATGCATGTGCGCTGGAACACAAGGTAAAGTTAAGGAAAAATTATCAAAAAAATTGGGAAAGGATAAAATTGGTATGATGTTTTGTTTAGGCCACTGTTATGAAACTAGCGCCTTTCACTACAATGGTCACAATTATGCGGGAAGTGATATCGATCAAATTGATGAAATTATTAAGGGTAAAAAATTAAATTCAAAAAAAATGTATTCTAAAAGTTTTGCTACTAAAACAATTTTAATGGGTAATGATTTATCTTCAATTGATCAGTTTAAGAAATTAGCTGCTAATGTTTTAAAAAAAGATAAAAAAGAAACCCTTAAAACTGTTACCGACTCTAATTTATGCGGAAGAGGAGGAGCAGGATTTCCAACTGGTATGAAATGGAATTTTTGCAGTCAACAAAAAGTTGAAAAAAAATATGTTGTATGTAATGCAGACGAAGGAGATTCTGGTGCTTTCTCCGATAGATATCTTTTAGAAGAACAGCCGCTAAAAGTAATATTTGGTATGTTAATTTGTGCATATATCATTGGAAGTGATGAAGGTGTTTTGTACATAAGAGGAGAATATCCAAAATCTATAGAAATAATTAATGGAGCTATTAACGAGCTTAAAAAAGCAAACCTTCTAGGAAAAAATATTTTAGGTACTAACTTTTCTTGCGACATGACAATTTGTATTGGTCAGGGAGCTTATATTTGTGGAGAAGAATCTGCTCTAATAGCATCAATCGAAGGAAGAAGAGCAGAAGTTGATGTAAGACCGCCTTTCCCAGTAGTAGAAGGTTTGTATAAAAAACCTACTGTTGTAAATAATGTGGAAACGTTAGCCGCTATACCTTGTATATTAAAATTTGGAGCCAAAGCTTTTTCTTCTGTAGGAAATACTAAATCAGCCGGAACTAAACTTGTTTGTTTGGATAGTTTATTTAAAAAACCTGGTGTTTATGAGATTGATATGGGAACGCCGATGAAAAAAATAGTTCATGAAATTGGTGAAGGATTTATTCAACCTGTAAAAGCTCTTCAAGTCGGTGGACCGCTAGGTGGTGTTATTCCAATAAAAGAAGTTGAAAAATTAAACTTAGATTTTCAAGAATTTACTAAAGCTGGCTTTATGTTAGGACATGGAAGTGTAGTGAGTATTCCAGAAACATTTAGTATGGTTAAGTACATTCATCATTTATTTAAATTTTCATCCGATGAGTCTTGTGGCAAATGTTTTCCTGGAAGGCTAGGTTCTTACCGAGGTAAAGAAATGTTTGATCAAGCATTAAACAAATCAAACAAAATACCGATGAAACTTTTAAATGAACTCCTTGTAACCATGAAAAAAGGTTGTTTGTGTGCTCTATGTGGAGCGATTCCAGTACCTATTAGCAACATACTAAAATATTTTACCCATGAATTTAAAGATGATATAAATCAAGGTGCTTAGGGGATTTATGAAAAACGGAAAAAACGGTACAAACGGAAAAGTTCATAAAATTGCATATATTGATGGCGTTGCACATCAGATCAAATCTGAGCATACGTCTGTCTTAAAATTTGTTCGTGAATACGTAGGAAAAGATAAAGTTCCGAGTTTATGTGATGACCCAAATTTAGCTCCTTATGGAGCATGTAGAGTCTGCTCAGTAGATGTAGCGCTAAAAAAAGATGGTCCCACAAAAACATTGGCCTCTTGCCATACACCTGTAACAGAAGGTTCGTACATTATTACCAACAACAAAGATTTAGAAAATTTAAGAAAAAATATAGTTGAGCTGGTTCTTACTGATCATCCAATGACTTGTTCAACTTGTGAAGTTAATAATAATTGCGAACTACAAACTGTAGCTAACGATTTAGGTATAAACGAACACCGTTATAATAAACCAAAACAAAACAAGGGAATTCCAAAAGATACTTCGCATGCTTATATGCGTATGAACTTAGATAATTGTATTAATTGTGGACGTTGTGTAAGAGCCTGCGATGAAATTCAAGGTTCTTTTGTTCTAACAATGAGTGGAAGAGGTTTTGAATCAAAAATTACTACGGACAATGACATGTTGTTTGGTGATTCGTCTTGTGTATCTTGTGGTGCATGCGCTCACACATGTCCGACTGACGCCATCTCAGATGTCTTCGCATCTAAATCAGCTGATTATGATGAAAAAGTTAGAACAACTTGTTCTTACTGTGGAGTTGGATGTAATTTAGAAGCGTCAATAAAAAATGGAAAAGTAGTTTCTATTGATACTCCAAAAGAAACTGAAGTAAATGCAGGACATACTTGTTTAAAAGGTAGATATGCATTTGGTTTCTACGACCACCCAGATAGATTGAGAAATCCCTTAATAAAAAGAAATGGTAAGTTCGAAAAAGCTTCTTGGGATGAAGCTTATGATTACATTAAAAATAAATTACAAAAAATAGTTAAAGAGAATGGTCCTGATGCTGTGGCTGGTATTTCTTCTGCTAGATGCACTAATGAAGAAAACTATGTTTTTCAAAAAATGATTAGGGCAGCTATAGGAACAAATAATATTGATTGTTGTGCCAGAATTTGCCATTCACCAACTGCCTGGGGGATGCAACAAACATTTGGAACAGGAGCTGCCACAAATTCTACAGAAGATATTTATCATGCAGATCTATTTTTAGTAATTGGTGCAAATCCAACAAATGCACATCCAGTTACCGGTGCAAAGATTAAGCAACAGGTGATGAAAGGTAAAAAACTAATAGTTTTAGATCCTATAACAACTGATGTAGCAAAATTAGCAGATTATCATATTAGGTTAAGACCTGGAACAAATGTAGCAGTTTTAAATATGATGTTGTATTTCATCGTAGAATCTAAATTACATAAAGAAGATTTTATTTTAAGCAGAACAGAAGGTTTTGAAAACTTCCTTAAAGAAATTAAAAAATTAGATATTGATCATTTGGCTAAGGTTGCGGGTGTTGATAAACAGCAAGTAAAAGAAGCTGCAATAGCATATGCAACTGCAAAAAATTCAATGGAGTTTCATGGTCTTGGGGTTACAGAGCAGGAACAAGGCTCAAAAACAGTAATGCTAATTGCCGATCTTGCGATGATAACAGGAAATATTGGAAGAAAAGGTGTTGGGGTTAATCCGCTAAGAGGTCAAAATAATGTTCAGGGTGCTGCTGATATGGGATGTCAACCACATCAAGGTGCAGGATATTTTCCAGTCGCGGATGAAAAAATCCAAAATTTTTATACTGAAAAATACGGCGTTGTTCACCCAACGAAGGCTGGATTAAAAATACCACAAATTTTTGATGCAGCAATTAATAAAGAAGTAAAAGCTGTATGGATTATTGGTGAAGATGTTGTTCAAACAGATCCTAATAGCGCTCATGTTGCTAAAGCAATGAATTCATTGGACCTACTAGTAGTTCAGGAAATATTTATGAGTGAAACAGCTAAACATGCAGACGTAGTTTTGCCTGGAACAACTTTCCTAGAAAAAGATGGTACCTTTACAAATACTGAAAGAAGAGTTCAAAGAGTTAATAAAGCAGCAAAACCTTTGCCAGGAACGAAACCAGATGGAGTTATAGTTACAGAAATGATGCAGAAACTTGGTTACAATCAACCAATATATGATGCTGACCAAGTCTTAGCTGAAATTGCTGATGTAGTTCCTTTCTTCAAAGGAATAACTCGAGAAAGACTTGGAAAACTAGGATTACAATGGCCAGTGAAAGAAGATGGAACAGATACAAAAATTCTGCATGAAAAAGAATTCAAATTAGGAAAAGGTAGAATTAAGTATTTTGACTGGAAAGAAAGTAGTGAATTAGAGAAAAATAAAAAAGATTTTCCATTAATACTAACTACAAGTAGAGTATTACAGCACTATAATGCGGCAACGATGACGAAAAGAACTAAAAATATTAAAATTGTAGATGAAGACGTTTTATTAATTCATCCAAAAGATGCAAAGTATAGAGAGTTAAACACGGGTGATATTGGAAGACTTTATTCAGGAAGAGGTGAAGTTTCTTTAAAAGTTGAAGTAACGGAAAAAGTTAAAGAAGGTATAGTTTTTACTACTTTTCATTTTCCAGAACATATGGTCAATATGGTAACTGGTCATGGAAAAGATGAAGAAACAATGTGTGCAGAATATAAAGTGTCAGCCGTTGAAGTTCAAAAAATATCAAATCAATTTAAAACAGAAGTTGTGGCTGAAAAAGATCAAGCTGAAGTATTAAAAGCTTAATTACTAGTTACATTTTTGTATATGTCTAATAACAATAAAATAGGTTGGCGATTTGATAATACGTATTCAAAGTTGCCAAATAGTATGTTAACTAAATTGCCTCCAACACCTGTAAAGGCTCCGGAACTCATTGTTTTAAATCACTCTCTATCTAAAATGTTAGGATTAGATTTTACTGATGTAAGTGATAAAAATTTAGCTTCAATTTTTTCAGGAAATTTATTGCCCGAGGGATCTGATACGATAGCGCAAGCATATGCTGGCCATCAATTTGGACATTTTACTCTTCTGGGTGATGGTCGTGCAATTATCATAGGTGAACACTTATCAAGAAATAATAAACGTTTTGATATTCAATTTAAAGGTTCTGGGAAAACGCCCTACTCAAGAAATGGTGACGGTAGAGCTGCTTTAGGCCCAATGTTAAGAGAATATATTATTAGTGAAGCAATGTTTGGTCTTGGAATCCCTACCACGAGAAGTTTAGCGGTTGTTAAAACAGGAGAAAAAGTTATTCGCGAAAATGCTTTGGATGGTGCTGTACTAACTCGAGTTGCTGAAAGTCATATTCGAGTAGGAACTTTCCAATATACTGTTATTGCTGAAGATAAAAGAGATTTAAAAACTTTATTTGATTATACAATAGATCGTCATTATCCAAATATTAAAGATTCAAAAACTCCAGCTATTGACTTATTGAAAATTGTAATTGAAAAACAATCAAAACTTATTGTTGATTGGATGCGCGTTGGTTTTATCCACGGAGTAATGAATACTGATAATATGACTATATCGGGAGAAACAATTGATTATGGTCCTTGTGCCTTTATGGATACTTACGATCCAGAAACAGTATTTAGTTCAATAGATGAAAATGGACGTTATGCTTTTTTTAACCAACCTGGAATTGCTAAATGGAATTTGGCTAGGTTCGCTGAATGTCTTGTGCCGTTAATCGCTGAAGATAAAAATACTGGTATTAAGATTGCAACTGAAATTGTAAATAGTTTTTCTGAAATATATACCAAAAATTGGTTTGAGATGATGCGTAATAAATTAGGTTTATTAGGAAAAGAAACTAAGGATGAAAAACTAATTATGGATTTATTAACTTGGATGCATAAAAATAAAGCTGATTACACAAATACTTTTTGTTTTTTGATGAATCAAAATCTTGAAAAAAACAAAATATATGACAATCAAAGTTTTATTGCTTGGGAAAAACAATGGCAAGAACGTTTAAAAACAAATAATAATTCACCCGAAAAATCTTTAAAATTAATGCGTTTAAACAACCCGTTGGTTATTCCTAGAAATCATAAAGTAGAAGAAGCTTTAGAATCCGCAAATAGTGGCGATTTAAATCCGGCAAAAAACTTACTAAAAATTTTAGAAAAACCATATGAAGGTGGTAAAGAAGTTAATAAATATCAATCACCTGCTCCACCTAGTGATAAAATATATAAAACTTTTTGTGGCACTTAATTTACAAAACGTAAGGTTCTGTTCTTTTTTGCTTAGCAAAAATTCTATCCAGTCCAAAACAGGATAAATCTATAGTTTGATATTTTCCAGTAGTGATTAATTCAGTTAAGCCTCTACCGATACCAGGTGATTGCATCAAGCCTCTTCCGGTAAATCCAGTTGCCAAAAATACATTTTCATATTTAGGATGTTTTCCAACAATGGCATTATTATCTAATACATTACAATCGTAATACCCGGCCCAGCCTCCAGTTAACTTTAATTGCTCGAATTCAGGAACTCTATTTGCTAATGCAGGCCATACAAGACTTTCAAAATCATCCCATTCTGGTTCTAAATCTGGACAATCAAATTTAGAATTTGGAGATCCGGCCAAATATTCCTTACCTTCAGGTCTCCAGTAAACTCCTGATGGCAGATCTCCTGTTAAAGGCATTTCTGGATAATGTTTAGGACATTTTACTCTAAAGACCGTATGTTTTTGGGGTGCAACAGGAATGTCATCGAGCAACTCTTTAGTCCAACAGCCTGCCGCAGATACAATAGTTTTTGCTTTGATGTCACTAATTTTTTTAACATCTCCTTTTTCAAACTTTGCTCCCAATTCAATAGCTTTATTTTTTAAAGCATTATGAAACATATGGGGGTCAATCCAACCTTCAATTTTACTATCAGTATAAGTGGCTGTTTCTAAACCTTCAGGATTTATCCAGCTAAAAACTTCTTTTAACTTACTTGCAGGAATGTTTTTGGTACCAGCATTACATGCTTTATGATTTTTTAATGCTTCATACTGCTCTTTAGCGTGTTCAGGTCCAAACAATAATAAATAACCATTTGGCACCATGCTTGCAGTTGGGTTTGGATTTTTTTTTGTTTTTAATGTATTGGAAATATCAGAAATAAACTCCAAAGCAAATTTGCCTAGATTAATATTTTCTTTTTGAAAAAATTGTCTTCTAAAACCACCTAAAGATAAAGGAAAGGATGCTTTTTTATAAGCAGGGTCTCTTTCAATAACTCTTACTTTTCTTCCCTCTTTTGATAAAAAATATGCTGTTGCAACACCAATAATTCCTCCGCCAACAACAACTACATCATCCATGAATCCCCTTTTTAAGGAAATATACCACAACTTAATTAAGTATAAAAATATAGAAATTTAAAACAAATGCATAACTTAGCCACAAAAGGTAAGGAACCATTAAATATGAACTAATTTTGTTGATAGGGTAATATAATTTAATTAACCAAATGACGAAAAAAATTATAATTACAATTATTATTAAAGATGCAAGTATTAGGTGAAGTCCGAAAAAAAATATACTCCAGCTTCCATTAATGAGCAGATGAATAAAGTATATGTAAATGATTTTCTCATCTCTCTTTGGGTTAATCCAAATCAACCATATAGCAACTGACATAGCTATATATAAAGTTATCCATACAGGAGCAAAAACCCATTCGGGTGGATTAAATGAAGGTTTTACGATCATAGAATACCAAGGCTCTTTGTATAAATTTGTTACATAACTTCCCCACGCAGAAGCTCCAAAGGCAAGAAGAGTAAATATTAATAAAGAGATAATTTTTTTAGTTAATGACATTAATAATACCCTCCTCCTAAAGCTTTATATTTTTTTGCTAATAGTTGAGCTTTTCGTGCTGACCACTGTCCTGCTTTGGTCCCGTGTGTTTTGCTAGCTTTAATTTCATTAAACAATTTTTTCCTAAGATTAGGTTTTGTATAATTGCTGTGTTTAATTTTATTATCAATTTTCCATTCGTTTCTATACTTTCTTATTTTTTCAGCTATATATTTCGGTTGTTTTGAAAATTGTTTGCCTATTTTTGAAGCGTTTCGCTTCATTTTTGTCGTAAGTCTATATTCAAAAGAAGAAAGAGCCTTAATAGCTTTTTCTGGCAAATAACGCTCTCCCGTCACCGAAGATTTTTTTCCTGATTTTGTTCTCCAATTTTGCATCATCCAAGCTTTTAAATTTATCTGCTTTTTTGAAAACATGATTTTAAGCTATTGTTGCTCTGCCTCCGTCGACTCCAATTATTTGTCCAGTTATCCATGAGCTATTTTTAGAAAGCAAAAATTTGGCTAAATTTGCTGCATCCAGGCCTTCTCCAATTCTTTTTAAAGGATGTTGTTTGGATATAGAATCTATACTTTTCAAGTTTTGTAATAAAAATGACGACATTTTTGATTTGGTTAAACTAGGAGCAATACAATTTACTCTAGTATGTGGAGCTAGCTCAGCAGCAAGAGCTACTGTTAAACCTTCAACAGCAGCTTTTGCGGGGGAAATTATACTATGATTTGGAAATCCTTTTTTTGCTGCTACCGTAGAAAACATTACAATTGATCCATTGTTTCTTTTTAAATTATCCTGAAATGTTCTAATAATGTCGGTAGCGGCTACTAAATTTAAAACATAGCTAGAAACGAAATCTTTTGCTTTTGTTATTCTAAGTGGTTTCAAATCAATTGAACCTACACAATAAGCCATTCCTAGAACTTCGGTTTCATTTAAATCTTTAAATAACTTGTCGGCAAAATTAAGTTTAAGCACATCGCATACTGAATAAGAGTAATTTAGATTGCTTGCAATTTTTTTTAATTCTTCTTCATTTCTTCCTATTAAATGACAATCTTGTTTTTCGTTATACATTTGGTTTGCTAGGCTTGAGCCAATAGAACCTGTGGCACCGAATATGAGATATTTTTTCTTCATCTAAAAATAATATATAAATTCAACCTTTTTTAATTCTACGCACATCTTGTCGCACATTTTCTATTACATTTTTATAAAAAGTGTTTAAATTAAGATTATGTTAAAAAATGTATGGATTACAGGTGCAAGCAGTGGAATAGGAAAAGCGCTCGCAATAAAATTTGCAAACGAAGGTTGGCAAGTTGCCGCATCTGCTAGAAGAGAAAATTTACTTAAAGAACTAAACAGTCAAAATCCTAATATTCACCCTTTTCCTCTGGACGTGAAAAATGAAAGCGAAACTAAAAATATTTTTCTTAACATAGTAAAAAAATTTAAAACAATAGATATTGTTGTTTTTTGCACAGGAATCCATGACCCGGACGCAGAAAAAAAATTAAGTTCAGAAAAAATTAGGGAAATAATGGAAACAAATTTTTTTGGAACTTTAAACTCAATTATGGCTGTTAATAATCATTTTAGAGAGAAAAAAAGTGGCCACATTTCTATAGTTTCCTCGGTGGCTGGTTATAGAGGTTTGCCAGCAGCTTCGGGATATTGCGCTTCAAAAGCTGCGCTAACAAGTCTAGCTGAAAGTCTTTACTTTGATTTTAAAAGATACAATGTAAGAGTTTCATTGATAAGCCCTGGTTTTATCAAAACTCCTATGACAGATAAAAACAAATTCCCAATGCCACTGATTAAATCTCCTGAATTTGCTGCAGAAAAAATGTTTGTTGGTTTAACAAAAAAAAATGTATTTGAAATTCATTTTCCTATAGCTTTTACAATGATAATGAAATTATTAAAAATTATGCCGAATTGGTTATACTTTTTTATAATAAAAAAAGGAATGAAAACTATTAAGTATTAATCTTTTACGAACAAAACGGTTAATTCTGCAACTTTTATTCCAAACTTAGTCATTTTGGCTCTATTAATTGCAACTTTATCATTTTGCATAAATATCCAGTCATCAAAAGTAATTTTCATTTGTTTGCCTTTGACAGGAACTAATAAGACATATTCAAATTTAAATGCAGGTCCATACGAATAGCCTTTGGCTTTACCAATAACATCATTTGCTGTTCCTTCGTAATTATTTTCATCAATTTTATTTATTTTCCATTGCCTTGTTTGAACTTCACCGTCAGACCAGTTAAATTTTTCATCTAAAACTAGTTGTTTTCCGTCCCATTTTCCATTTAAATTAGCTGAAAATTGCCTTATCACTTTACCGGATCTATTTTGCAAAATACCCCAAGCTTTTACATTGCCAGATAAATAATCTTCTATAATAAGTCTTGGTTTTTGATTTATATAATCTATTGGTTTCATTCCTGAACAACTGTTCAATGTTAAAATTAAAATTAATAATGTTACAATTCTCATTTGTTACAAAGTGAAAATTGAACTAAATCAATGTTTTTTGATTTAAACCCAGCATCACAATAGGAAAAATAAAAATCCCACATTTTTTTAAAATTAATATCGAAACCTTGCCTAGAAATAAGATCCCACGAATTTAAAAAACTTTCTCTCCATTTTTGTAAAGTACTAGAATAATGTGAGCCATATAGGTAATAGTCATCAATTTTTAAACCAGATTTATTTGATAATTTGTTTATAGATTGAAAAGAAGGCAGAAAACCGCCGGGGAAAATATATTTTTGTATAAAATCTTCTTTTGTTCTGTATCTATTATATAATTCATCTTTAATAATAATTGCTTGAATGGCACCTCTTCCTCCTGGAGATAAATTTTCTTTTATGATTTCAAAATATTTGTCTAAATATTTCTCTCCTACAGCTTCAATCATCTCTATGGAAATTATAACATCATATTTATTTTTAAGATCTCTAAAATCCATCATTTTAACATTCACTTTATTATTTAATCCACTAAGTCTAATTCTTTCTTTTGTAAAAATATATTGTTTCTTTGAAATAGTAATACAATCTAATTTTATATCGTAATTTTTTGCAAGATGTTCAGCAAAACCACCCCAGCCACATCCAATTTCTAGAACTTTATCTCCTCTTTTTGGTTTAACCATACTAATCAATTTGTTGTACTTATTTATTTGAGCTTGTTCTAAACTTTCTTTTGAAGAATGGAATATGCCACAGGAATATGTAAGCGTTTTATCAAGCCAAGTAGAAAAAAAACTATTTCCTAAGTCATAATGTAAAGATATATTTTTTTTTACTTCTCTTTTTTGTATTATTAAATATATTTCTTTTTAAAAAATTTTTTAGTAATGAAAATTCAAAATATCCAGAAAATTTATGTGTTATATTTATATTTTTAGCACTTAACTCTATTAGTGATGTTAAATCATTAGTTTCAAATGATCCTCGCATATAACTTTCCGCCAATCCTGCGCTGCCCTTTCTAAGTATATTGTAACAAAAACTTGGATCATTAATTTTTATTTTTGCTTTTGGAAAGCTATCGTTTTTTCCAAAAAAATATTCTTTTTCATTTGCATCAATTAAATTTAAATACCCGAAAGAAATTCTTTTTAAATTCCAAATAACAAACAAATCTGCAATACGGTTTAAAATCATATTTATTTTTTTTCTATAGATAAATTATTTCTTATTCTTTTTTTTCTTGGTACATGTTTAACCCCTTTAATCCATAATCTTAATGCTTCAAAATGTATCGCCGCAATTACCTTGAAAGACATGAGAGGATGTTTCAAAAATTGAAAAAGCAAATTTTTACTACTCATTTCTAGCCTTTTTCCTACCTGACATGCTGTAAGCAAAGGACCTTTGGAATCTGACTGTTTAATAAAAACTTTTAAAATTTTTCCAGGTTTTAACAATCTAAAGTTGTATATTGTTTCCATTTCCATAAAAGGAGAAACATAAAATTTTTTATTACATTTGTGCAAAATTAAATTTGAAGAGGATGAAGCCGAAAAAACGTAAGTGTGTTGTTCATTAAAAGTATTTTTTACTTCGTAAAGAATCGCTTTTAACTGAAAATAATCATCATAACAGTAAAAAATGCTTAACGGATTAAACACATATCCAAAAAAACGTGGATAACAAAGTAATTTAATATTTCCTGATCCAATATTTATTTTGGCTTCGGAAAGTGTTTTTTTTACCCAATAAATTAAGGAGCTTCCATCTCTTGGTCCGTGATCAATATCATAAAAACTTAATATATTTAATTTGTTATAGGAAAAAAATTTTATTTTTTTTTCAAGAGTTTTTATCTCTTTTAGATCAACTAATAAAGAAAATGTTTTGTAGGTAAAAAAATGTCTTTTGGGTTTAAATCTCCTGTGAGTTACAAAACCTGTGTATATGCATGAATTAAATGAATTCATAATTTATTTGACACATCTATTCCTGAATTTAATCCATCTTCGTGAAATCCATAACCAAAATAACTTCCACAAAACCAACTATTATTAACTCCTTGAAGATCTGAAAGATATTTTTGGGCATTAATTGTTTTCATGTCATAAAAAGGGTGGGTGAACTCAACTTTTTTTATAATTTTATTATCAGATATTGATAAAAATGGATTTAACGTAAGAAAATAATTTTTATCACTTTTTAAATTTTGCAGTTTATTTAACCAATATGTAACACAAATTTTATTTTTTTCATCTTTGTCTAAAATTACGTTCCAGCTGGACCAAGCATTTTTTCTTTTAGGCATTAAACAATCATCATTGTGAAGGTATCCTATATTTTTTTTGTATTGGAAATTTTTTAATATTTTTTTTTCATTTTCTGTTGGATTGTCAATTAATTCTAATGCTTCATTTGCATGAACGGCAAACACAACTTTGTCGTATTCAAAATATTCATTTGATGATCCGTAATATAACTTGACGCTATTTTTATTTCGCAAGACATTTCTGATTTTGTAGTTTTTAAAATATTCACCATTAATAGTTTCTAAAATTTTTTTAACATAAGTTTTGCTTCTACCTGAAACTGTGTACCACTGTGGCCTATTTTTAAATTTAAAAAGTCCATGATTTTGAAAAAAATTTATAAATAATGACATGGGCATTTCATACGCAGAATTATTTGGCACTGACCATATAGCTGATACCATAGGAATAATATGAAACTTAATAAAATAATCTGACATTTTTTTAGAATGTAAAAATTCTCCTAATGTTTGATTTTTAAAATTTTTATTGTTCATTTTGTCAGCAATTTTATAAAAAAAAAATATTTCTTTAATCATTTTTATAAAACTTAGATTTAAAATATTGTATTTGTTTGCAAACAGTCCTTTTAAACCTGCTCCTGAATATTCGATATTTGATCCTCTAACCGAAACTGAAAAAGACATATCGCTTTTTTCATAATTAACTTGAAGTTTTTCAAATAAATTTAAAAGATTAGGATAGTTTATTTTATTAAAAACTATAAATCCTAAATCTATTGAGATTAGTTCTTTTGAATTTTTTGAAGAAACTTCTACAGTGTAAGAATGTCCGCCAAAATGATCATTTTTTTCAAACAAATCAACTTTATGATTTTTAGATAAAAAATGAGCAGCGCTCAGACCAGAAATGCCTGAACCTATAACAGCAATCTTCATATTAATTTTTTATGCAGCAGATTCTTTGTAATCATCCATTGAAGGGCAAGAGCAGAAAAGATTTTTATCTCCATAAACATTGTCTACTCTAGCAACAGGGGGCCAGTACTTATAAGATTTTAAAGTCGCAGACGGATATGCTGCGCTCTCTCTATCATATTTATGTTTCCATTCATTGGCGGTAAGTTCTATATGCGTATGTGGTGCATTTTTTAAAGGGTTGTCTATTTTATCAAATTCTTCATTCTTAACTTTATTAATTTCTTCTTTTATTTTAATCAGCGCATCACAAAATCTATTAATCTCTGACAAATTTTCACTTTCCGTCGGTTCTATCATCATTGTACCTGGAACAGGCCAAGACATCGTAGGTGCATGAAAACCAAAATCGATTAATCTTTTTGCTATATCTTCTTCTGTAATTCCTGTTTCCTTTTTAATTTTTCTAATATCTATAATGCATTCATGAGCTACATTTCCATTTTTTCCTTTATATAAAATTGGAAAGTGATCTTTAAGTTTATGTGCTATATAATTTGCATTTAAAATTGCATTTTGAGTAGCAAGTTTTAAACCTTCTGCGCCCATCATTTTAATATACATCCATGATATAGAGAGAATGCTAGAGCTTCCCCAAGGAGCTGCTGAGATTGCCCCTATTCCAGAAGGGGTGCCGCAATCAATCACTGGATGACTTGGTAAATAAATTTCTAAATGTTTTTTACAGGCTATAGGCCCCATTCCTGGACCGCCTCCACCATGAGGTATACAGAATGTTTTGTGTAAATTTATATGACAAACATCAGGGCCGAAATTTCCTGGTTTTGCAATACCAACTAATGCATTTAGATTTGCTCCATCCATATAAACTTGACCACCATGTTTATGAACTAAATCACAAATATCCTTTATTTTTTCTTCAAAAACTCCGTGAGTTGACGGATAAGTTACCATTAGTGTGGACAAAGTATCTGAATATTCTTCGGTCTTTTTCTTTAAATCTTCATAATCTACATTTCCATATGAATCGCAATTAACAACAACAACTTTCATACCGGCCATTTGAGCGCTTGCTGGATTAGTTCCATGCGCAGAGCTCGGTATTAAACAAACATTTCTATTTTTTTGACCATTTTTTTCATGAAACTTTCTAATAACCATTAAGCCAGCAAATTCTCCTTGGGCCCCAGCATTTGGTTGCAAAGAAACACCAGAAAAACCTGTTATTGTTCTTAGCCAATTTTTCAAATCAGTAAATAATTCTCTGTAACCATCCATTTGTTCGATGGGAGAATATGGATGTGGATGTGAAAATTCTTTCCATGTTACAGGTATCATTTCAGAAACTGAATTTAATTTCATTGTGCATGAACCTAAAGCTATCATTGATCTATTCAACGCAATATCAGAGTCTTCTAATTTCTTTAAATATCTAAGCATTGCGGTTTCAGAATGGTAACTATTAAAAACTGGATGATCTAAATATGTTGAACTTCTTAATAAAGTTTTTGGTAGATTAGATAAGCTTTTGTTTGTCGTTTCTTTAGTCGTTTCCTTAATTGTTTCTGAACAGTTAAAAATTTTTAAAACCTGATTAGCTCTATAAAGATTTTTTCTTTCATCAAATGAAACTGCTAACATCTCAGAATTGACTTTTCTTATATTTACTTTTTGATCTAGTGCGTTTTTATAAATTTTATCTGTTTTATCTAATGTTTTTACAGTAACGGTATCAAAGAAATAATCTGAGTAAAGTTCATAACCAGATTGTTTTAATTTATCAGCAAAATTTTTAGTAAGTTGTGAAACAGTATCTGCTATTTTTTTAATTCCTTTTGGGCCATGGTATACAGCATATGCCGCTGAAACTATAGCAAGCAAAGCCTGTGCGGTACAAATATTGCTTGTAGCTTTATCTCTTCTTATATGTTGTTCTCTCGTTTGAAGAGCTAGTCTGTAAGCTTTGTTGCCATGCCTGTCCACTGAAACACCAACTATTCTTCCAGGCATTGATCTTTTGTATTCATCTTTAGTAGCGAAAAACGCGGCGTGGGGACCTCCATAACCCATTGGGATTCCAAAACGTTGTGCGCTTCCCACTGCTATATCGGCTCCTAATTCAGCAGGTGTTTTAATTTTGGCAAGAGCCAATAAATCACAAACCAATACTGCTTTTCCATTTTGTTTATGTATTTTACTAATAGCTTCACTAGGATCCTTTATATCTCCTAAAGTTCCTGGATATTGTATAATCCCACACACAATATTCTCGTTAATGTCTTTGTCTTCATCCCCTACTATTATTTTTAAACCTAATGGTTCGGCCCTTGTTTTAATCACATCAATGGTTTGAGGGTGACAATTTTTAGAGACAAAAACTTTTTTGGTGTCACTTTTGCAAATTCTATAACTTAAACCCATAGCTTCGGCTGCGGCTGTACCTTCATCTAAAAGAGATGCATTCGCAATATCCATCCCTGTAAAATCAATTACCATCTGCTGAAAATTTAAAAGCATCTCGAGTCTTCCCTGAGCCACTTCTGGTTGATACGGAGTATAAGAAGTATACCATCCAGGATTTTCCAAAATATTTCTTAGTATTACATATGGTGTATAATTTCCGTAATATCCCATTCCAATAAAATTAGAATAAATTTTATTTTTTTGAGATATATCTCTTAATTTTCTAAGTGCTTTATACTCTGAATTAGGTTCACCAATACTTAGATTTTCTTTTAATAAAATTTTCTCTGGCACTGTTTTAGAAATTAACTCATCTAAGTTATTATAGCCCAATTCTTTAAGCATAACTTTTTGCTCTTCTTTGGAAGCTCCTATGTGCCTTTGGATAAAATCTTTCTGGGCGTTTTTTAACATTTAGTTTGGATTCTCCTTTGCAAACTTGTCGTAATCAGCTTTGCTCATTAATTTATCTAATTCTGATTTGTTTTTTATTTTAATTTTAAAAAACCAGGCTGCACCTTCTGGATCTTTGTTCACGGCACCGGGATCGTTTACAATAGATTGATTTGTATCAGTAATTTCTCCAGTTATTGGTGTATAAACATCGCTAGCTGCCTTTGTTGACTCTACTACTCCCGCCTGTCCTTCTTTTTCTACATTCTTTCCTTTTTCCGGTAACTCAACAAATACAACATCTCCTAGCATTTCAGCAGCGTGTGCCGTAATACCGACAGTCGCAACATCTCCTTCTATAGTAACCCACTCATGTTGTTTTGAATATTTTTTTTCACTCATTTTTTTTACCTCACATATCTTTTTTTATAAAAAGGAAGTTCTGATATCTTGGCTTCATGCTTCTTACCTCTAACTTCCAAGAAAACCTTCGTTCCTGGTTTTGAAAAATTTAATTTTACATAACCCATCGCAATAGGCCCGTTTACGCTTGGACCAAAAGTGCCACTTGTAATAGATCCAATTTTATTACCATCGTCAGAAAAAACCTTAACCCCTTCTCTGGCTATAATTTTTCCTTCAGGTTTAATACCAACTCTCAATCTGCTTAAACTTCCATTTAAATCTGATTTAATTTTTTCATACCCTACGAAACCACCCTCTTCTCTTCTTCTCTTAGATATTGCCCATTTAAGATTTGCTTCAATCGGACTTGTAGATTTATTTATGTCGTGACCGTAAAGACACAATCCAGCTTCTAATCTTAGAGTATCTCTAGCTCCCAAACCAATTGGTTTTACATTTTGTGATATTAATTTTTTTGCAAGATCTTCGGCTAGTTTATTTGATATAGAAATTTCAAATCCATCTTCTCCTGTATAACCAGATCTAGTGATATAAACTTCTTCACCATTATAAGAAAATTTATTTCCATTCATAAATTTAAGAGAAGAAACTCCACTAATTATTTTTTCTAATATTTGTGATGATTTTGGTCCTTGCAAAGCAAGGAGAGATAAATTCTCATGCAAAGTTATTTTAAATTTATTTTTAAGTGAACCACTTATTATTTTAAAATCATTATTTTTACATGCGGCATTGAGAATAATATTAAAACCTTTTTCAACTTTAGTTACAATTAAATCATCATGAATTCCCCCTTCTTCGTTGGTAAGGAAAGAATATTTTGATTGATTAAGTTTTATTTTCCTTAGATCTATAGGAATAATTTTTTCCAATTCAATTGCTATTTCTTCGCTTCCTTCTATTGATAATTGCCCCATGTGCGAGACATCAAACATACCTGCGCTACTTCTAGTTAGTTTATGTTCGTCTACGATTCCTGAAGAGTATTGCACGGGCATTTCATAGCCAGCAAAAGGAACAAACTTGGCTCCAAGACTTTTGTGATAATCGTACAAAGCTGTTTTTTGTGTTTCCATAATAACCCTTACCAAGCCCCCTCTGTCTAGTTACCTGAGAGATTTACTCCTTCGGTGAGGCTAAGCCTTCTTTCCAGAGTTATTATGTGTACGGTCCTTCTGCCTGAGAGTTTCCGGGGTGGTTGCTCCTTCGGCGCTGCAATATTTAGCAGTCTCTCCCGCTTATTAAAGCTAGTCGAGGTTATCACAACATAAGCAGTTGTATCAACAATTGTGTTGCTTTTATTTTTGTGGATTTATTAACCTAAATTTAGTTAATTTTCTATGTTTTGCTGGTCTTCCTCGTACACGTTTCCGCCATAAAATATAACTTCTTTTTTTAAGGACTTTTCTCATAATTTTGATGACTTCTTTCTCAGAAAATCCAATTTTTTTTTTAATTTCCTCAAAAGATATTTTATCAGACCAAGCCATTTCTACTAAAACTGATATTTTATCAACTTTCATATAACCAGCTACTTATCAAAAAAATTTGTTTGGGATCTGCGACAAAAAGTTTTATTTTTTATTTTTCTTTTAATAGTGTTTACATATTTTTAACACAATCTAAGAATACATAATGCGACAAATGAGATTTGTAATATTTTATACTTTTTTGTTATTTTATTGGTCAATTTTAGTAATTGGACCTTTTATTAATTAATTTATGAAAATTTTATTCTATTTATCGTGGTCAGTAACTTTTTTATTTTTATCGGCTGCAGTACTATTAGCTTAATAATTACTTAATTTTTTTACTGAAAAAAAACTCAAAAATTATAGCAAATATAATTATTCCACCACCAATTATGACACTTATTGGCGGAATTTCATTTATAAAAAGCCAAGCCCATATAGGTCCAAATACTGCTTCTGTTAACATTAAAATTCCTACTACGGCCGCTGGTGTAGTTTGAGATCCAATAGTAATCATTATAAATCCAAAACCAATTTGAAAAGTGCCTGCTAAAAATCCTAAAAATAAATCATGAGGTGAAATAGATAATTTGCCAGCAATTAAATATCCAATAAAAGCAGCAAAAATTCCTGCAACAAATTGTGCTGGAATCATATCAACTTTTGGATATTTTCTGACTATTACAATTAATACAGCAAACGAAATAGGCATTATAAAAGCAATAATATTACCAAAAAATTGGCTGCTTGTTTGAATAGATAACGAGCTGCCAATTATAATAAGCACTCCTGACATACCCATAATAATAGAGATTAATGTTACTAAATTAATTTTTTCCTTTAAAAAAATGTATCCAAATAACGCTAAAAAAATTGTTTCTGTTGAAATTATAAAAAGTGTATTAGCAACAGTGGTATGATACATTGCAAAAACATAGGCGGAAAAACCAATTCCCAAAAATACCCCAGCTACAAATCCTGGTATTCCTGAAGTATGAAAAGATTTAAAGAAATTTTTTTTATACGTAATTAATAAATACAAAGCTACAATAATTGAAAAAAAAATCTGTCTCCAAAAAAGAATTTGCCACAAATTGGCGCCCTCAAAAGATTTAACAATTATGCCTCCAAAACTTAAGCATAAAGCTCCTAATAAAACTAAAACTGAACCGGGAATTTTATTTAATAAAGTCAATTTATCTCTTTAATATTTTTTATTATTTCTGAAATACTATTGAGATGTTCTTTATACAATTGCTCAGCTTCACGCAACTTAATAAGCTTAAAAAGTATTTTCTGTCCTGGAGTTTTTTGAATCAATAAATTGTAATCTACAGATGTTACGTTTGCTATTTTAGGATATCCCCCTATTGTTGGATAATCAGTTAATAATATAATTGGCTGACCATCAGCCGGTACTTGTATAGCACCCTTGGTAATTCCTTCTGATCTAATATTTGTATTAAAAATATTTTTCATGACTGCGCCTTTTAGTCTCATGCCCATTCGATCTGTTAAATTAGAAATTTTATATTCTTCAGAAAAAAAATTTTTGTGACTTTCTTTTGAAAAATAATCAAATTGAGGCCCTTCTAAAACTCTGATTATATTATTGTTATTTGTTTTAACTTTAGTTGAAAAACTTTTTTTATTTTTACTATTCATTTTAAAATTTATTTTATCATTTATTTTAATTTTTTTTCCCTCATTGGGTCCAATTGCTGCTCTAGACAAAACTGAAATGCTTTTACAAAAAGGTTTTACATCAAACCCTCCTTCTATGGCCATATATCCATAGGTCGATTCTTTTGTTGCTAAAATATCAATCTCATCTTCTTCCTCCAAAAAATAGCTTCTATTACATTCACCGTCTATTTTTTTATTTGATTTAATTATTTGAAAAAAAACGTTTCCCGTAATAGAAATTTTTGCATTACCTTTAATTAATTTTAACAAGGGTCCCTGATACGCAAATTCCAAAACACCTTCATTTTTAGAATTGCCAACTAAAGCATTTGCAATTAAAAATGACTTTAAATCCATACATCCTCCTGGTGTTACCCCAAGATGTTGCATATGAAAACGACCTTGGTCTTGAAAAGTAGTGTTAATACCTGGCCTTAAAATTTTGAAAAAATTATTACTCATTTGCTAATTTTTTATATTCTTCTTTTGAAATTGATTTAAATGTTACTGTGTCACCTGGTGATAAAAGACATGGGTTAGTTTCTTTTTGTGTATCAAAAAGCTTAATAGGAGTTCTTCCTATTATATTCCAGCCTCCCGGACTTTCATAAGGATAAATATTACAAAATTTTTCCACAATTCCAACTGATCCGGGTGGTATTTTAACTCTCGGGGTTTTTAAACGATTTAAAAAAAGTTTTGAATTTAAATCACCCATAAAAGGATGCCCTGGTATAAAGCCAATCATATACACAAAAAAAATAGTATTTAAGTGAATATTTATAATTTCTTCTTTATTTATCTTTAATGTTTTACTCATATTCTCTAAATCCATCTCAAAATCATAACAAATAGGAATTACCCATTTTTTGCTCCTTTGAGAAAGACTTATTTTGGAAAAATCTACTGATTTTAAAAAATTTAAAATTTTAGACGAATTTATTTTTTCTAGGTCAAAATTTATAATTAATTTATTATATGATGGTGTGTAATTTAATATTCCCTCTAAATTACCTTTTAAAACCTCCATCTTTACGTGGTGAAATAACTTTATAACGTTTGTATTTATTTCTTGATTTACCTCTTCGCCAAAATCACAAACAATGCCACAATCGCCAATATTTTTTAGTTTCTTGAACATAAACTGATATAATAATCGCTATTATTTATTAAATAAACTAAGGACTTAAAAGATGGAAATTAACATTAATTGTGACTTGGGGGAAAGTTCAAAGTTACATTCAACCAAAAATGACCCATTATTGCTAGAAATAGTTAACTCAGCAAATATTGCTTGCGGATATCACGCAGGTGATAAACCGACAATGGAAAAAACAATTGAAATTTCAAAAAAAAATAACGTAAGTATAGGAGCTCATCCTTCTTTTAATGATCAAGAAAATTTTGGCAGAAAGAAACTTGATTTACCAGCTAAAGAAATAAAAAAACTGATTATAGATCAAATTAATATTTTAACAGACATCGCTAGTAATAAAGAAATCAAGGTCACTCACGTGAAACCGCATGGAGCTTTAAATAATATGGCTTGTGAAAACTATGATTTAGCAAAAACAATTTCTGAATCAATTATTGAAGCAAATAAAGATTTAATTTTTTTAGTTCCAACTGGATCACAAATGGAAAAGGCTGGAAAAAAACTTGGTCTAAAAGTTGCTGCTGAAATATTTGCAGATAGAAACTATGAAGACGATGGTAATTTAGTTTCTAGAAAAAAGAGTAATGCAATGATAACGGATCCGGAAATTGCAAAAAAACATGTAATAAAAATGGTCGAAACACAAGCATTAAACTGTTACTCGGGAAAACAAATTCCCTGTGACATTGACTCAGTTTGTGTGCATGGTGATGGAAAAACTGCAGTATTAACAGCAAAAAAAATAAAAGATGGTCTTATAAAATCTGGTGTGACTCTTCGACCATTAGATAAGTTGAAAAAATTTTTGTAAAAAAGTTTAATGATAAAAAAAATATTTTTTATTTTAGTATCTGGATTTATTTTTTTACAACTTGTTGCTGTATCACATGGAGCTAGTAGTGGCGGCATCACCAGTGGTAAAGATTTGTACTCTTCTGCAAAAAAATTTGTATTAAGAGCAAAAAAATTAGAAGAAAAGAATAAAATTGATAGAGCCAATAAACTATATTCTAAAGCTTTAGAAAAATTAAAAAAAGCATACAAAAATGATAAAAATAATCCTGATATTTTAAATTACTTAGGATTTACACTTAGAAAAACTGGAAAATTAGAGGAAGCTGAAAAATATTATTTAGAAGGTTTAAAAATTAAACCAGATCACAATGGTATTAATGAGTATTTGGGAGAGCTTTACGTTAATACTGATAGAATAGAACTAGCTAAAAAAAGATTAGCTGTGTTAAAAAATTGTAATTGCGAAGAATACACAGAACTAAAAGAAATTATTGAAAAAAAATAAATGCACATAGTAGAAGTATTTGGAAGAATATTTATATCAGCTCTTTTTTTAATTGAAGCGATAAGAAAATTTTTTAACCCAGACATGAGTATGATGTATATGTCTGATCATGGCGTTCCTGAGTTTCTTTTTTATCCATCAGTAGCTTTTGAAATTATAATTCCATTATTATTAATAGCTGGCTATAAGACAAGAATCGTTGCTTCTCTACTAGCTTTATTTGTATTTATTGTTACTATAATTTTTCATACTCACCACATTTTTATTGATGCCGCGCAGCTTACAATTGTATTAAAAAATATAGCTATAATTGGCGGTTTATTAGTTATAATTTCGAATAAACCTCAGGTTTGTACTTTAGATTATTATTTAGAATCAAAAAAAGGTAATTAATTTTGCCAAAAGAAAAAGACCCAATTAATAAATTATTTAAACCTCAACTAACTCCAAAAGAAATGCTTGGGCTGGGAGTATTTGGTGGATCTTATTTTAATGAAAAACAAATGAAAGAATTTCCCAAATCTTGGTTTACGAAAGCAAAATTAAGTAAAAAGTTTGATGTAACACTGAACAGATTTAAAGTTAAATCAGGTTTAACGAGAGAAGAATGGATAAAAAAAGGATGGATTTTTAAAGAAGATCCTCTTGGATGGTTCCAATGGTATTGCAGATATGCAAATGGAAGACGAATTCAAAATATTGATAGAATTCAAATTCAAAGATGGTTAAATTTTACAAGGCACGTAAAAGCAATAAAAAAAAACTGCGAAGAAGGGGATTTATTTTGCAGAAGAAGACAGAGACAGGCAATTCTACAATGGGCTTACGATCCTTTTATTTAATCGCCAGCTTCCTGTATGATTTTCCAGAGTTTACTTGCATTTTCTTTGTTCATACCAGTGTCAGGATAAGTATTAATATAATCAAACCAATTATAGGAACAAAGAAATGTTGCATATTGTTATTCCACCACGATCCCTAAAAGTTTTTTCATAATTAAATGCTATCAAAAGACATAAAAATTGACCATTTGATTTATCGGCTTATTTAAGTTGTTGAATCATTTGTTCGGGCAACCACAATGCTATATCAGGAAAAATAATTATTACTACGACAGCTAGAATCATTAAAAGAAATAATGGAAAAGCACTTTTGGCAATAAACCCCATATCTTTATTTGCCATACCTTGAAGTACAAACAAATTAAATCCAACAGGAGGTGTGATTTGAGCCATCTCGACTACAATCACAAGAAAAACTCCGAACCAAATCATATCGAAACCAGCCTGTCTTATCATTGGCTCAATAATTGCCATTGTTAACACAACAGCAGAAATGCCGTCCAAAAACATACCAAGAATAATATAAAAAATTGTCAGCACTAAAATTAAAACATATGGAGATAAATTCATTTCTTGTATCCATATTGCTAAACCTCGAGGAAGCCCTGTAAATCCCATTGCTAGAGATAAAAATGAAGAACCTGCAAGAATAAAAGCTATCATACATGAAGTTTTTGTTGCTCCTAATAAAGATAATTTAAAAGTTTCTTTGTTTAAACTTTTTTGAAAAAAAGATAAAATTAATGCTCCAACCACACCCAGGGATGCAGCTTCAGTAGCTGTAGCAATTCCTACATATATAGAACCAATTACAGCTGCAATTAAAACAATAACAGGAATAAGTTGACCTGAATCTTTTATTTTTTGTGAAAAAGAAAAGGTTTCATCACTTTTTGGCATACTGTCTTTGTTAAGAACTGACCAGCCAATAACATAAAACATAAAAAATATCGCAATCATGATCCCTGGAATTATTCCAGCTATAAAAAGTTTTGCGATGGATTCTTGAACTGTTACACCATAAATAATTAATATAATAGAAGGCGGTATTAACAATCCTAAAGTTCCTGAGCCCGCTAAACTTCCTAATAATAATTTTTCTGGGTAATTTCTTTTTCTCAATTCAGGAATAGACATTTTTCCAACTGTAGCTACAGTGGCTGCTGATGATCCTGAAATAGCAGCAAATAAAGCGCAACCTACAACGTTAACATGAATTAATCCGCCGGGAAGACGGGACATCCATGGTGCCAAACCTTTAAACAAATTTTCAGATAATTTAGTTCTAAATAATATTTCTCCCATCCAAACAAATAATGGCAAGGCTGTTAATGTCCAAGATGAACTTGTTCCCCAAATTGTAGTGGCCATGGCATCTCCAACGGGGCGTGATGTAAAAAGCAACATTCCGATTGCAGATACACCTACCATGCTAAGAGCCACCCATATTCCAGTACCTAAAAAAATTAGTAAAATTGAAATGAAAAAAATTGTTAAAAATAATTCAGGCATATCAAATATTATTTTTTTTTAAAATTAAGAGAATAAAATTGTGCAATACGCAAATAAAGAATATAGTAGAACCTAAAGCCACTGAAACTTGAGGAATCCAAATTAAAATTTCATCTGCTCCTTCACTTCTTTCTTGAAAATTAAAAGAAATCATCAACATTTTTATAAAATAAAAAGATAGAAACCCTGAAAAAAAAGTTGCTATAGATAAGCACCAAAATTCTAAATATCTTCTAATTTTTTTATTAGATTTTTCCAAAAATAATGTAATTCTTATATGTCCTTTTTCTCCAAACGTATAAGCTAGAGCAAGAAAAGAGGAGGCGGCCATGCAGTAACCTGAATATTCTGCTAAACCTCGGATATAAAAACCAAATATTCTAGAAGCTATTCCTGTAAGTATAAATGTTGCTACTAGTATAAGAAAAATTGCAGCTATATAACCTGATAACCGGTAAAGAGTTCTTAAATAATTATCAATTTTACAAAGCATAAAAAAAGGCCGTTTAATTATACGGCCTTTTTTTTAAGAATTAAATTTATTATTTGAAAGCTGCGAGAACGGCTTGCCCACGTGAGCCTGCTCTATCGGCCCATTCTTTAGACATTTTAGCTCCCACTTCTTCAAAATGTTTCTTTAAAGCGGAATTAACTTTTCCAACTTTCATGCCAGCATCTGAAAGGGCTTTTTTATCGTTTTTATTTCCTTTTTTAGATAAATCCCATCCTTTCTTTTCTGCTTTAGCAGCTTCTGACATTACTAATTTTTGTGTTGCTGCATCTAATTTGCTCCATGCATCTTTGTTCACGATCACCATATTTTTTGGAAACCAAGCAGCTATATCATAAAAATAACCTACGCCATTTTCCCAAATCTTTGAATTTTTTCCTGTTGTTGGTGAAGTAATCATACTTTCAACAGCACCAGTTGAAAATGCTTGACTTATTTCTGCTGCTTCAATTTTTGTTGGAGCCATTCCTGTCAATTCAGCAATTCTAATTGTTGCAGAGTTATAAGCTCTAAATTTTAAACCTTTTAAATCTGCTACACTGTTAATTTCTTTCTTGCTGTATAAACCTTGAGCTGGCCAAGGCACTGCATATAAAAATACAAGACCTTTGCTATCTAAACTTTTTACTATTTCAGGTTTAGAAGCTTTATATAGTCTCATAGCAGCTCCGTAAGTTGTAGCCAAAAATGGCTGCGAGTCTACTTCAAGTAGTGGATCCTCTTTTCCAAGAGCTGACATAAATCTTTCTCCGATAGGAGCTTGACCAGTTCTAACTGCTCTAAAAATTTCTCCACCTTTAAATAAAGATCCGCCCGGATGAGTAACGATTGTTAATTTACCACCACTTTTTTCTGTAACATTTTTAGCAAATTCTGTTGCATTTGCTGAATGGAAATTTCCTGCTCCATAAGCAAGGGCCATATCCCATTTTTCTCCAGCACTAGCAATATTTGCACTAAAAATTAGCGCAGCTAATGTTACAAGAATATTTTTAATTAATTTCATATTCCCTCCATAATTTTATTAATTTCTTATTTCACAATGTAGAATGAGTAATTGCAATACAATTATTAAGATTATAGAATTAAAAATATAAAAAAGTGCTAGAAGAAACCCTAATATTTATTCAAATTGTACTTATCGATATAGTAATGGCTGCCGATAACGCCATTATCATTGGAATGGTTGCGGCAAATTTTGCTCCTAAAAATAGAAAGCAAATCATTATGTGGGGAGTTTTTGCTGCATTTATTTTTAGGGTTATATTTGCTTTTTCAGCAACTTTTTTACTTCAATTTGCTTTTATTAAATTAATTGGTGGTGCACTTCTTTTATGGATAGTTAATGAGCTTAGAATAGATTTATTTACAGTAAAAAAAATAAAATCACCGACCAAGCAATCTAAAGAACCTTCTTTCATGAGTGGAGTTTATAAAGTTTTAATCGCTGATATTACTTTAAGTTTCGATAATGTTTTGGGAGTAGCCGGGGCAGCAAAAGAACATTACTTACTATTACTGTTTGGTTTAGTTTTATCAGTAATTTTGGTGGGAACATTAGCTTCATATTTTGCAAAATATATTCAAGATCACAAATGGATTGGATATGTTGGACTAGCAGTAATTTTATTAGTAGCCGTTCAATTAATTATCGGAGGCCTAATAGATTATGGCGTGCTTACGATTAATGAACCTTTTGCTTCTTGGTTTTAATTTGTTAATCTTTATAGATTGACTTTACTCAATTCATACATTTCAACAACTTCGATACATTCATCGAAAATAGGTTTTGCTATCGGGTTATTACCTGAAGAGAACTTCTTCATTTCTGCTTCATTATGAACTGATACTTTAAACATAACATAACTTTTATCTGGTCCTATTGCTGGAACTGTTTTTTCAACATGTGCAATAGTTTTTCTTACAGCCATTCCTTCATCTGATTGCATAAATCCCATGAACTTTTCAAATTTTCCTTCACCAGATTTAAGTTTTGCTATTGCAAGCATTTCTTTTGCCATATTTTATCCCCCCTCTTTTCTTTTATTCTATTATTAAAATTTATTAAAAAATAGCTCTATTTGAAATTATATTTTTTTGTAGATCTTCTTTTAGTTGAATATTTAGCTTACTAAGCTCTGTTTTGTTTAAATTTACCAAGTTTTGAACATCTTTTAAAAATCTTTCTGACTCGTCTATTTCTATAATACCACTTGTGAGTGTTTTAAATTTTTTAATATAATCTTTTCTTTTGAAAGGATTTTTTCCATTTGGATGGGCGTCCGCTACATCAATTTTTTCTTCAATTTTTGAACCATTTTTCATTTTAATAATTACACGACCTCCAAAACATTTCTTGTTTGGATTGGGATCATGATATTTTTTTGTCCATTTTTTATCCTCGAATGTCTTTATTTTTTTCCATAATTCTATAGTACTTTTAGTATTGGCTCTTTCGGGAGTATAAGAATCTATATGGTGCCATCTACCATCTTGTAAAGCCACTGCAAAAATATACATGATGGAATGATCTAATGTTTCTCTGCTCGCTTTTGGATCCATTTTTTGTGGATCGTTTGCTCCAGTCCCGATTACGTTGTGAGTATGATGGCTTGTGTGAATCTCAATTTTTTTAATATCAGAAATATTTTTTATTTTTTTATTTAAACTTCTTGCTAAATCTATTAAAGCTTGAGATTGATATTCTGCCGAATGCTCTTTGGTATAAGTTTCTAAAATAGCTTTTTTTTCTTCATTAACTTTTGGTAAAGGAACAATATATTTTGCCTTGGATCCTGAAAGAACATAAGCTATTACGCTGTCTTCACCTTCGTAAATTGGACTCGGCGCCCCTTCTCCTCTCATTGCTCTATCAACTGCTTCAATAGCTAATTTTCCAGCATGTGCCGGCGCAAATGCTTTCCAGCTAGAAATTTCACCTTTTCTAGATTGTCGTGTTGAAATTGTTGTATGCAAAGCTTGTTGAACAGATTGATAAATGGTTTCAGTATCAAGTTTTAATAAAGAGCCAATACCCGCTGCAACACTCGGCCCTAAGTGGGCTATGTGATCAATTTTATGTTCATGCAAACAAATCCCTTTTACAAGATTTACTTGAACTTCATATCCTGTGATAATTCCTCTAATTAAATCCATACCACTTAAATTTTTTTGCTGAGCCACTGATAAAATTGGAGGGATGTTGTCACCTGGATGACTATAGTCTGCTGCTAAAAAAGTATCATGAAAATCTAATTCTCTAACTGCTGTTCCATTCGCCCAAGCTGCCCATTCACAATCGAATTTTTGATCTGAGTTAATTCCAAAAACTGTTGCTCCATTTTCCCTTGGGTGGGCTAGAGCCATTTCCCTTGCTGAAATAACGGGTCGTCTTTGAAATGATGCTATTGCTACTGAAGCATTATCAATAATCCTATTAATAACCATGTCGATAGCATTTTCATTTAAAGGAGCTTTATCAGAAGCAATTTCAGCAATTTTCCAAGCAAGTTGTTCTTCCTTTTTTAATTTAGCTGATGATTTATAAACTCTTACTTTAATATTTCTCATGATAACATGCTTCTTAAAACGTATTTTAATATTCCATCATTTTTATAATATTCAATCTCATTTGCTGTATCAATTCTAGAAAGCAAATTAATTTTTTTTGCTACTCCATCTGCGTACTTAATTTCGCATTCAACATCTTGGCCCGGGGTTATACCTTTTTCTATTCCAATAATATTAACTAACTCAGATCCTATGAGATTTAGTTTTTTTCTATTAAATCCATCTTTAAATTGAAGCGGAAGTATTCCCATTCCAATCAAATTTGATCTATGTATTCTTTCAAAACTTTCTGCAATGACAGCTTTTACTCCTAACAATTTTGTGCCTTTAGCTGCCCAATCTCTAGAGGAGCCGGCTCCATATTCTTTACCAGCAATTACAACGAGATCGTTTCCTCTTTTCATATATTCCATAGCAGCCTCGTAAATAGTCATAACCTTTCCTTCGGGATATAATTTTGTATAACCTCCTTCAGTTCCTGGAGCTATTTCATTTCTTATCCTTATATTTCCGAATGCTCCACGTACCATAACTTCATGATTGCCTCTTCTTGCTCCGTATGAATTAAAATCTTTTTGTTGAACTTGATGTTTCATAAAATAATCACCTGTAGGACTATCTTTTTTTATAGAACCAGCTGGAGAGATATGATCCGTAGTTACCATATCGCCTAATATTACTAATGGCCTTGCATCAGTAATTTTTTTAAATCCTTCAGGATTATCCGACATTTTTTCAAAAAATGGTGGTTTTTTTACATAAGTAGAACTGTCATTCCAGTTATAAATGCTACTTTCGGTAGTTTTAATTTTTTTCCAATCATCTGAGCCTTCTGAAACTTTTGAATAACGTTTGGAAAACATTTCTGCATTTATTGAAGTTAAAATTAATTCCTCAATCTCTTTGTTTGATGGCCATATATCTTTTAAAAAGATATTTTTTCCTTTTTTATCTTTTCCTAAAGGATCGTTATATAAATCAAAATTCATTGATCCTGCCAGTGCGTAAGCAACAACTAAAGGTGGTGAAGCAAGATAGTTTGCTTTTACGTCAGGATTAATTCTTCCTTCAAAATTTCTATTTCCAGATAAAACTGAAACTGCATATAAATTTCCTTTTTGTATAGCTTGAGAAATATTTTCTTTTAAGGGTCCTGAGTTACCTATGCAAGTTGTGCATCCATAACCAACTAGATGAAAACCAAGTTGATCCAAATATTTATTTAGACCTGCTTTTTCAAGATAATCTGTAACTACTTGAGAGCCTGGTGCTAAAGAAGTTTTTACCCAAGGTTTAACCTTTAGCCCTTTTTCAACAGCTTTTTTGGCAAGCAAACCGGCTCCTATAAGTACGTTTGGATTTGAAGTATTAGTGCATGATGTAATCGCTGCTATAACAATATTTCCATCCTTTAATTGAAAATTTTCACCTGAAACTATTTCTTCATTTAAATTTTCTCTATTCATATTTTTTTTGAAAGATGTCATAAAAGATTTGGATGATTCAGATAGTAAAACCTTATCTTGTGGACGTTTAGGACCTGAAATACTTGGAACAACTTTAGATAAATCTAAATCTAAAATTTTAGTAAAAGAAATATTTTCATCAACCCAAAGTCCTTGTTCTTTAGAATATTTTTCTACTAGTGAAATTGTGTGTTCATCTCTGCCAGAAAATTTCAAATATTTTAAAGTTTCTTCATCGATGGGAAAAAAACCACAAGTTGCCCCATATTCGGGCGCCATATTTGCAATGGTAGCTCGATCTGCTAATGAAAGATTTTTAAGTCCATCACCATAAAACTCAACAAATTTTCCAACTACTCCTTCGTTTCTTAATATTTGAACTATTGTTAGAACCAAGTCAGTAGCAGTAGTTCCTTCTGAAAGTTTATTTTTAATTTTAAAACCAACAACATCGGGAATTAGCATTGATATTGGTTGTCCTAACATCGCTGCTTCAGCTTCGATTCCTCCTACTCCCCAGCCAAGAACTGAAAGACCATTAACCATAGTTGTGTGACTATCGGTTCCTACAAGTGTATCTGGATAAGCAAAATTATCAGATGACCAAACAACCTTTGACAAATATTCTAGATTAACTTGATGACAAATCCCTGTCCCTGGCGGGACAACTCTAAAGTTATCAAAAGCTTGCTGACCCCATTTTAGAAAAGAATAACGTTCCCCATTTCTTAAAAATTCTTTCTCAACATTTTTTTTAAAAGAATCTTTAGAAGCATAAGCATCTACCATTACTGAGTGATCAATAACTAAATCAACTGTTGATAATGGATTTATTTTTTTAGGATCTTTTTTCTTTAATTTTACTGCATCACGCATAGCTGCAAGATCAGCTACTGCTGGTATACCGGTGTAATCTTGCATAAGAACTCTGGCTGGTCTAAAAGCAATTTCAGTTTTTAAATTTTTTTTATTCAGCCAAGATTTTATAGATAAAATTTGTTCTTTTTTAACTGATTTTTCATCTTCAAACCTTAGTAAATTTTCTAGCAAAACTTTTATTGATTTAGGCAATTTCGAAATGCCATCCAATCCATTTTTTTCAGCTTCTTTTAGACTAAATATATTATAAACTTTATTATCTACTTTTAGTTTTTTTAAAGATTTAAACGAATCTTTGCTATTTATCTTCATATTTTTAAATAAATAAGTATAACACAAACAATTAGTGAAAAGGACATAGTGTAATTAAACACTTGAATAAATTTCTTATTTTCTGAAAAACGTCTAAGAAATTTTCCCAGTAAACACCAACTTGTTATACTAGTTATTGCACAAAAAAATGACACCATTATGACCACTAGAGAATGAAATAAATAGTTTGGCCCAAGTTCAACAAAAAGAGAAATGCTTGTTATAGCTGCAAAGACACCTTTTGGATTAACAAATTGAAATATAAAAGTATCATAAAATGTAACAGGATTTTTAATCTTCTTTTCCTCTATTTGGTTTTGAAATGAAATTTTATAAGCTAAATATATTAAAAACAAAGATCCAATAATTTTTATTATAGTTTTTAATATTGGATAGGTATTAAATACAACATTTAAACCTGCTGCTGATAAAGTTATAAGCGTAGTATAACCAAAAGTTACCCCTAAAATTAGAGGTAATGATTTTTTTATTCCGAAATTAAAACCTGAATAAGATCCAACTATATTGTTTGGACCTGGGGTAAAAGCTGCAGCAATAGAAAAAAAAATTAGTGGTATTAAGTTAGGATACATCGCAATGGTTTATGCTATTTCTAAACCATTTTCAACTTTTTGCGAAGGATGAACCAAAACTACTTTTCCATCTTTTTCAATTGCTCCTAAGATCAAAACTTCAGAAACTACTCCGGCTATATTTTTTTTGGGAAAATTGCATACTCCAATAACTTGTTTTCCAACCAAATTTTGTTCGTCATAATAATGAGTAATTTGAGCAGAAGATTTTTTAACTCCAATTTTATCACCAAAATCAACTTCAACAACTAATGAAGGTTTTCTTGCTTTTTCATTTTTTGAAACCTTTAATACTGTGCCGACTTTAATCTCTACTTTATTGTAATCTTCGTATGTTATTTCTTGTTTCATAATAATGATGTATAATATTTTTTTATTTAAATGGCTATGCAAAAGAATATAATTGATGAAGCTTTTCCAGAAGCTTTGAAAATTTTGTCAGATTTAATAAAATTTCAAACTGTGTCGGGAACATCAAATCTTGCATTAATTGAATATTGCGAAAAAAAGTTAAGCAAAGTTGGTGCTTCGTCTTTTAGAACATCCGATGATGTAAAGAAAAGATTTAATTTATTTTCAACAGTTAGTGGAAAAGGCAAGGTAAAAGGTGGTGGAATTATTTTATCAGGACATACTGATGTGGTTCCTGCGTCTGCAAAAGAATGGAGTTCAAATCCATTTATTTCTAAAGAAAAAAATAACAAAATTTATGGTAGGGGAACTTGTGATATGAAAGGGTTTATAGCTTGTAGTTTAGCTTTAGCTCCCTATTTTGCTTCTCAAAATTTAAAAAAGCCAATTCATTTTTCTTTTACTTATGATGAAGAAACTGCATGCCAAGGAGCTCCTGTCATGATTAAGGAGCTAAAAAAACGTAATTTAAATTGTTCAGTTTGTATTGTTGGTGAACCAACAAACATGAAAGCTGTTCAGGCGCATAAGGGTTGTTACGAGTATACCACTTATTTTAAAGGCTTAGCGGGTCATGGATCTGTACCTGATAAAGGTGTCAATGCAGTTGAATACGCTACAAGATTTATAAATAAACTTTTAGAATTAAGAGAAAAACTTAAAAAAAGAGAACCAAAAAATTCTGTTTTCACACCTCCCTATACTACTTTAGGAATTGGTAGAATAAAGGGAGGGTTAGCAAGGAATGTTATTGCTGATCAATGTGTAGTTGATTGGGAACTTAGACCGGTGGTCCCAGAAGATGGTGTGTATGTAAATCAAACTATGGATGCTTATGTAAAAGATGTTTTGCTACCCGAAATGAAAAAAGTTTATTCTAAAGCAGATATTAAGAAAGAAATTATTGGCGAAATTATTGGATTTAATAAAGAAGAAGATTCTGAAGCTATAAATCTTGTTTGTAATTTAACAGGTGACAATTCTAGAGAAGTTGTTTCTTTTGGAACAGAAGCAGGTTTATTTCAGGAAATTGGCATTAGCACTGTAGTGTGTGGCCCTGGATCGGTTGAGCAAGCTCACACAATTGATGAATATGTAAGTTTTGATCAGCTAAAAAAATGTTTAAAGATGCTAATTGATCTTAAAGAACAAATGACACATTAAGAAAGTTTTTTCGCAAATAAATTTGTTAATTCGTAAACTATTGTAGCAGCTGCAAGAGAGGTTATTTCTGCATGATCATAGGCTGGTGATACTTCTACAACATCAGCGGAAACTAAATTTAATCCTGCGAGTCCTCGCAGAACATTGACCATTTCTCTAGTAGTCATACCAGCAACTTCTGGTGTTCCAGTTCCTGGGGCCTGAGAAGGATCAAGAACATCAACGTCAATAGATAAATAAAGAGGATTATTTTTTACTCTGTCTCTTATTCGTTTAACTATTTTGTCTATACCTTCTGTCTGAAACTCATCACAATGAATAATTTTAAAACCAAATTCCGCATCATTTTTTAAATCTTCTCTACTATATAATGGTCCCCGGATTCCTACGTGCATTGATGAATCATCTAAAAATAAATTTTCTTCTCTCGCTCTTCTAAAAGGTGTTCCGTGAGTATAAGGTGCACCAAAATATGTATCCCAGGTATCTAAATGAGCATCAAAATGAACTAAAGCTACTGGGCCATTATTTATTTTGTTGATAGCTTTAAGCAAAGGAAAGGCAATGGTATGGTCGCCTCCCATGCTAATTATTCCTCCCACTTTATTTAATAAATCTAAAGCACCTTTCTCTATTTGTTGTATTGATTCATTAATATTAAACGGATTGCAAACAATGTCTCCAGCATCAGCTACTTGTTGAACTTTAAATGGTTCAATATCGTAATTTGGATGATAGTTGGTTCTAAGATGTCTTGAAGCTTGTCTTATACTTTGTGGCCCAAACCTTGCGCCTGGTCTATAACTAGTTCCAGCATCAAAAGGTATTCCCACAATTGCAACATCACATTTTTCAACATCCCTCATTTCTGGTAGTCTTGCAAATGTGGATGGTCCAGCAAATCTTGGAACTTTTGTTCCACTAACAGGTTGTATAGGGATTTTGTCTTTTTTTTTACTCATTAAATTATTATAATATAAATTATGGTCTTTATATACATTGTTGTCGCCTTGTGGGCTGTAGGTATGCTTTCTGATTAAGAATTTTTCTACTTAATTATATAGCTTGATCATTAATCAGTTCTTGAAGCTCTGGTATCATTTTTGTGGCAGAATCTAAAAGTGGATATATTTTTTGTGCTGCCTTATAGCTTTGTATTGCTTTTTCATATTTTTTTAGCTCTATATAATTTAAAGCTTGTCCTGATAATGCACCAAAATGCCTAGGTTCAAGAGTAAGTGTTATTTTAATATCATTTAATGAAGATTGATATTGATTCATTAAATAAAGAACTGTTGCACGTTTATTCCACGCTTCAGACCAATCAGGTTCTGTTACTATTATTTTTGTAAAGAGTTCATAAGCTTTACTTAATTCTCCCCTATTCATTAAACGGGAGCCTTGGGTTAATAGTTCAGTCAATCTAAACCCACGTCTATCATCGGAAGGGTGGATCAACCAAATTTCCCATATTTCTCTTTCCACTATTTTAGCAGTTTGCGGATCTTTAGTATCTTTTAATTGCAAGAATAATTTATCTAATTTACTTTCTCTTTCTTCAGCATTAGCATTACTAAAAAACAATAAGCCTAGAATTAAAATTCTTAAAATTTTTTTCATAATTTTATTGCTCTTTTTTTTTAAGATATTTTGCAAATGTACTGCTTCTAACGTCTATTCTAAAAGAATCGTTTTGCTTTAAAACAGATTTTAAAAAAGATTCATTTTCCTTAGCTTCTTTATCCATATTATAACACGATAAAATTATTTTTGCTCCATCTAAAAAATTAAATGACAAACTTGTCACAACACTTTTTCCAGTGAAAGGATAAGTCTGCGCCGCATCTTGTGTGAGTTCGTAAGATTTTTTTTCTTCTTGGGTTATATTTTTAAATAACTCTGATATATTTAAAGCAACTACATCCAACCTATTATTACATTTTTTATTATCATAATTACCTATTTCTAATCCACCAACTAGCCCCTCTATTATAAAATTACTATCATCATTTTTGTAACTTACTAAAAACCAGCTATAAATACCTTTGCCAGGCATGTATGAGGTTGAATATTTATTATAACTATAATTGTGCCATCCTTGTTCATTATTTTCTAATTCAGACTCGCTAAAATAGTCTAAAGCGCTATCTCCTATCTTCATTCCTTCAATCTGAAAATTACGAATGTTTTCAGCTAAAGATAGGTTTTGAAATGATAAGACCAAGATTATTAAAAAAAATATTTTTTTCATTAATTTGGTGGCAGAAATGATGATTTTTAATTAATTTAATTACGCAACTTAATACCACGCAGTCTTTCCGATCTTCTTCTTAATAATTCTACTGTGGTTAAAAGTGCAATGGATAATGCTACTAAACATGTTGCCATACACAAAATTACGGGGCTTATTTCTTGACGTAATCCAGCCCACATTTGTTTAGGTATAGTTATTTGTTCGACGCTTCCAACAAACATAACTACTACCACTTCGTCAAAAGAAGTAATGAAAGCAAATAATGCTCCGGATATAACTCCTGGAAGAATTAAAGGCATTATGACTTTAAAGAAAGTTCGCATAGTGTCGGCTCCTAAACTTTGTGAAGCCCTGATTAAATTAGTATCAAAACCAGTCAAAGTTGCTGTAACTGTAATAACCACGAAGGGCGTTCCAAGAGCAGTGTGTGCAAGAATTAATCCTAAATAAGTATGGGTTAATCCAATTTTTGAATAAAAGAAAAACATTCCTGCTGATGTAATAATTAATGGAACGATCATTGGAGAAATTAGTATTGCCATAATAGTACCTTTGAATGGCATATTAGGTCTGCTTAAACCTAAAGCCGCAACGGTGCCTAATGCCGTAGCTAAGAATGTAGCAGAAAGACCAATTATAAAACTATTTCTAGTTCCTAACATCCATTTATTAGAAACAACTGTTGTATCTCCGATACTACTAATACCAACCATTTGCCTGTACCATCTAAGGGTCCAAGCTTCTGGCTCCAAATTCATAAACTCTCTAGTAAATTCAAAAAACGGTGAAGCGCTAAATGATAAAGGAAGAATTATAAAAATAGGAGCAATTAAAAAGAAAAAAACTAAACCACAATAAGTTAAGAAAGAATACCAACCTATTCTTTGTCCCGTTGTTGTGTATGCTGGTAAAGCCATAATTATCCTAATTTAATATTTTCTATTCCAACTAATTTATTATAAACCCAGTATAAAACTGTTAGCACTCCCAAAAGAATAGCTCCTAGTGCAGCACTCAGGCCCCAATTTAATGTTGTTTTTAAATGGTAAGCTATCCAATTTCCTATCATTTGCCCATCCTTACCTCCAACTAATTCAGGCGTAATGTAGTATCCAATAGCAAGTATAAATACGAGCATACATCCTGCGCTAATTCCTGGTACTGAGTTTGGCATATAAATTTTCCAAAAAGCATGTAACGGTGAAGCTCCAAGATTTAAAGCTGCCCTCATATAGTTTGGAGAAATTGTTCTCATAACACTGTACAAAGGCAAAACCATAAAAGGTAATAATATTTGTGTCATAACAATTATAGTTGCTGTTTCATTATACATAAGTTTAAAGCGGTTCTCGTCAGCAATAACATTGGCCATTACTAACAAGTTATTAAATACACCTTTTTGTTGGAGCATGACCATCCACGCAACTGTTCGAACAAGCAAAGAAGTCCAAAAAGGTAACAACACACATATCATTAAAAGATTGCTATATTTTAAAGGTAGTGTTGATAACAAGTAAGAAATTGGATAACCCAAAATCAAACAAAAAAACATAACTAAAAGACTTACCTTAAATGTTTTAACCCATGTGTGATTATAAATTCTTCTATTTTCTTTTTGCTGAACAATCTCTTTGTCTACATTATATTTTAAATCAACTGCATTTAAATAATATCCTGCTGTCGTAGGATCAACCATCACCCCTAAAGCTTTCCAATATTCCATATCACCCCATCTTTTATCGATGGCAATCATTTGTTCTTTGTATGGACCTTCTTCAATTTTTTTAAACTTACGTTTAGATTTTTTTAATAAACTTTTCCAACCTGATTTTGCATAATTCATCCGGGTAGTAGCTTTACCTATGCTGTAACCTGAGCCCTCTTTTACTTCAAAGAACATTGTTTTATAAAGTTCTTCAGAAGGTAAACCTTGTCGATCCCATTTTTTATATTTTTCAAAAGTTTTGGGGAAAACAGTATTAATATAACTATCATCAACACTTCGAAGCAACATATCGCCAATAGGAATTAAGAATGTAATAAGTATAAAAAATAAAAGTGGTGCAACTAAAAGAGTTGCTCTTATTTTATTTCTTCTTTCAGCTTTTTGAAGACTAACTTTTAATGGAATTCCTTCTGTCGTTAAAATAGGATCTGCAGTTCTTTCATTCATAATTTTATCCCCAAACAAAAAAGGCGAGATTTGCATCTCGCCTTTTTTTTAATATTACGAATTATTAGTTACCCTTCCAAGCACCAAATCTCTCAGATACTTCAGCACCATTATCAGCCCACCAATATGGATCAGCTATAACAGCTTTCTTAAGTACTTTTGGAGTAGTTGGCATGTGAGGCAAGATATCAATATTACCACCTTCTTTTATGAACCAAGGTTCACCTTTTTTGATGATGTTAATACTTGATTTTCTCATTGGACCGTATGGAATGTATTTTGCTTGTTCAGCATTTGATGCTGCAGAAGAAGCGTGAGCCATAAACTCAAGTGCTTCGGCAGTATTTTTTCCACCTTTGATCGCTACAAGATATTCTTGTTCAAGAACTGTACCGTCCCAAATGTATTCGAAATCTTTACCTTCAGAAAGGATAGCAGCACCAATTCTACCGTTGTATGCTATTGCCATAACAACTTCACCGCTTGATACTAATTCAAGTGGTTTAGAACCTGCAGACCAAAATACAACATGATCTTTAATTGTATCTAGTTTTGCAAATGCTCTGTCAATTCCTTCAGGAGTACTCATTACATCATAAACTTTTTTTGGTTTAACGCCATCAGCAACTAATGCCATTTCGATTAAAGCGTTTGCCCATGTATGAATACCTCTTTTTCCAGGAAACTTTTTAACATCAAAGAAGTCTTTCATTCTTTTTGGTTTTTTGCCTGGAAAAGCAGCTTTGTCATAAAATACTGTGTATGCCCAAAAAATTTGTGGAACTACACATTCAGATACCGGTGGAACTACTAGGTCGTTTAAAAATTCACTTTGGTCTACTTTTTCAAATAAACCTTCGTCGCAACCTGTAATCGCTTGGTCTGGAAGTACGTCTACTACATCCCAAGTTACGTTTCCGGCTTCTACTTGAGCTTTGATTTCTCCAAGACCACCGTTGTAACTTTCAACAGTAACTCCAGAACCTTTGCTCCAAGTATCTATGTAAGCCTTTTGTTGGCTGTTCGTATAAGCTCCGCCCCAAGATACAAATGTGATGTCTGCATAAGATGATGCAGTAAATGCCATCGCAATCAATCCAAGGAAAGCAGCTTTTATTAATTTAAACATATTTTCCCTCTTTATTGGTTAATTATACGTATAAGTTGGGAATTAAAACAAATTGAGAAAGTGCTGTAAACCTAAAAAATTAAGAAATTAACGTAGATCTAATGCCCTTGAATCGCTGGCTTTCCAAGATAGTTTAACAGAGGTTCCTTCTTTTAGATTAGCCCCTTTATAAGAATTTGGAACTTTTACAATAAATTGATCATTGCCACAAACTTCAACCCTTGTTCGAATATGGTCACCTAAATAAATAAGCTCTTTTACTTTTGCATTAAAAGAATTTTCAAAATTACCTTCAGTCGAATTAATCTCAACTCTTTCTGGGCGCAATGATACAGTCGAGCGATCTCCAACTGAATTAACATTTATTTTTAAAGAAGTAATATCATCACCTTGATCGGTAGTTACCACACAATTTTTTCCGTTAATAGATTTTACTTTTCCTGTAAGCTGATTGTTTTCTCCAATAAAGTTTGCAACAAATGCATTTTCGGGTTTTTCATACAAAACATCAGGTGATGATATCTGTTGAATTTTTCCATCATTAAATACTGCTATACGATTTGACATCGTTAACGCTTCGCTTTGATCGTGGGTAACATAAACAACTGTAATTCCAATTCTCTCATGAATATGTTTAATTTCATATTGCATTTGTTCACGAAGTTTTTTATCAAGCGCACCTAAAGGTTCGTCCATTAAAACTAATCTTGGTTCAAATACTAAAGATCTTGCTAAAGCAACACGTTGTTGCTGACCACCTGATAATTGTAGCGGCATACGATTTCCAAATTCTCCTAGCTCCACCATATCCAAAGTTTTTTTTACTTTTTCTTCAATGTCAGATTTGTTTAATTTTCTAACTTCAAGTGGAAAAGCAAGATTCTCATTTACTGTCAAATGTGGAAATAATGCATAGTTTTGAAACACCATACCAATTCCTCTTTTGTTAGGAGGAATTTTATTAATAGCTTCACCTTCTAAATATATTTCTCCGCCCGTAGGAGTTTCAAATCCAGCTAACATCATTAGAGTAGTGGTTTTTCCTGAACCTGAAGGTCCAAGCATTGTAAGAAATTCACCTTTTGGAATATCTACATTAAGATCTTTAACTACGAGCACTTCTCCATCGTAGCTTTTATCTACTTTATCAAATTTTACAAAACTGTCTGAACTCCCCATAACGACCGATAATTAAACATTTGTGAAAAATTATTTCAAGGTATTTATTTTATGTGTAATTCCCTTGATAAATTGCAGAATAATTCTGAACCTTTTTCTGTTACACGCACAGACTCGCTTGCTTCTACACCCCAGTCTCCAAATTGCATTACTGCAATCATGTGGAAAGTAACGTTAGGTTGTAAAACTGTTTTGTCTCCCTTTGATATATT
>CACLHW010000006.1:0-22500 GCA_902606835.1 uncultured Pelagibacteraceae bacterium
CATCCTTTTTTGCTAATTTCATAATTTTTTTATTTACTTGATATGGTTTTAGCAACATTAATTTAGTTTAACGGTAATGGGTTGCCACTATTTTCATTCATATATAATATTACGGCTGCTCTTTCTTTTGCATTTTTTAAACCAGCAAAAGACATTTTAGTTCCTTTTATCCAATCTTTTGGTTTTAATAAAAAACCGTCCATTTCTTGGAAAGACCATACTTTTCCATGCGCTGCCAGAGCTTTAGAATATTTATAATCTGAGACTGAGCCGGCTTTTCTTCCAAGCACACCCCATAACGCAGGACCAATTTTATTGGCACCTCCTTGATTTATACTGTGGCAAGCCGCACATTTTTTAAAAACTTTTGCTCCCTCCGCAGCACTAGTAGAAGCAAATAGTGCCATAATATTTTCTGGATCTGAATTTTCCGAACTGGTTGTACTCGCAACTGTTGTTACGCTATCAATTTGATATGCAGATTTTTCTGGTTGTTCAACATAAAATATCATGTCAGTAATTTTGTTTATTCCTAAGACCAGGATTATAGTAAATACAATTGAAACAATAATTTTATTCATTTTAAAAAAGTATTTAAATTTAGTACAAGTACTATTTAAGATATATCATGACTTATATCAAAAAAACGGGCTTTTAGACGCATAAATGAAAAATACCGTAATAATTATTCCTACACGCTTAGATGCAAAACGCTTTCCTGGGAAAAGCCTATATAAAATAAAGGGAATTCCTATGATAATTCATGTTCTTAAAACTGCTCAAAAATCTGGGGCTGGAGAAGTTTATGTAACCTCGCCAGACGAAAAGATCATCGAAGCTGTTCGGAGTTATGGTGGTAATGTAATTTTGACGGGCGACCATCCTAACGGCACTTCTCGAGTTTATGAGGCTTTTAAGAAAATAAAAAATAATGACATAGACCTCGTTATAAACATGCAAGGAGATCTTCCAATGCTTCCACCCAAGTCAATTTTGAAGCTAGAAAAATTAATGAGAGAAAATAAAAGTCCAATAGGAACGCTAGCCTCAAATTTAAATAGGGAGGAAATTACAAATCAAAATGTTGTTAAGGTAGAATTAGAAAACAGCCTAAAAGAAAATAGTTTTTTAAAAGCAAAAGATTTTTTTCGTGTAAAAAAAAATTTGAAAAATGAAAAAATTTATCATCATGTGGGTATATATTGTTTTCAACCATTTTATTTAAAACAATATGTTGAAATAGGGGAGACTGAACAAGAAAAAATTCTAAAATTAGAGCAGATGCGAATTTTAGGAAAAATAGATATTAAAGTAGGCTATTGCGACTCTAATCCATTAAGTGTAGATACCTTAGAAGATTTAAAACGAATAGAAAAGGAAATGAACTAGTGAAACAAAAAATAATTGGGATACAAGGTGGAGAAGGAAGTTTTTCTCATTCAGCTGCATTAAAAATATTCAAAAATCCAAAAATAAAATTCTGTTCTACTTTTGAAGAGGCTTTTTTACTAGCATCTGGAAAAAATGATATAAATTTGGTTCTTCCTTCAGAAAATACAATAGCCGGTAGAGTTCCTGGGGTGCATTCACTGTTAAAAAAATATTCATTACAAATTTATAGAGAACATTTTGAAAAAATTAACCATAATTTGCTTGCAGTAAAAGGAGCCAAATTAGATTCTATAAAATCTGTTCATTCCCACATTCATGCTCTTGGTCAATGTCAAAAGTTTATTTTAGATAGAAAACTTAAAGAGGTAGTAGAATCCGACACAGCTTATAGCGCACAATATGTTGCCAAAAAAAAGAATAAACAAGAGGCAGCAATAGCAAGTGAATTGGCAGCTAAAATTTACAAACTTGAAATATTAAAATCGAAGATAGAAGATGAGCCAGGTTCAAATGTAACAAGATTTCTTGTTTTAGGAAAAGAACCCAAACATCCAAAATTTGTAGAAGAAATAAATTTTATAACCAGTGCTATCTTTCAATTAAAATCAATTCCTTCGGCACTATATAAAGCGCTTGGAGCTTTTTCAGGTTATGGTATTAATTTATGCCGACTCGAATCCTTTTCTCTTAAAAACACTTTTAAACAAGTTGCATTTTATGTTGAGATTGAAAAACATATAGAAGATCCAATGATGCAAAAAGCTTTAGAGGAATTGGGGTTTCACACTAGCGATTTAACAATTTGTGGATGCTATGCTGCAGATTCATACAGATTAAACAATTAATTCACAACCTATAAGAATATTGTAGTTATTAATTTTATACTGTTATAATCATTATGGGGTTGTCGGGTGGATTTTGTAGAACAACCAGTTCAGGCTAGAAATAGTGCAGACTTAACTACAAGTTTCAGGTCGTTCAGCCCCTGAATAATTATGGAAAAGATTACACATAAAGTTTTAGCATTAAAATATAGGCCAAAAAATTTTAAGGAATTAATCGGTCAAGATATAATGGTAGAAACTATTATAAATTCTATCAAAATAAATAAATTACCAAACGCTTATTTGCTTACTGGCATACGTGGAGTAGGCAAAACTACAACAGCTCGTCTTATTGCTAAAGCATTAAATTGTAGCAAAGATTTTCTTACAGAAGAAAATTGTAACTGTAATAATTGTAATGAAATTTCTAATTCAAAACATCTTGACGTATTAGAAATGGATGCAGCTTCAAGAACAGGAATAGATGATGTTAGGGAGTTAATAGAGTCTTCAAAATATAATCCAACAAGCGCAAAGTATAAAATTATAATATTGGATGAAGTTCACATGCTTTCAAAACAAGCATTTAATGGATTATTAAAAACTTTAGAAGAACCTCCTCCTCATTTAAAATTTATTTTTGCAACAACAGAAGTAAAAAAGATACCAGTTACTATTATTTCAAGATGTCAGAGATTTGATTTACACAGAGTAACAGTAGAGAATTTAGTCAAAAATCTTAAAAAAATTTTAGATATTGAAAAAACACAAATACCAGATGGGGCACTAACACTAATTGCAAAAGCGGCAGAAGGTTCAGTAAGAGACTCACTGTCACTTTTGGATAGGGCATTAATAAGTCAAACCATTGATGGAAAAAATATTGATGAGGCGTTTATAAGAAAAATGTTAGGTATTGCTGACAGATCAAAAATTTTAAATCTTTTAACGTTTGTGTTTGAAGGAAAACAAGATCAAGCCATGAAGCAATTACGCGAACTGGTAGATGAAGGCATTCAGCCAATAAATTTTTTAAATGATCTTCTTGAAATAATATATTTCATTCAACAAAAAAAAACTTTAGGTAATCTCGATTCAGAATTATCAATGTCTGAATCTGAGCAAAGTACAATTAGTTCAATCTCAGAAAATATAAATATAAAAACACTAATAGTTTTTTGGCAATTTATTTTAAAGGTTATGGATGAAATATCAGTAGTATCTAATCCAATTTTATCTCTTGAAATGCTAGTAGTAAGATTAGTTCATCTAAAAGATATGCCGAGCTATGAAAATTTATTAGGTGCACTAGAAAAAAATAATACAAATGTAAACACAGAAAATAATAATTTTAGTATAGATTTAAAAAATAAAAAAAAAATTCTTAATGAAGAAAGTCAAATAACTAAAATTCCTAAAAATCAAATTAGAAATACCACTCAAACAAAACCAGATTTATCTCAACATGAAGAAAAGGTTTCTTCCCTTGAAGATCTAATTAATCTTGCGCAAAGAAAAAAAGAAATCCAACTTAAATATGATTTAGAAAATAATGTAAATTTAATAAAATTTTCTGAAGGAAAAATTGATATAAGTTTTAATCAAAATTTAGACAAAGATTTTGTGCGAAATTTATCAAGCAAACTGGTTGAATGGACTGGAAGTAGATGGGTGATTACATTATCAAAAGAATTGGGAGAAAAAAGTTTTTCTGAAATCAAAAATATTAAAAAAAAGGAAATTATTGACGAAGCAAAAAAGGGAGATCTTTATAAAAAAATCACAAATATTTTTTCTGATGCAGAATTAAAGGAAATTAAAAAAGAAGATTAAATTATGACAGATTTTACAGATTTAATTGCCCAGGCAAAAAAAATGCAAGATAAAATGAAGGAAACACAAGAAGCCTTAAAAAAAATAGAAGTAGAGGGGGTAGCTGGCGGAGATTCAGTAAAAGTGATTATGAATGGAGACGGAGAGCTCAAAAAAATTACTTTCAAAGAAACTATTAAAGATGAATCAAAAGAAATTTTAGAAGATTTGATTGTAGCAGCTCACAATGATGCTAAATCTAAATTAAAGAAAAAAACTTCAGAAGAAATTTCAAAAGTTACAGGTGGAATTGAAATGCCACCTGGATTTAAACTACCTTTTTAGTATATAAATATAAAATGAACAGTAATAGTGTAAAAGAAATAGAAGATTTAATTAAAATAATTTCGAAACTTCCAGGCTTGGGTCCCAAATCAGCAAAAAGAATAGTATTAAAACTTATAAATAATAGAGAAGAATTAATTAAACCTTTAACCAAAAGTTTAGCACAAGTTTATAAAAGTGTAGTGCGTTGTGATATTTGTGGAAATTTAAAGTCTTTGAACACAAATTGCATATGCACTAATAAAAAATATGATCAAATTTGTGTTGTAGAAAATATAGCAGATATGTGGGTTATTGAGAGTACAGGAATATATAAGGGACAGTATCATATTTTAGGAGGCACATTGCCCTCATTTGAAAATAAAAATTCTGGAAATGGGCTTTTAATTGATTCTTTGGTTAATAGAGTAAAAAAAAATTCAGTAAAGGAAGTTATTCTCGCTACAAGCGCAAGTGTTGAGGGTGAAACTACATCACATTACATATCTGACAGTTTAAAAAATACAAAAGTAAAAATAACTAGACTAGCCAAAGGAGTGCCGGTAGGCGGAGAAATAGAATTTTTAGACGATGGAACTTTATTTTCAGCTTTTAAAAATAGAGCACCTATAGTCAGTGATTAGATTTTTTTAAAATTCTATTTAAATGTAGTATGGGTTCCGTATAACCCGAAGGCTGATTTCTTCCTTGAAGAACTAATTCGCAAGCAGCTTTAAACGCAATAGAATTATCGAAATCGTCAGACATACGTTTATAAGAAGCATATCCTTTTAAATCTGGATCTTTTATATTTTGTTTATCCACGATATTTGCCATTTTTTTCATAGTTTCTAAAACTTGTTCTTTACTACAAATTCCATGATGCAACCAATTAGCAATGTGTTGAGAAGAAATTCTTAAAGTGGCTCTGTCTTCCATAAGACCAATGTTATTAATATCCGGTACTTTTGAACAGCCTACTCCTTGGTCAATCCATCTAACAACATATCCTAAAATACTTTGCGCATTATTTTCCAATTCTTTTGTAATCTCTTCTACAGACCAATTAGGTCTGTCCGCAATTGGAATTGTTAAAATATCAGATAATTTTGCAGGAGTTCTATTTTTTAGTTCTTTCTGTTTAGAAAAAATATCTATTTGATGATAATGTAGTGCATGAAGCGTAGCAGCAGTCGGTGATGGAACCCAAGCACAATTAGCTCCTGATTTAGGATGATTGATTTTTTGAGACATCATATCTGACATTTTATCTGGAGCAGCCCACATTCCTTTTCCAATTTGTGCTATTCCTGAAAAGCCACAAGCTAACCCTACATCAACATTATTATTTTCATAAGCATTAATCCATTTAGAAGATTTCATTTCTCCTTTTTTAATCATGGGACCAGCTTCCATTGATGTATGCATTTCATCTCCTGTGCGATCCAAAAATCCAGTATTTATAAAAACAACTCTATTTTTTACTTCTCTTATACATTCTTTTAGATTTATCGTTGTTCTCCTTTCTTCATCCATTATTCCAATTTTAATTGTATATTTTTTTAAATTTAAAACTTTTTCTACTTTTTCAAAAATTAAGTTAGTAAAAGCAACCTCATCCGGTCCATGCATTTTTGGTTTTACAATGTAAAAAGAATTTTTTCTTGAATTTTTTTTGTTTTTAAAATCATGAATCGCAGCAGCGGTTGTGATAAATGCATCCATGATACCTTCTGGAATCTCTGATTTATCTTGTAATAAAATTGAAGAACTTGTCATTAAATGTCCTACATTTCTATTAAGCATTAAAGCTCTTCCATGCAATTTAATTTTGGTTCCCTTTGAAGAAATATATTCACGATCAGGATTTAATTTTCTGATGAATTTTTTTCCATTTTTTTCCCCTTTATATTCTAAATCACCCTTCATTAATCCTAACCAATTTCTATATCCATGAACTTTGTCATTAGCATCAACAGCAGCAACAGAATCTTCATGATCCATAATTGAGGTTATAGCCGATTCCAAAATTACATCATAAATCCCAGCTTTATCTTTAAGCCCACCACGTGTTTGATTAGGATCAAATTTAATATCTATGTGTAAATTATTATTTATAAATAATAGAGAAGATAAATTATTTGATTTTTTGTTATAACCTATAAATTGATTAGGATTTTTTAATTTTAAATTTAACTGGTTATTATTCACTTTAGGGATTTCGGCAATATCTTTCCAACTACCTTTTTGAAGTGGAATATTTTGATCTAATATCGCGCGCGCATATTCAATTACTTTTTCACCCCGTATATAATTGTATTTTTCTCCTCGTTGTGATCCATCTGATTCTGATATTACGTCTGTTCCATACAGAGCATCATATAAACTTCCCCATCTAGCATTGGCAGCATTTAAAGAATATCTTGCATTCATTACTGGCACTACTAGCTGCGGGCCTGCAATTTTAGAAATTTCACTATCAACATTTTTAGTTTCAATTTGGAAATTTTTTCCTTCTTTTTTTAAATAATCAATTTCTTCTAAAAAATTTGAATATTCTTTTAAGTCAATATCTTTGCCTTTTTTACTCTTATGCCAACTATCAATTTTTTTTTGTAAATTTTCTCTAAATTCAATAAGTTTTCTATTTTTAGGGGCAAGTTCATGCACATATTTATCTAAGCCAGCCCAAAAAGTTTCTTTTGAAATGCCAGTATCTGGTAGAAGTTCATTATTAACAAAGTTTAATAGTTCTGAGGCGACAGAAAGCTGACCGAGAGAAATATATTTTTTTGCCATAATTACCTATATTATATATATATAAACAAGATGAAAAGTTATTTAGATTTTGAGCGCGACATAAAAGTTTTAGAAGAAGAATTAGAAAAACTAAAAGACCCTTTTAATAAATCAGGTCTATCCGAAGTTGAAACCAACAAAATATCTAAAATACAGTCTGAAATTGATAATAAATTAAAAGTTTCTTATGCCAATCTTAATGAGTGGCAAAAAACTCAGGTTGCTAGACATGAGGAAAGGCCAAAAGCCAAGTTTTTTATAGACAATCTATTTACAAATTTTATCAACTTATCAGGCGACAGAAAATTTTCAGAGGACGAAGCAGTTATAGCAGGTTTTGCAAAATTTGAAGGAAAATCAGTTTTGGTTTTGGGGCAAGAAAAAGGAAAAGATCTAGATAGCAGACTAAAAAGAAATTTTGGAATGATGAGACCTGAAGGCTATAGAAAATGTATTAGGTTAATGAAATTAGCAGATAAATTTAATATACCTGTAATTTCATTTATAGATACACCAGGTGCTTACCCTGGCATTGGAGCGGAACAAAGAGGACAAGCCGAAGCTATCGCTAGTTCCATTGAATGTTGTTTGTCATTACAAGTTCCAATTATTTCAATTATTATAGGCGAAGGAGGATCAGGAGGAGCTATTGCTTTGGCTTCGGCCAATAAAGTTTTGATGTTTGAAAATGCAATTTATTCCGTCATTTCACCAGAAGGATGTGCTTCAATATTGTGGAGAGATCCAAGCAAATCTCTAGAAGCTGCAAAAGCAATGAAGCTAACTGCAAATGAACTTTTAAAAATGAAAATTATTGATAAAATAATTAATGAACCAACTGGAGGAGCTCATAGAAATAAAGAGGAGATACTTTTTTCAACCAGAGATGCAATATTAAATTCCCTTGAAGAATTTATTGAATATTCTCGTGATCAAGTTTACGAACAAAGAAAGAAAAAATTTTTAGATATTGGTACACAAAAAGTTTTCAAAGTGTTTTCTGGAGATACAGGCTGGGTTAAAGATGTAAGTTTTTTTGAAAATATAAAAAAAATTTTTGTTAAATTTAAAAAAGAACTTATAATTTTAATCTTTCTGATTTTTATATTATTTTATTCTTTGCTGTAGCAAATTATAATGCTCCGCAACAATTTTTATATTTTTTCCCTGTGGCAGGGCATTTTTCATTTCTAGAAAATTTTTCATTTTTTTTAATTCTCAATAAACATTTCGGATCATCTGGAAGACCTTTAGATAAAGTTCTTTTTTCAATTGGAGCTTCTTCTTTTGATACTATTTCAAGATTATTAAGAAAAGTTATAAAATCAATTTTTATTTTATTTAGCAATCCTTCAAATAAATTAAATGCTTCTCTTTTAAACTCTTCCAAAGGATCTTTTTGAGCATATCCTCTTAGACCCACTACCTGTCTTAAATGTTCTAAATATTGCAAATGTGATCTCCACAAAAAATCTATAGTTTGTAAAAACAATCTTTTTTCAAGCTCAATATTGGTTTTATTATCGATAGCTGTTATTCTTTTATTTCTAAATTCATTAAATTTATTTTTCAAAACCGTTTGAAATTCTTCATCTTTAAGTTTTATAATTGCTGTAATTTCTTCATCTTTTAAAGCGCGACCGACTACAGGTTTTATTTTGGTTTTAAATGTATCAGTTTGACCTTCCCTTTCATGTATTAATTTATCATTTGCAAAATTTCTTACTAAATCATCTATAAAAGAATTTATTATTGCATTAACATTATCTGATTTTAAAATTTCCATTCTTTGCTCAAAAATAACTTTTCTTTGATCGTTCATAACATCATCAAACTTTAATAGAGTTTTTCTTATGTCATAATTTCTACCCTCGACACGCTTTTGTGCTCTTTCCAAAGCTTTGTTTATCCATGGGTGGTCTATCGATTCTCCTTCTTTTAAGCCAAATTTTTTCATTATCGTATCTATAGATTCGGAACCAAATATTCTCATCAAATCATCTTCTAAACTTATATAAAATATTGAATTGCCTTCATCGCCTTGTCTGCCAGATCTTCCTCTTAACTGGTTATCAATTCTTCTACTTTCATGTCGCTCCGTTCCTATTACAAAAAGCCCCCCAATTTCTTTGATCTTATTTTTTTCTTGTTTATTTTTGTTATCTAAAAGTTTTCCACCAAGCTTCACATCGGTACCTCTTCCAGCCATATTTGTTGCACAAGTTACAGCACTAAGTTTTCCAGCATCAGCAATTATGTTTGCTTCTTTTTCGTGATTTTTTGCATTTAATACTGAGTGTTTAATTCCTTCTTGACTTAAAAGTTTTGAATAAATTTCTGATTTACTTATACTAGTCGTTCCAATTAAAACAGGTTGTCCTTTTTTATTACATTCCAAAGTTTTATTAATTATTGCCTTATTTTTTTCCTTTTCAGTCCTAAAAATTTGATCATTCCAATCTTTTCTAATCATTTCTTTATTTGTAGGCACTGATACTACCGGCAGTTTATATATATCTAGAAATTCCTCTGCTTCCGTGGCCGCAGTTCCAGTCATGCCGGCTAGTTTTTTATATAGACGAAAATAATTTTGATAAGTAATAGAGGCTAGCGTTTGATTTTCACTTTGAATATCAACTTTTTCTTTTGCTTCAATGGCTTGGTGCAAACCATCAGAAAATCTTCTTCCTTCAAGGACGCGACCAGTAAATTCATCAATTAATTGCACTTTGTTCTCTTTAACAATGTAATCTGTATCTTTAGAAAATAATAAATTTGCTCTTAACGCCTGATTGATGTGATGAACTAAATTAATATTTTGAGGGTCATAAAAATTATTATTTTTAAGAATTCCATAAGTTTTTGATAATTTTTCAATTTTATCTATACCTTTTTCTGAAAGCATAACATTTTTATTTTTTTCATCTAACTCGTAATCTTCTTTGTTAAGTTCTTTCACAAATTTATTTGAAACAAAATATTGGTCTGATTTATCTTCAGTAGAACCTGAAATTACTAGTGGGGTTCTAGCTTCATCAATTAGAATACTATCAACCTCATCAACAATACAAAAAAAATGATCTCTTTGAACCATTTCTTCTATATTATATTTCATATTATCTCTTAAATAATCAAAACCAAATTCATTATTAGTTCCATATGTAACATCACAATTATAATTTTTTTTTCTATTTAAATCGTCCATTTCATTTGTAATGCATCCAACAGATAAACCTAAAAATTTATATATTTCACCCATCCATTCCGAGTCCCTTTTTGCTAAATAATCATTAACCGTTACTACATGGACTCCTTTGCCTAATAATGAGTTTAAATAAACTGGCAAAGTGGAAACTAAAGTTTTCCCTTCTCCAGTTTTCATTTCAGCAATTTTTCCTTGATGAAGAATTATTCCACCCATTAGCTGCACATCAAAATGTCTTTCAGACAAAGTTCTTCTTGAGGCCTCCCTTACATACGCAAAGGCTTCGGGAATTAAATCTTCAAGCTTCACACCTCTTTTGACTCTAGATTTAAACTCATCAGTTTTGGCTTTAAAATTTTCGTCAGGTATATCTTTAACTTTTGTTTCCCAACTATTGATTTTTTCAACGGTTAATTTTAGATGATCTATTTCTCTTTGACTTGAATTTTTTAAAAATTTGCCGATAATGCCACTTATATTTAACATAAATAATTATATTGTTTTAGATATGACTTATATAATCAATAATAACAAATTTTAAATAGTAATGACTTTAAACCTAAAAAATTTACTTAACCCCAAAGTTAAAATGTCAAAAATGGGGGAATTTCAAGAGCTAAGGCCTATTGAAGGGTTACAAATATCAGCAGTATCAGCTGACCTATATGGAGACGGAAGAGATGATTTAACTTTGTTTTTTTTCGATGAGGGAGCTAACTTTGGTGCTGTATACACAAATTCAAAGGTTACTTCTGCAAGCATAAATTGGAATTTAAAAATAAAAAGACATTTTGTTAAAGCGCTTATGATTAATACAAAAAATGCAAACACGTTTACAGGTATAAAAGGTGCACAAGGATTAAAGGAGATTGCACAAACACTTTCAAAATCACTTACATTGAAATCATCACAATCACCTACAGGCGTTAAAGAAGTTGTAAAAATAACCGATCTACTTTTTGCATCAACAGGTGTTATAGGAGAAGATTTTCCTTATTTAAAAATTAAAAATAGGATTCCCGAGTTGGTTAAAAAATTAAAAACTGAACAAAATAAATTTGTTTGGTTCAAAGCTGCCAGTGCAATAATGACAACTGATACAAGGCCAAAAGTTGCTTACGAAGAATGTAAAATAGGAAATAAATTAATTAAAATATCTGGTATAGCAAAAGGATCTGGCATGATAGCTCCTAACATGGCGACCATGTTATCTTTTATATTTACTGATGCTAATATACCTTCTGTTTTTTTAAAAAGTATTTTAAAAAAAGTTGTAGCAACAACATTTAATTCTATAACAGTTGATAGCGATACATCCACAAATGATATGGTTGCTATTTTTGCTACTGGCAAAGCTAAAAATTCTAAAATTTATAATGTTTTAGATCCAAAGTTAGTAGATTTTGAAAAAGCTTTACATAGGTTAACATTAAATTTAGCTAAGCAAATTGTTGTAGATGGAGAGGGAGCTAAAAAGTTTATTACAGTAAATGTAATAGGGGCAAGATCATCTGCTATGGCAAAAAATATTTGTTTTTCAATTGCAAACTCACCTTTAGTCAAGACTGCAGTTGCCGGAGAAGATCCAAATTGGGGAAGAATTGTTATGGCAATAGGAAAATCCGGGGAAAATGTTCATGCAAGCAAAATTCAAATAAAATTTGGAAATTATCTAGTTGCAGAGAATGGTAAAATTGCAAAAGATTATAATGAAAATGATTTAAAAGAATATATGAAATGGGATTCAATTAATATTGAGGTGAATTTAAATAATGGAAGCGCTTCATATAGTGTTTATACGTGTGATCTTACCCACGAGTATATTGACATAAATGCTGATTATAGAAATTAGTATTTAGTTTTTTTTAAAAATAAAATAATATAATAATTAATGATAAAATATAATTTGGTATGCAACTGTGGAAAAACTTTTGAAAGCTGGTTTTCAAGTTCGACAGAGTTTGATTCTTTAATTAAAAAAAATTTTATAAAATGTATATATTGCAATTCGGTAAAAATTCAAAAAACTTTAATGGCGCCAAGATTAGTTAGTAAATCAAATAAAGTACTTAAAAAAGAAAAAATAGAAAAAAATATAAAAAAGCAACTTTTAGATTTTAGAAGATATGTGGAAAAAAACTGTAAATATGTGGGTGAAAAATTCACCCAAGAAGCAAGAAGTATTCATTACGATAAAAAAACATCCCAAGGAATTTATGGAAAAGCCACACCCGAAGAGACATCTGAATTGTTAGAGGAAGGTATAGAAGTGGCTACAATTCCTTGGATTGATAAATCAGAAAATTAATTTTTTAAAAAAGTAGAAATATAGTTTACAGAACTATCGCTGCTTTTGTACCATTTTTGAGAAAGAGGATTAAATTTTACTCCAATTGTTTCCTTAACTTGAAAGTTATATTTAGTGGAAATAGCTTCTAATTTTTTAGGAGTTAAAAATTTATCCCAATCATGAGTACCTATTGGAAGCCATCTTAAAAAATATTCAGCACCTAATATTGCGAATATATAGGATTTTAAATTTTTATTTATAGTAGCTACGAACATAATTCCATTTTTAATAATTACTTTCGAACAATTTTGGATAAATAAATTTATATCAGATACATGTTCTACAACTTCCATATTAAGCACTACATCAAATTCATTTTTAAAATTTAATTTTTCTGGAGCAGTATGAATATAATTAATACTAAGGTTCATTTCTTTTGAATGTAATTTAGCAATTTCGATATTGTTTTTTGAAGCATCAATTCCTGTCACTGTACCTCCTAGCCTATGCAGAGGCTCACATAGCAAGCCTCCCCCACAACCTATATCTAAAATTTTTAAACCTTTTAAAGGCTGTTCATTATTCGGGTTTAAGCCAAAATGTGAAATTAATTTATCTTTAATAAAAGTAATTCTAACAGGGTTAAAAAGATGCAAAGGTTTGAATTTTCCGTTTGGATTCCACCAATCTCGGGCCATTCTTGAAAATTTTTCAATCTCTGTTTTATCTACTGTAGTCAAAACTATAATAATTTAGATACACTTGTGCATTTTTACAAATAAGAGTATTTATTATTAAAAATTACATAAAGTAAATAAGATATTTTATCATGAAAAGATTGGTCCTTAAGTTTGGTGGAACATCGGTTGGTACCGTTGAGAAAATTAAAAAAGTTGCTAATATTATTAAGAAAAGGCATAGCGAAGGCAATGAGATAATCGTTGTAGTTTCTGCAATGTCAGGAGCAACTAATGAGCTTGTTAAAAAATCAAATTTAATTAGTAAAAATTTTGATGAAAAGGAATTAGATTCATTGCTTTCTTCGGGGGAACAAGTTTCAAGTTCTTTACTTTCTGGAGCTATTTTGGATTTGGGAATTAAAGCAAGATCATGGTTAGGCTGGCAGATTCCTATTCTTACAAATGATAATCATAACTCTTCACAAATAATTAAAATTAAAACTGATGAAATTTTAGGTTTTATTTCTAATGGTGGAGTGGCGGTAATTGCAGGGTTTCAAGGAATATCCATGGAGAATAGAATTACTACTTTGGGAAGAGGAGGCTCTGATTTATCAGCTGTAGCAATTGCAAAATTTTTTCAAACAGATTCTTGCGAAATTTATACAGATGTTGAGGGTGTGCTTACTACAGATCCTGCAATAAATGATAAAGCAAAAAAAATTGATAAAATTTCTTATGAAGAAATGTTGGAAATGGCATCTTTAGGAGCAAAGGTTATGCAACCAAGCGCAGTTCAATCGTCGATGATTGATAACATTCCGATTCATGTTAGGTCTACTTTTTCTGAAAAGTCTGGAACTAAGATAATTTCAGAAAGTGAAATTGATCACAAAAAGGCTGTAACAGGGATAGCTTACTCAAAAAATAATGCTAAAGTTTCTATTGTAGGTGTTGTAGATAAACCTGGGGTAGCAGCAGATGTTTTTGAACCTATAGGAAAAAATAATATAAATATTGATATGGTAATTCAAAATACTTCTTTGGATGGAAAAACGGCAAATATAACTTTTACTATTAAAGAAGAAGATTTAAAAAAAACATTGGATTTAATTGAAAAAAATAAACAAAAAATTAATTATAATAAGGTAACACATGATGATAAACTTGCTAAAGTATCTATTATCGGGGCAGGCATGATAGCTAGCCCTGGGGTGACACATAAAATGTTTAGAGCTTTAGCTGACGAAAAAATTAATATTTTGGCTATTTCAACCTCAGAAATAAAAATTTCTGTTTTGGTTCGAGAAGATTTGATTCAAAAAGCAGTAAAAGTATTACACAAAACATTTGAACTAAACTAAAATTTCATGAGCGTAAGACCATTTAGAGACATAGTTAGAAAAAAAACTAAAAAGATTAAAGTTGGAAAAATTTATGTAGGTGGAGATTCCCCTATATCAGTGCAATCTATGACAAATACTTTAACAACAAATGTTGATAAAACTGTAAGACAAATTAATGAATTAATCGAGGCAGGAGCAGACATTGTAAGAGTTTCATGTCCAGATAAAGAATCAACTTTATCACTAAAAAAAATTATAAATCAAGTTAACGTTCCTATAGTTGCAGATATTCATTTTCATTATAAAAGAGCAGTAGAAGCTGCAATCTCAGGAGCTCACTGTTTAAGAATTAATCCTGGAAACATTGGTTCAAAAGAAAAAGTAAGAGAAATTTTAAAAGCAGCTAAGGACAACAATTGTTCTTTAAGGGTAGGTGTAAACGCCGGATCTTTGGAAAAAAATTTATTAGAAAAGTATAAAGAGCCATGTCCAGAAGCACTTGTTGAAAGTGCTATGAATAATGTCAAATTGTTAGAAGATGAAAACTTTTTTAATTTTAAAATAAGTGTTAAATCTTCAGATGTTTTTTTAACAACTAAAGCGTACAGATTGTTATCAACAAAATGTAACTATCCTTTACACTTAGGCATTACTGAAGCCGGAAGTTTAACCACAGGAAGCATAAAATCTTCACTTGGTATTGGCCTGCTATTGATGGAAGGAATAGGAGACACTATTAGAGTTTCTCTATCTGCTGATCCAGTTGAAGAAGTAAAAATAGGTTATGAAATTCTTAAATCATTAAACTTAAGACACAGGGGGGTAAACATAATTTCCTGCCCTTCCTGTGCACGACAGGGCTTTCCGGTAATTGACACTGTAAAAATTTTAGAAGAAAAACTTTCTCACATAAAAGAACCCATAACTTTATCAATTATAGGATGCGTTGTTAATGGGCCAGGAGAAGCAGCTCAAACACAAATAGGGTTAACTGGAGGTGGTCAAGACAATCATATGATGTATATTTCAGGAGTGCCTCATCATAAAGTTCCAAGCAATAAAATGATTGAAGAAGTTGTTGAATTAGTAGAAAAAAAATCTAAAGAACTTAGAAGTAGTTAAGTTTAAAAAATGATTCCAATACAAAAAGTTAAATCAATTGTTGATACTTACGAAAAGCTAGAAAAAGAACTTGCGTCTGGAAGTATAGATAAAAAGGATTTTGTTAAAAAATCTAAAGAATATTCAAGCATAGGAGAAGTTATTAATGAGGCCAAAGGATATTTAGCTTTTCAGAAAGAAAAAACGGAATTAGAAAAAATTATAGAAGATAAAAAAAGTGATAAAGAAATGATTCAGCTAGCAAAAAAAGAGCTTGATGATTTAGTAGAAAAAAATCAAGTTTATGAAAAAATTTTAAAAATACATCTTTTGCCAAAAGATGAAGCAGATACAAAAAATGCTATACTGGAAATTAGAGCTGGAACGGGAGGAGATGAAGCAGGTTTATTTGTAGCAGATCTTTATAAAATGTATGAAAAAGTTTGTTTAAATAACAAATGGTCCTTTGAAATAATAAGTATATCAAAAAGTACTGCAGGAGGTTTTAAGGAAGTAATTCTGCTCATCAAAGGAAATAATATTTATTCTTTTTTAAAATATGAGAGTGGAGTACACCGTGTTCAAAGAGTACCAAAGACAGAAACACAAGGCCGGGTACATACGTCAGCAGCTACAGTTGCTGTTCTCCCCGAAGCCGAAGAAGTAGATATAAAAATTCAAGAGAAAGATTTAAGGATAGACGTTTACAGAAGCACCGGAAGTGGAGGTCAGTCTGTTAATACAACTGACTCGGCGGTAAGAATTACTCATATACCAACTGGAATTGTTGTCACCAATCAAGATGAAAAATCTCAACATAAAAATCGTGCAAAAGGTATGAAAATTTTAAGATCAAGAGTTTATGAAGCTGAAAGAGAAAAAAAAGATAAAGAACGATCAAGAGAAAGAAAAAGTCAAATAGGTACAGGTGATAGATCAGAAAGAATTAGAACATATAATTTTCCACAAGGAAGAATAACCGATCACAGAATAAATATGACCTTACATAAGCTTGAGGAATTTCTAAGCGGAGATGCTTTTGAAGAATTAAACCAAAGCCTAAGGTTACAGGATCAAGAAATAAAATTAGCTAATTTAAAACAATAAAATGATTTTAGAAAAAGAAATTCAACATGCGGCCCTACTTTTAAAAAAATACAATATTTCTTCATATAATTTGGACGCTGAAATAATACTTTCAAATCTAATGAAAGTTTCACGAGAATTTTTAATTACCAATAATAATAAAGAAATAAAAGAAAATGTATTAAAAAAATATAGACTAGCGATTAAAAGAAGAATTAAAAATGAACCGGTAGCATATATAACGGGAAGAAAGGAATTTTGGAGTAAAAATTTTATAGTCAACAAAACTACGCTTATTCCAAGACCGGAAACAGAATTGTTAATATATAAACTAAGAAAGATCTTTAAAAATAAGAGTATTAATTTTTTAGATATTGGAACTGGATCTGGCTGTATTTTACTTGCACTACTAAAAGAATTAAATCAATCTTATGGGACCGGTATAGATATTTCTCCCAAAGCTATACAAATTGCCAAAATTAATGCTAAAAATCTTAACTTATATAAAAGGTCTAAATTTAAAGTTTTTGATTTTAATAAATATAATTTGGGCAAATATGATTTAGTGGTATCTAACCCACCTTATATTTCATCTCAAGATTTAAAAAAATTAAGTAAAGATATAATCAATTTTGAACCTATTGCGGCCTTAGACGGAGGGATTGACGGTCTTGACCAAATAAAGAAAGTTATTTATAAGTCTAAATACCTATTAAAAACTAATGGTGTACTTGCTTTAGAAATTGGATTTAATCAATATCGTAGGGTCTCAGAACTACTAAAATATTATAGATACAGAGAAATAGGTCGGGAATATGATTATAATTACAATGTACGTTGCATAATAAGCACAAAACAGGGTTTTTTTTAAATTAAAAAATAATTATTTTGACAAACTAAATTATTAATGAGTAAGATAACACAAATCCTTAATGAGAATAGGATATTTCAATAAAATATATGTTTCAAAGAAAAAAAAGATTTAGAAGAAGAATTAATTCAAGAAATAATATGTCTCATAATAATCATTCAAATAGAATGAGACCTAACTCATTTACTAACGGGCACGCTAGAAATAATTTTAGACAATCATTAAGTGCTGAAAAATTGTTTGAAAAGTATAGTTCATTAGCTAAAGAAGCTATGTCTTCAGGAGACAAAACTTTATCAGAGAATTACTTACAGCATGCTGATCATTTTATAAGAATTATTGAAGATAAAAATAGAAATAGAATTCAAAATCAAACTCAACCTAATGCTGTAAGCAAATCAACAGAAAATAATAATGAATTTTCTGGTAAGGACAATAACAACCAACCTGAAGAAGTTAAAAACAAAGAGTAAATTAATTTTTTCTTGCTAATAGCTCAGCAATTAATACATCAGTTTTAATTCTATGAATTTCAAATTGTTTTCTTTCTTCATCTTTTAAAACTTTGCCAGATGGCAATTTTAATGTTTGAGAATTTACTTTTTTACCATTCACTATAACTTCATAATGTAAATGAGGACCGGTAGACATTCCTGTAGAACCTACATAACCAATAATTTGACCCTGTTTTACTTTTTTTCCAACCTTCATTCCTTTTGCAAAATTTTTCATATGGGCATAAACAGTTTCATAAGTAGAATTATGTTTTATTTTTATACAATTTCCTCCACCACCACACCATTTAGCACGCGTAATAGTGCCTGATCCTGATGCCATAATAGGAGTTCCAGCTGGAGCTGCAAAATCTGTTCCTAAATGTTTTTTATTGTAACCTAAAATTGGGTGCTTTCTCATTCCAAAAGGAGAAGATAATCTTGCTCCATTGATTGGTGTTTTCATTAAAGCTTTCTCTACACTTTTTCCATTTATATCAAAGTAACCATAATCTTTATCTTTTCCAAATTTATAAAGAGTAACTTCTCTTCCATTTACTGACATGAAAGCGTAGAGGATTGAACCGCCTTTTATAAATTCTCCATTTTCATCAAAATATTTTTCATGCACAATTCTAAAATAGTCATTTTTTCTTATATCTCTTTGAAAATCGATTTCAAATCCAAAAATTCTAGCGAATTCTATTATTGTTTCAGGATTAATTTTTGCACCTATTGCAGAAGAATAAAGATTTTTTTTAATAATATTTTCTGACAAAACTTTTCTTTTATAAAGTTTGGTAATAATTTTTTCAGCTACAATTTTATTTTCTTCATTTTTGTTTATTGCTATAGTTGTGCTTTTGGTGATTGGAACAGAAAATTTTATTACGGAACTATTTTTTTTTTCTATGCCTTTTTCAATAATGATATCTATTTTATTCCCAACCAGAAGATTATTTGGATTTCCATACTTTTTATATTTATTTATAATTGTATCAATTTCATTGTCTGGAATCTTATATTTTTTTAAAATTTTTTGGATAGTATCCCCTTTGTTAATTTTGTAATTTAAATTTATGAAAGGTGATTTAATTTTACTTAGTAAAAAATTTTTAAATTTTTTTACATCCGATTCATCAGAAAAAATTTTAATGACCTCAGACTTCTTAACGATTTTTTCGTCACTTTTATAAACAACTGTAACTAGAAGTAATAGCGTTAATATAGCCGCAAATAATATTACATATTTTTGCTTATCCCAATTTTTTATAATAATTTGGTACATCTATATCAGTTATAATAAGTTTTTTATTTAAGCCCATATTTATAGCAATTTTTTTAGATAAATTTATTAAAAATATGTATCAAAACCCCTTATTTTACTATTGTTTTTACCCAATATTCGCCTTGATTTATTCATCAATTAGCTTATAACGAGCGGTCCAACCCCCAAAAAGCTAAGTTTTCTTTGCTTAATTGTGGAGTTGTTTATTACAACGCTTGAAAACAAACCTCTAGACAAGTTTCTAGAGACAAGTGTTGCAGCTTTTTTAAATTGTAAAAAACTAATTAAGAAGAGAAGTGTGGACGGTTAGGTTACCAAAATTTGTCGTACACACTTCAACGAAAATATAAATAATATTTTTTATTTATATGAAGCTAGTGTGCGCCGTTATTAAACTTGAGAGTTTGATCATGGCTCAGAACGTACGCTGGCGGCACGCCTAACACATGCAAGTCGAACGAAGTAGCAATACTTAGTGGCGAACGGGTGAGTATAATGTGGGTATCTGCCTTTTGGTTTGGAATAACACGGGGAAACTTGTGCTAATACCGGATAAGCCTTCACAGGGAAAGTTTTAACGCCAAAAGATGAGCCCGCACTTGATTAGCTAGTTGGTAGGGTAAAAGCCTACCAAGGCTACGATCAATAGCTGATCTGAGAGGATGATCAGCCACATTGGGACTGAGACACGGCCCAAACTCCTACGGGAGGCAGCAGTGGGGAATCTTGCACAATGGGGGAAACCCTGATGCAGCGATGCCGCGTGAGTGAAGAAGGCCTTTGGGTTGTAAAGCTCTTTCGTCGGGGAAGAAAATGACTGTACCCGAATAAGAAGGTCCGGCTAACTTCGTGCCAGCAGCCGCGGTAATACGAAGGGACCTAGCGTAGTTCGGAATTACTGGGCTTAAAGAGCTCGTAGGTGGTTAGAAAAGTTGGTGGTGAAATCCCAAGGCTTAACCTTGGAACTGCCATCAAAACTTTTTAACTAGAGTGTGATAGAGGAAAGTGGAATTTCTAGTGTAGAGGTGAAATTCGTAGATATTAGAAAGAACACCAATTGCGAAGGCAACTTTCTGGATCACTACTGACACTGAGGAGCGAAAGCATGGGTAGCGAAGAGGATTAGATACCCTCGTAGTCCATGCTGTAAACGATGTGTGTTAGACGTTGGAAATTTAATTTTCAGTGTCGCAGCAAAAGCGTTAAACACACCGCCTGGGGAGTACGACCGCAAGGTTAAAACTCAAATGAATTGACGGGGACCCGCACAAGTAGTGGAGCATGTGGTTTAATTCGAAGATACGCGCAGAACCTTACCAACACTTGACATGTTCGTCGCGACTCTAAGAGATTAGAGTTTTCGGTTCGGCCGGACGAAACACAGGTGCTGCATGGCTGTCGTCAGCTCGTGTCGTGAGATGTTGGGTTAAGTCCCGCAACGAGCGCAACCCCTACTTTTAGTTGCTACCATTTAGTTGGGCACTCTAAAAGAACTGCCAGTGATAAGCTGGAGGAAGGCGGGGATGACGTCAAGTCCTCATGGCCCTTACGTGTTGGGCTACACACGTGCTACAATGGTACTCACAATGAGATGCGAAGAGGCGACTCTTAGCCAATCCCAAAAAGGTACCTCAGTTCGGATTGTACTCTGCAACTCGAGTGCATGAAGCTGGAATTACTAGTAATCGTGGATCAGCGCGCCACGGTGAATACGTTCCCGGGTCTTGTACACACCGCCCGTCACACCATGGAAGTTGGTTACACCTTAAAGCAAAGCGTAAAACCTTTGACTACGGTACGATCAGCGACTGGGGTGAAGTCGTAACAAGGTAGCCGTAGGGGAACCTGCGGCTGGATCACCTCCTTTCTAAGGAAATCGAAAAATATAAAAACAATTATTTTCGATTTTAAAAAAATCGGTTAATGTGACCGTCCTCATTTCTCTTCTTTAATGTCTCTGAGTATTTGTAAATAAGGGGCCGGTAGCTCAGGTGGTTAGAGCGCACCTCTGATAAGGGTGAGGTCGGAAGTTCGAGTCTTCCTCGGCCCACCAATATTACGGGGGATTAGCTCAGCTGGGAGAGCGCCTGATTTGCATTCAGGAGGTCAGCGGTTCGATCCCGCTATCCTCCACCAAAAAATTGAGACATTTAGCTTTTTTAAATCGTAAATATTATTAATATCAATATCTATATCCGATTGTTTTCATATTTTTTTGAAAACAATCAAAACAAAAATTTAATTTATTACAGAAAAGTTTTTTTCTGTGCATAAATCAAGCGTTTAAGGGCGATTGGCGGATGCCTTGGCACTGTAAGACGATGAAGGACGTGGTATACTGCGATAAGTTTCGGGGAGCTGTATGCAGGCTTTGATCCGAAAATTTCCGAATGGGGAAACCCAACACTTCGTGTGTTACTTTATACTGAATTCATAGGTATAAAGAGTAAACCTGGAGAACTGAAACATCTAAGTAACCAGAGGAAAAGAAATCAATTGAGACTCCGTAAGTAGTGGCGAGCGAAAGCGGATTAGGCCAGCGACTTAGTTCAGACAATTTGAATAGTTTGGAAAAACTAACCACAGAGGGTGATAGTCCCGTAAAAGTAATGCTGATTCTAAGTTCTTGAGTAAAGCGGGACACGTGAAATCCTGCTCGAATTTTGGGGGACCACCCTCTAAGCCTAAGTACTCTACAGTGACCGATAGTGAACAAGTACCGTGAGGGAAAGGTGAAAAGAACCCCTATTAGGGGAGTGAAATAGAACCTGAAACCGATTGCCTACAAACAGTCAAAGCTCTTTTTAGAGTGATGGCGTACCTTTTGTATAATGGGTCAGTGACTTAATTTGTATTGCAAGCTTAAGCCGATTAGGTGGAGGCGTAGCGAAAGCGAGTCTTAATAGGGCGTTTAGTTGTACGAATTAGACCCGAAAACGAATGAGCTTACCATGAGCAGGTTGAAAGTAGGGTAACACCTACCGGAGG
>CACLHW010000006.1:27500-61303 GCA_902606835.1 uncultured Pelagibacteraceae bacterium
TTAGTTTTTAGATATTTTTTAAGTTCTTGAATTCCAAAAAAAAATAAATTTTTATAATCTTTGTTCATTAAAAAATTAGTACTACCTTGAAGCGAAATATCTTTTTTTTTAAGTAATTCTTTATAATAATTAAAATGAAATGCTGAAGCGATAATTACTCCATCAACATTAGAGTTTGCTAAAACTTTGTAAACGTCATCTGGATTTCTTGCTCCCCCATGTGCCAATAATGATATTTTACTTAGTTTTGATGCTTTATCATAAAGGTTAAGATCAAATCCTTTGCCGACTCCCTCATTATTAATTGAAGTTAAAATAATTTCACCCACACCGATTTCTTGAACCTCTTTTATCCATTCAAAAACATCTAGATTTGTACTTGTCCGTCCAGTATCTGTATAAACTTTATATTTACCTTCAACTTTTAGCGTTTCAATAGTTATTGTAATTGTTGATGATCCAAAAACTTTAACAGCTTCTTTAATGAATTTTTTATTATTTACTGCTGCTGTATTGATTGAGACTCTGTCAGCTCCATTAATTAATACTTCTTTAATATCGTCAATACTTCTTATTCCACCACCTACTGTAATAGGAGTAAATATATTTTTTGTAATCTTATTAGTAAGCGAACTTAATTGGTTTCTTTTATATAAACTTGCAACAACATCCTGGAAAATTATTTCATCAATATTTTCGTTGAAATATTTTTCAGCAAAAAACTCTGGGTAGCCTAAAATTCTTAGTCCTTCTAGATGCATACCTTTTACTAGAAATTTATTTTTTATATCAAGTCTAGCTATTATTCTTTTTATCAATTTGTTTTATAATATTGAGTTATTAAATTATTCCCATGGAGGGTTTATAAGTTCCCACCTATTTGATTTTTTTTCCCAAATATGATTTGGTCTAAATTTGTCACAAAGTTTATCAAATTCTTCCCTATTCATTGAAATATAATCTAAAAAATCTTTTTCATATTTTTTTGGAAACTCACCATCAAATTGCTTAATTAATCCCAATCCTTCTTCTTTTGTTATATGTCCATTTCTAACTTCCATACTAGAGTCACTCATTGCTCTTCCGCAACCAAATTTTATATAAGCTGTATAAAAAAAGAAGCTATCAACTTTATCATCTATACTAGCATATTTTTGATATGTACCTTCTGATCTTTGAGTATTTGCTTCAAAACCTGTATTTTCAACTGCATAATAAAAATTTTCTTGAGGTACCCACTTTAAGTAATAACCTAAATAGTATGTTTTTATTTTTTTCTCTTCCATTTTAGTAGGCTCTAAAGGTAAGTAACACTTAAAGTCGTTTACGTTAAAACCTTGTTCTAAATGACTTGATATCGGCTTACCTCCTAATTTAACATCTTCAATCTTCATAGAAGCTATTGGATCTTGTAAATAACCAGGGTGAGAGTTTTTGTTTGTTTTTTCAAATAATTTTTCATCTCCAACCTTGGTTCCGTAATCTGTTGGAGTCTCTCCGTAAAATATTAAAGGTATATCCATTAAATAAGCTATTTGAGGTATAAAGTTTTTTTGTCCCAATATAAATGGTTGAAAAGGATGAAGGATGTTCAAGGTTGATTGTCTAGTTAAGTACCTATGCACTTTACCGTTTGGAGTAAATAAATAATTATCAAAACCTCCGGTATTGATCCAGCTTTGGAAATTTTTCCAACCTATATCTGTGTAAATTGTAGGAGACCAAGTCACAGTTAATGGTCTCATTCCATATTTGTACTTAAGTATATGTGATTGAAAAGCACTGTCTTTGCCACCACTTCCACCAACCAAACAGTTATATTGGGCTTTGTGATTTTTGTATTTACTACAAAGTTCTATTAACTCTTTTTCTCTTTCCTTCCAATTTATTTGACCGTCCCATTTTTTTTCGTTGCTTTTACAAGCGAAGCAAACGTTATTTTTATCAAATTCAATTGGAATTTGATGGGTATCTTTGTCATGTTTATACTCATTAATAGAAGTAGGTTTTTGATTAGTAATATTACACTTCTTGCAATATTTAACTTGCAACGGCAACCCGAACATACCACGTTCTTTATTGTTATTTTTTTTCATCTTAAACTGTAGATCAATAATGATTTTATACTATATTGTCTTGTAACCGAATATTTACAATGCATCAACCCAACCTTATGGAGGGCCATGTAGGACTTGAACCCACAACCTCAACGTCCGAAGCGTTGCGCTCTATCCAATTGAGCTAATGGCCCATTTATAAGAATTCATATATAATTAACTTAAATATTTTTTCAAATATTTTTTACTTGAAACAAAATATTGATCTATTCCAATAGTTTTTTCACCTGGTCTCGGCACTACCTGAACAGTTGGTTTAGTTTTATATCCTATTCTTACGCCAATTTTGTTCAATCTTTCAAAAAAATCAAGGTCGTTTACTCTATTATTTGATTTCATCCAACTATAAATATTGTATTTTATTATTTTAAGATATGATCTGTAAAAGTATGAAGAAGCATTTCCTCTTCTTATTCCCTCAATAATATCAGGTTTTGACTCTATTTTTCTTCCATATCTATAAGAGTAACCTTTTGAAGTAATAAATTCTAAATTTTTATTTTTTAAAAAATTAAGTGAACTTTTTAAATGATCTTTTGTCCAAATATCATCATCATCAATTCTTGCTATGTATTCTCCTTTAACTAATTTTAAAGCATGGTTTGCTGCCATAACTGGGCCAACAAACCAAATATTTTCAATATTTTTTTTGTACTTTATTTTTCTAGGAATATTTACAAATTTAATTCTTTTATCATTTATTTTTTTTACTATTTTTTCCGTATTATCAGTGCAGCCATCTCCAACTATAATATATTCAAAATTTTTATATGATTGCCTAAGGACAGATTTTATAGCTCTTTCTTTAAGTATAGATGCTCTATTATATGTAGGGGTATATATTGAAATTAGTGGTTTTTTAGACTTTTTTGTATCGTTTGCTTTATTTAACCTTTTATACTTAACTTTATCAATAACTATTATAAAGAATTGTATAAAAAAAGAAAAAAAATTGTACACAGTTTTTTTTTCTAACTGTTTTCTCAATTTATAAATTTTTTTTTGTTGAATCACCTAGCTTTAATTTTTTCTGATTTGGGCATTAATCTATGTTCACGACTCATTTCCTCAGAGTGTGACATAAATCCTCTATATCTTGAAGGCGCCCATCCAAAAGAATTTTTTATAATTTCTTTTTCAGTTATTTTTTTGTCAAAAATTTTATAATGCCCTTTTTCAATCTTTAAAGATTTATTCTTTAACAATTGATAGTTCTTTTCCGAAATAGTATCCACGGTTGGACCAGTTCTCCCACCAAATCCATCACTTTCAGGCGGCAATGGAAGTGCTGCGCTACAATTTTTACAATAGGAATTTATTTGATTTCTAAAGTCCTCAAGTGGTTTTTTCCACCAGCCCTTTTCAATTGGAACGCCACCAGGTCCGTCTATTAATTGATCTAAAGATGCTGCCACTTCACAAAAAAAACCGCCTTTTGGAGTTATTGAAGCTGACCATTGTTCTTGAACCCAGCAGTTATTTATAAGCTCATTAACTAACTCTTTATTTTCCACAACTTCATCAATTCCCACAAGCAATGGCTGATGTTTTCCAGGAGCTGTGTGGTCATTGTAATTTATTAAATCTTTATCAAAAACTCTTTCAATCTCATTTTTAAATTCAGCCCATTGATGTCCCGCTGTCCATATTTGTCTTTTTCTTCTAGGTATTTTTTTTTCAAAAATTTTTATTATTTCTAAGAAATTTGGATGTAACGCAGGCTCTCCGCCCATCATACCTATTCTGCCGGGAAAACCATCAAGGCTATCAATTGCTTTCTCAATATATTTAAGATCCATAAAAAAAGGTTTTTTATGATGACCAACATGTCGCGTACAATTAGCACATCTTAAATGACATGCATTTGTAACTTCAATTTGGATTACAGTCATTTCAGCTATATCACGCATATTTATCCCAATTGTCTAAAAATTGACCTTTATTATTTTTAAATAGTATACATACATCTTTAACTTTTTTCATCGAAGTTTTAGATATATTATTATTAATAAATTTTGATAAAAATAAATTACTATTATCAAAAACTACATTATTTATATTACATTCAGCAAAAAAAGACATAAACATTTTACAATTTTGCATGCTATTATCCTCTAATTTCATATTTTCATAAATTACCCTGTTAAAGTCTACATTGTTAAATTGATTTTTAGATAAATCTCCATTCTTAAAATATGAGTTCCTAAATTTTGAATAATTTCCAGAATTGTTTATAAAATTAACAGCATCAAATTCACAGCCTCTAAAATCTGCATATTCTAAGTTTGAATTTATGATTTTTGTATCTTTGAGTTTTGAAGCTTCAAAATTTGTATTTTTAATTTTACAATCTTCAAATATACATTTATCAAAAGAAGACTCTCTAAAAAATGTTTTTTCAAAGTCACATTTCACAAAAGTCATATTAATTAAATAGGAAAATGTTAAAATTTTACTTGAATAATTTTTATTGACTATCTTTTCATTTTTTAAAATATTCTCAAAATTCATTTTAGTATAAAGATTTTAATTTACTTTTAGGTACATGCATATATTAAAAAAGGCTAAAATAGTACATTTTTTTGATAAATAGAAAATTAATGTTAATTTACCTTTACTGTTCAATAATTGAACGCTAAGATGTTCAATTATTGAACAATGACAGACAATCAAGACAATTTTAACGTATTAAGAAAAATTCAGAAGAATCCAAATGCTACTCAAAGAGAGTTGGCCAAAGAACTAAACTTTAGTCTTGGTAAGCTTAATTATTGTATAAAAGCTTTGCAACTTAAAGGATTAGTTAAAATTAAAAATTTTAAAAAGAATCCTAACAAAATGAATTATTTATATGTTTTAACTCCCAAGGGCATTTCTGAAAAAACAAAACTCACATTAAATTTTATGAAAAATAAAATGAAAGAATATGATGAGTTAAAAAAAGAGCTTAAGTAAATGTGGACAATAATAAAATTTGACAAAAAAAATTATAATTTTTTTAAAACAGAGTTAAAAAATAAATTAAGCTGTGATTATGTTTTATATTGTCCAAAAATATTAATACATAAATATAAAAATCAAAAACTTATAAAAAAGGAATATAATATATTAGGTGATTATATATTTTGTTATGATAAAAATTTAAAAAATAAAGAAACTTTGGCAAAATTAAAATTTATCAGAGGTTTAAAATATATTTTAAGTGGATTTTCGACTTCCCAAGAAGAGATAGTGCAATTCATTAAAAAGTGTAAAGAATTTGAAAATAGTAATGGATATATAACACAAAGTTTTTTTAGCTTACAAGAAAATTCAAGATATAAGTTTGCATCAGGACCTTTTATAAATAAAATTTTTCAAATTATAAATATTCAACAAAATAAAATAAAAATACTAATGGGTGATTTAAAAACAACAATTACAAAAAAAGAGTTTTTATTTAATCCAGCCTAAAAAAAAATATATATGTATCTATTTTTTGTAAAATCAAATTTTTACAAAGTGCGGAGCTTATGTATATTTAAAATTAAACTCAACAATGCTTAAAGGTAAAGTCTTAAAAAAAATAATATTGTCACGTCAATCAAAGATCATTGATGTAATAAATAATTTAAATGAATCTGGACTTAGAATAGTATTATTCGTAGATGAAAAAAAAAACTTTGCAGGAATAATTGATGATGGAGATATAAGAAGAGCATTACTAAAAGGGTACAATATAAATCATAAAATTTTAAATGTTATTAATAAAAAATGTTATGTTACTAACCAAGAGTTAAACGAAGAAGATCTAGACAGGTTAATTGCTAGATTTGACAACATACCAATTGTAAAAAATAAAAAAATTTATGGACTTTATACAAAAACTAATCTGGGCAAAATAAAGGTTAAAAAAAACAAAACACATGTTGTAATTATGGCCGGGGGTTTTGGGAAGAGACTTGGTTATCTTACAAAAAATAATCCTAAAGCATTACTAAGATACAAATCAAAGCCACTAATACAACACATAATAGAAAATATTAATAAGCAAGGTTTTAATAATTTATATATATCAATTTTCTATCTAAAAGATTTAATAAAAAAATTTATTAAAGAAAATAATTATTTTAATTCAACAGTTAAATTTATTGAAGAAAAGATCCCCTTAGGAACTATCGGATCGTTAAAATTGATCAAAAAGGTAAGTAATAATTTTTTACTATTAAATTGTGACGTAATCTCAGCTTCAGATCTTAATGAAATGTTAAAATTCCATATTAAAAAAAAAGCTTTTTTAACAATTGGAATTAAAAATTATAAGTACAAAAATCCTTATGGTGTTGTGATAACCAAGGGGGGTAAATTTAGATCATTCCAAGAAAAACAGGAAATAGACTTTAATATAAATGCAGGTATTTACGCAATTAATAAGCGAGCAATAAAAATTATTAGCAATAATAATTTTAAAAACATAGAAAATTTAATTGAATATTTAAAAAAGAAAAATTATAAGATTTTAATTTTTCCAATAATTGAAAATTGGCTCGATTTAGGTCAAAATAAAAAAGTTTTAAAAAAATTTAACTAATTGAAAAAAAAAATTTTAATAATTGGGTTTGGATCAATTGGAAGAAGACATGCTAAAATATTGAGTAAATTTAGTGATATTTCAGAGATTTTTATTTTAACCAATCAAAAATGCAACGAATATTTTAAATTAAATAAATTAACTCAGATTGATAAAATTAATCCAGATTATATTTTAATTTGCTCCCGCACTTCACAACACCTAAAACATCTAAAATATGTAGAAAAAAAGTTTAAAAATAAATTAATATTGGTAGAAAAACCTCTCTTTGAAAATACAAAAAATTTTAAAATTAAAAATAATAAAGTTTTCGTAGGCTATAATTTAAGATTTCATCCAGTTATTCAATATATTAAAAAATATATTGTAAATAAAAAAATTATTTCGATCAATGCTAATTGCTATTCCTATCTTCCATTGTGGAGAAAAAATATTGTTTACCATTTATCAAACTCAGCGAAAAAATCTTATGGAGGGGGAGCGCTTTTAGAATTAAGCCATGAGATAGACTATATTCAATGGATATATAAAAAAATTAAAAAACTACACAATGTTAGAATAAAAAAAATATCAAATTTAAAAATTGATACTGATGATACAGCAACCATTATAGGAGAAATAGGACAAGCAAATTTTATGATCGATCTGAGTTTTTGTAGTTTAAATACAGAAAGATTAATATTTATTCATGGAAATAATTTTACATTAAAGGGAGACCTAATTAACAACACTGTTCAAATAAATAAAAATAATAAAAAAAGACTTTTGTCTTTTAATATCAATAAAGATTATACTTACAAAGCCCAGCATAAACACCTTTTAGAAAAAAAATATTTGAATTTATGTACTTTCAAAGAAGGTGATAATTTAATGAAACTTTTAGATAAAATCAGAAATTTAAATGAATAAAAAAGATATAGTTTGCTTTATTTTTGCAAGAGGAAACTCACAGGGAATAAAAAATAAAAATCTCTTAAAATTTAAAAAAATGTCTTTGCTTGCTAATTCAATTTTACAATCAAAAAAATCAAAATATATAAGTAAAACTTACGTATCAACTGATAGTAAAAAAATAGCAAATGAAGCTAGAAAATATAATGCAGAGGTTCCATTTATTAGACCCAAAAGTTTAGCAAGAAATAATTCTCCAGAAATCAAGGCATGGAAACATGCTATTAATTATTTAGAAAAAATATCAAAAAAAATTCCAAAGTATATTGTATCATTACCCACAACAGCTCCGTTAAGAAACAAATTTGATATTAACAAATGTATTTTAAAAGCAGTAAAAAATAATCTAGATATTGTTTTTTCAGTAACTCCTTCAACTAGAAATCCTTATTATAATATTTTAGTAAAAAAAAATGGAAAATTACAAACAGCATCGAATCAAAAGAGAAAACTTTTTAGACGTCAAGATGCGCCAAAATGTTATGATCTTTCTACAGTATGTTATGTATTTAAAACGCATTATATTAAAAAAACTTCGAATCTATTTTCTGGCAAAACCGGTTATGTTGTAATTCCAAAAAAAAGGGCTATAGATATTGATGATTTATTTGATTACAAACTAGCAAATTATTTATCGAAAAAAAATTAAGCTAAATTTATGAAACAAGTTATAGGAATTATCGGCGCATGTGGAAGAATAGGATCTTCTTTAACAGAGCAATTATTAATAGATGGTTATAAAATTATTTTAGTCGATATTAATAAAAACAAGCTTTTAAAATTAAAAAAAAATTTTAATTCGGCAAATTTAGAAATTCTTTGTTTAGATTTAACAAAAACAAAAAATATTGATAAATTTATTAAATTCGGTTTAAAAAAATTTAAAAAAATTAATGCGGTTGTAGATTGTTCTTATCCTCAATCTGCTGGATGGGGTATAAAATTTGAAAATTTAAAAGAAAATTTCTTAAAAGAAGATTTGTTTAACCAATTAGGTTCAAAAATAATATTATGTCAGAAATTAATTAAATATTTTTTAAAAGTAAAAGAAGGAAATCTAATTTTGCTATCTTCAATTATGGGCGTACAATCGCCAAAATTTGAACTTTATTATAAAACTAAAATGACAAGTCCTATTGAATATTCAGCAGTTAAATCTGGAATAATTTCAGTTACAAAATATTTGTCAAAATATTATAAAAATAAAAATATTAGAATTAATTGTATTAGCCCGGGTGGAATTAAAGATAATCAGCCAAAGTTATTTCAAAAAAAATATAGAAATGCATGTAATTTAAAAGGCTTACTTGATGGCCAAGATGTTTCAAATTTAATTTTATTTTTACTATCTGACAAAGCAAAATATATAACTGGTCAGAATTTAATTATTGATGATGGCTGGACCTCGTAGTAAAAAAAAACTAATTCAACTCCATCCCTATAAATATATTGATTATGATTATTTTGCTATGGAGCTAAATCATTTGCACAAAGAACCCAATATAGAAGTTGAAATTCATGATTTATCAAATTTTTTATATAGCAAAGAATTTAATGGGGTCTGGCCAACTAAAGGGTTCAAAAAAGCTATAAAATTTCGTTCGTTATTTTCTTGGTTAAGCTATTTTATAAAACTAGATAAAAAAAATACTGCCATTTATAACTTTGTTCCTTGTGATAATTTAAAAACATTTATTATACAGCTTGTAGTTAGACTGTCCAAGATTCCAATTATAATTTATTCAGTTATAGATGTAGCTGAACTTCCAGTTAAAAAAAATATTAAAACTCTTTTTAGAAAAATTAAATTTTATAAATTTAATTTTAAATTATATTATTATACTTTCAATTCCATTTTTTTTAGTAAATTAATAAAATTATTTAAAATAGAAAAATTATTTATAATGTGTCTAAAAAAAAATATTAAAAATAATTTTTCTAATCTAAGATATGTTCTGATAAATAGAAAAAATTTTAATCCTAATAATATATTAGCCGTGGAGTCTCATTCAGAAGATTTTTCAAAAAGTTTAATAAAATTTAATGGTAATAAAAAAAAAGAAAAGTATATAATATATTTAGATACACCAACTCCTTACCTAGATGGAGATCAGCAAACTATTGGAAAAAAATATAAAAAAGACTTACAAATTGTAAAAAAATGGTACAAACAATTCAATGACTTTTTTGACGATCTTGAACTTTTTTATAAAGCCAAGTTACTTGTAATACCTCACCCAAAAACAAAAGGAATAGTTAATCCTTATTTTAAAAATAGAGTTATTAATCATCAGATTGATGCGGCTGTAAAATTTATTCCACAATGCAAGTTATTGGTTACCACAGGCTCTACGGGTATTTCACACGCAATATCCCATTACAAACCTTTTACTTTGATTTATTCGCCACTATGGAGCTTTTTATATAAAGATAATTGGCGATATAAAATCGAAATGTTTTACAAAGCAAAACTTTTTAAAAAAACACCAATAGATATTACCTCGTATAATAAAAAAGAAATCTCTAAGAACTTTAAAATTAATAGGAAACTATACGATTTATATAAATACAAATATTTAACTGCAAAAAATAATCCAAACAAGGATATGCCTAATTATAAAATAATTAAGAACATTATTAACAATTATGTTTAAAAAAATAAAAATTATACTATCTAAAAAACAACTAAATCATTTTTATTTTTTTATTTTTTTATCATTTGTTTCAATGATTTTAGAAACAGTGGGAATTGGGCTTATCATTCCATTTATGCAAGTGCTAGTAGCCGATGGGCTTAACCCTCATGTAATTGAATTTTTAAATATGTTTGGAATTTATCCAACATCAAAACAAAATCTAATTTTTATTTTAATATTGGTTGTAGCTTTTGTTTACACTTTTAAAGCTTCGTTTTTAACATACGTTTCGTACGCTCTTACAAAATGGTTGGCAGATACACGTGTTTCACTTTCCAACAAACTTTATAATATATACTTAAACAAACCTTATAGTTTTCATTTAAATAATAATTCCTCAAGTTTAGTCAGAAATATTAAGGAAATTGATCTTGTTGTATTTATTATTAAATCTTCATTTTTGCTAGTAAGTGAAATAATTGTCTTTATAGGAATTTCAGCATTTGTAATATTTTATGAACCAATTGGATCATTAATTGTTATTTCATTTTTGGGCTCAGTTGGTTATTTATTTTATAAACGTGTACAAGTTAAAGCAGAAAAATGGGGGGTTACGAGACAAATTCACGAAGGACTCAGCTTTAAATATTTGCAAGAAGGATTTGCAGCAATAAAAGATATAAAAATTCTTCAAAGATCTAAAGAGCTTACAAAAGCTTTTACTTTAAATAATAAAATAATTAATTTATCTGAATTCAAACAAAATTTTGTAGATACACTTCCAAGACTTTGGTTAGAATGGTTAGTAGTAGTAGGTTTTGTTTTATTAATAATTTTAATGTTATATCTTGGAAAAGAATTATCATATATTGTTCCATTGCTAGGATTGTTTGCTGCAGCTGCATTTAGGATAATGCCTTCTCTTACAAGAATAATGAATGCGGTTCATGGCATATTGTATAATCGCCCTGTAATTGATTCTGTTTATAAAGAATTTAATGAAAGTAATTTTCATAAAGATTATAACAACAAATCTTTAACGAAAATTTTATTAAATAGAGAGATTGTTTTAAAAAATGTTGATTTTAAGTATTCTGAAACAGGTCCATTTGTTTTAAAAAATATAAATCTCAATATTAAAAATGGGAGCACAATAGGCATTATTGGTGAAAGTGGTATTGGTAAGACAACTTTAATAAATATAATTTTGGGTCTAGTAGAACCTACAAATGGAGGTGTATATATTGATGGAACAAATATTTCAGAAAATATTGTAAATTGGCAAAATCAAATTGGATATGTTCCTCAAAATATCTATTTAGCTGATGATACAATTAGAAAAAATATTGCATTTGCATTGCCGGATGACAAAATAAACAATAATGCAGTAGAAAAAGCCTCAATGAATGCAAAATTAGATAATTTAATTAAGAGCTTAAACAAAGGATTAAATACAAAAGTGGGAGAATTTGGAGATCGAATATCTGGAGGTCAAAGACAACGTATAGCAATAGCAAGAGCTCTATATTCAGATCCAAAGGTATTAATATTGGATGAATGCACCAACTCCTTAGATTTAGAAACAGAAAAACAGATAATTAATGAAGTAAATTCTTTTAAAGGAAAAAAAACCATTATTATGATTACACATCGCTTATCAACTTTAGAAAATTGTGATCAAATATATAAAATAGACAAAGAAGGTTTAAAACTTGAAAAGGAGTAAAAAAAAATAGATTTTATGAAAATACTTGTAACAGGAGCTTGCGGTTTTATCGGATCACATCTAGTTGAAAAATTAGTTAAACAAAATCACTATGTTAAAGCTTTTTCATTTTATAATGCAAGAGGCTCAAATGGATGGTTAGATAATATAGATAATAAAATAATTAAGGATACTAATATAATTTCTGGAGATATTAGAGATCATGATTTTTTAAACAAACATACAAAAAATATAGACATAATTTTTCATTTAGCAGCATTAATAGGAATACCTTATTCTTATCACGCTGTTAAAAGTTATATTGATACAAATGCAACTGGAACTTATAACATTTTAAATGCAGCAAAAGCTAACAACATTTCAAAAACTATTATTACTTCAACAAGTGAAGTTTACGGAACAGCACAAAAAATTCCAATTTTAGAAAATCATCCACTTAGCGCGCAATCCCCATATGCTGCAAGCAAAATTGCAGCAGATCAGCTAGCACTATCTTTTTACAGATCATTTAAGCTTCCAGTTACTATAATTAGACCATTCAATACTTTTGGCCCAAGACAATCTGCTAGAGCAATAATTCCAACTATAATCACACAAATTTTACAAAAAAAAAATATAGTAAAATTAGGAAACTTAACTCCCACTAGAGATTTCACTTATATTGAAGATACAGTAGACGCTTTTTACAATACAATTAAGGCAAATAAAATTGCAGGAGAAGTTATTAATATTGGAAATAATTTTGAAATTTCAATTAAAGGTATTTTAGAAATTTTCAAAAAAGATTTTGGTTATAATTTTAAAGTTAGGACCGATAAAAAACGCTTAAGAACAAAAAGTAGCGAAGTTTATAGATTATTGGCTTCAAATAAGAAGGCAAAAAAAATTTTAAAATGGCTTCCTAAATACAGCGCTGAAAAAGGATTTAAAGAAGGATTAAAAAAAACAATTAACTGGCTTGGTCAAACCAAAAATCTTAAATATTATAAGTCTGATATATACAATATCTAAAAAGTTTTAAATGAACAATATTTCATATTCTAATTTAGCAAAAGAATTAATAGATCTTGTTAAAAAAAATAAAAATCTTAATAATTCAATACATGAACCATATTTTGATAAAAATGAGAAATTTTTTTTATTAAAATGCATTAATTCTAGTTACGTTTCAACAGTTGGACCATTTGTTAAAAAATTTGAAAATCTAATAAAAAAATTTACCAAAGCTAAGTATGTTATAGCTACAGTTAATGGAACATCAGCGCTACATATATCAATGATAGTTTCAAACATTTCAAAAAATGATGAAGTATTAATTCCCGCATTAAATTATATTGGGAGTTCCAATGCAGCAACATATTGTGGTGCCATTCCACATTTTATTGATTGTAAAACCGATTCATTTGAAATAGATACAAAAAAATTAAAAAACTATTTATCAAAAATTTGCAAAATTAATAAATCTTATTGTATTAACAAAAAAACTAAGCGCATCATTAAGGCAATTATACCAACACATATACTTGGTCAAGTTTCAGATATGGATTCACTAATGAAAATATCAAAGGAGTTTAAATTAAAAATAGTTGAAGACTCAGCAGAATGCGTTGGCAGCTATTATAAAAAAAAGCATGCGGGTACAATCGCGCCGATTGGAGTTCTAAGTTTTAATGGAAATAAAATTATTACTACTGGAGGCGGAGGGGCAATTTTAACAAACGATAAAAAAATTGCAGAACATGCAAGACACTTAACTCAAATTGGGAAAATAAAACATCAATGGAGATATAATTACAATACTATTGGCTTTAACTATAGAATGCCAAATATAAATGCAGCTATAGGATGTGCGCAAATAAAAAAAATTAAATACTTAATAAAAAAAAAAAGAAATATTTTTCTTTATTATTACAAGAATTTAAAAAAATATAACAATCTTTCAATTGTTAAAGAAGCAAAAAATTGCAAAAGTAATTATTGGTTAAATGCTTTAATATTAAAAAAATCAAACCAAAAAGTTTTAGATAATATTTGTAATAAAACACATAAAAAAGGAGTTCATCTAAGACCTTTGTGGCAGTTAATTAATGAAATATTACCTTATAAAAAAAATCCCAAAATGAACTTGTCTAATTCTAAAGATATTAATAAAAGAACATTGTGTTTACCAAGCAGCCCCAAATAAAAAAATATGAAAAAAATAAATCACCATTATAATGAGGCTTTAAAAAAATATATTCATTTTTTAAAAAAAAACTCTCTTTATTCTAAAAAGAAAAAATTTTTTTATGAAAATAATATAGAAAAAATGTCTAACTGGACAAATGTAAATTTTAATAAAACTCTTAGATGGTACAAAAAAATCAAACGCTCTAACAAGGCTAAAGTAAAAACAATTCATTTAGAAAAAATGAAAAAATGGACTTACGATAAAAAAAAAGGAGTTATAAAACATAAAAGCGGTGAATTTTTTCATATTGAAGGCAAGAGAATTGTAAAATCTGATAGGGAAGTTAGCAGTTGGGATCAACCTTTTATAAAACAAGTAGGATATAACGGAGGAATTATTGGTTTAGTTAGATCAAATATAAAAGGTATACCGCATTATTTAATAGACGCAAAGTATGAACCAGGAAATTACAATCAAATTCAGCTTAGCCCGTCACTTCAAGCAACATACTCAAATCTTAATAGAGTTCATTTAGGATCTAAACCAAAAGTAGTAAGAAAATACTTTTCAAAAAATTATACAACCATAAGAAAATTTTGGGTAACGGAAGATGGTGGAAGATTATATTTAAAAAGAAACCTTCATTGGATTATTCAGTACGATGGAAAAATTAATTTACCAGGAAAAACTTTTAAGTGGATGACTTTATGGGAAATAGATAAATTTATTAAAATTGGTTCTCTTGTAGGCCCACACTTGAGATCAATATTATCATTAATATAATAATGAATAAAAAAACAATCGGTATAATTGGAACCGGAAAACATTTTGATGAAAAAATTTATCCTATTTTGTTAAAATCTAATTTTTTTAAGATATCCGGCGCATTGAGAAAAAAAAGAAGTAATTTTAAAAATATAAAAATTTTAAAAGAAAGAGATTTTTTTAAAAAAAAATTTGATTTTGTTTATATATCTTGTCCAAATAAATTTCATGAAAATTATATTATAAAATCACTAAGGTCTGGGTCTCACGTTATTTGCGAAAAACCGTTCATAGTAAGAAAAAAAAATATGAAAAAAATTATACAATTAGCTAAAAGAAATAAAAAACTAATTTTCGAAGCATTTATGTATCTTTATCACCCAGCCTACAAATATGTTGAAAAATTATTTAGAGATCAAACATATGGAAAATTTAGATATTTAATATCAAATTTTAGATATCCAGCCCTTAACAGAAAAAACAATAGGTACAAAAAAGGTGAAGGAGATGGGTTTTTTAATGATGCAGCAACTTACCCTCTTTCTTTAGAGAATTATATATTTAAGAATGAGAATAAAAAAGCTTTTAAATTATTTACACAAAAAATAAAAAGTAATGTGGATTTACGTGGAAATATTTTTATAAATTCTTCAAAAGGTAAAAGATTTTATTTTTGGGGTGAGGGACAAAACTATTCTAATAATTTAGAAATTTTTTTTGATAAAGCATCCATTTTTATAAATAAGTTTTTTAGTAAAAAGAAAGATGAAAAAATATATGTTAAAATTTATACAAAAACTCAAAAAAAGATAATTATAGAAAAAGTAGATCAATTTCAAAAAATGTTTTTAACTATACAAAAAAATTATTTCAAAGAATCATTTCAAAAGTTTCATATAAATATGATAAAGAATCAATTAAATTTATTATTAAAATATAATTCATAAATGAAAAAAATTTTATTCAATACGCCGCTCCAAAAAAAGAAATATTTTGATAATGTAAAAAAATTACTAAATTCAAAGAAGTCTTTACATGGACCAGGTAGAAATATTTTCCAAATAAAAAAAGATCTCAAGAAACAATATGGTTTTAATCATGTTCACTTAACAAATAGCTGCACAGCTGCAATGGAAATGTGTGCATTGATGATAAATTTAAAAAAAAATGACGAGGTTCTTATGCCATCGTACAATTATAATACTACAGCATCAAGTTTTGTAAGAACTGGCTGCAAAGTTAGATATTGCGATATAGACAAAAAAAATTTAATGCCAACTTTTGATCATATAAAACGCAATGTTAACAAAAAGACAAAAGTTATAGTGATAATTCATATGCAAGGCCTGCCTGTAGACTATTTAGGAGATTTGCAAAATTACTGTAAATCAAAAAAAATAATTTTAATTGAAGATGCGGCACCTGCACTAGGATCTTACGTAAAAAATAAACCTGCCGGCAGCTATGGAGATTTTGCATGTTTTTCTTTTCATGAAACAAAAAATTATCAAAGCGGAATGGGTGGATTGTTAGTTGTAAATAATAAAAAATTTAAAAGAAAATCTGATTTAGTTTTTGATAAAGGTACCGATAGAACTTTGGTGGTTTCTGATCCAAATTATCATAAAAAATATTATTCATGGGTGGAAATTGGTTCATGTTTCAGGTTACCAGAACTTAATGCAAGTTTTTTACAACCCCAAATAAAAGATATTGATGGAGTAATTAAATATAGATCTAATTTATATAAAAGATATTTAAAAAATTTTAATGGTTGGTTAACCGACGAGTTTACAATATGTAATAAAATGACACATAAATATAAATATAATTATCATGCATTTACAATTATTTTAAAAAGAAGAGAAAGAGAGAAGTTTTTAAAGTATTTAAAAAAAAATAATATAATAGCGTTTATAAGTTTTGAAGCGCTACATCTTTCAAAAATAGGAAAAAATTTTTTAACTAAAAAGACGAAACTTGAAAATACTGATGAGATTATAAAAAAAATAGTTAGGCTTCCTATGCACAATCAATTAACTATTAAAGAAGTAGATTTTATTTGTAAAAAAGTTAAGGAATATTTTAACTCTTAATTTAAAAAATGAAATTTTTGTTAATTTCTTATAGCGAATTCGATGGTGTTGGACAGCATGTAGCCAACTTAAATACAAATTTAGAAAAGTTAGGGCATAAATCAAAAGTAATTTTATTACATAAGTTAAATGATACAGAAAATAATATAATTAAAATCAAAAGATCATTTTTATCGAGAATATTTTTTTTCTTTTTAGAGTTTTTAAAAAAAGATTTAAAAGGTTTGTTCAGTTTTGGAAATAGCACAATTAAATACAATTCTATTAAAAGATATATAGATGAATCCGAAGTAATAATAATATACTCGATGCATAAAATATTATCATTTAATATGTTGGAAAAAATATTTAAAACTAATAAAGTTATTTATTTACGCCCGTTAGATTGGGAATTTGCTACAGGCGGATGTCATTTAAATATAACAGATAAAGGTGACATATGTAATAAATTTCATACTAGTTGTGATAAATGTCCGCAATTAAATTTTTTCAATTTTTTTAATCTTTCAAAAAAAATTTTTAATAAAAAACAAAAAGTTCTTGAAAAATATCATCCCAAAATATTTGTTGAAAATAATTTTACTAAGGATGTTTATAATACTTCTTCAATAACAAAAAACATGAAAATAGAAACAATCTTTCTAGGAGTAAATAAAGAAAGAATTAAGTTTATTTCAAAAGAAGATGCAAGAAAAAATCTTAATCTAGATAAAAGTGACAAGATAATATTATTTGGCACATTTAATATGGATGCACCTCATAAAGGTGGCAGAATTATTGAAAGCATTCTTAAAAATTTTATTTCAAATTTATATAAAAATAAAGAATCTAAAATAGATTTTAGTAAAATAAAATTAATAACCTTTGGAAGAAAAAACACTTTTACATTTAGTATACCAGAAATAAAATGGGTTCATTTTGGCGAAATTAATTCAGATCAAAAATTAAATTTTTTGTATAGATCCGCAGATGTTTTTGCCTCACCTTCAACAGGATGTAATGGGCCCCACATAGTCCTTGAAGCCTTAGCGAACGATCTTCCAGTAGTAGCATTTGATCAGGGAGTTGCCCAAGATTCAGTTATTAACGGTGTAAATGGTTATTTGGTTCCTTGTTTTAGCAAAGAAAATTTTTCTAATTCTATTTTTAAAGCCCTATTTTTAAATGAACTAGTCGATCCTAAAAATGAAAATGAAAAGTTAAAATCTATTTTTAACTATACAAATGAAGCTAAAATGATAATACAAAATGCTTCAGAAGATTTAAAAAATAAAACTTATAATTAAAATGCTTTTAAAGAATTTTTTTAATAAGAAAACTGTAATAGTTACAGGACATACAGGGTTTAAAGGATCATGGATTTCTATTTGGCTGAAAACCTTGGGAGCTAGAGTAATAGGTTTATCCATAAGCGAACCTAAAGGTCAATCTCATTATAAAGCCATAAACTTAAAAACAAAGATAAAGAGTATAAAAATAGATATAAGAGATTTAAAAAAATTAAAAAAAGTATTTAAAAAATATCAACCCGATTATGTTTTTCACTTGGCCGCACAAGCTTTGGTTAAAAAATCTTATATTGATCCAATTTATACATGGAGCACAAATACACTTGGGACATTAAATGTTTTAGAATCTATGAGGTATATAAAAAAAAAATGCGTAGCAGTAATTATAACAAGTGATAAAAGTTATAAAAATCTTGAAATAAAAAGAGGTTATAGAGAAGATGATATTTTGGGTGGAAAAGATCCTTACAGTGCTTCAAAAGGATCTGCCGAGTTAGCTATACAATCTCATATAAGTTCATTCTTTCCAATTAAAAAAACTAAAGTTTTAATTGGAGTGGCAAGAGCCGGCAATGTTATAGGAGGAGGGGATTGGTCTGAAAATCGCTTAATTCCTGATTGCATAAAATCTTGGTCAAAAAATAAAAAAGTTATATTACGGAATCCTAACTCAACTAGACCATGGCAGCATGTGTTAGAGGCGGTAGGAGCTTATCTAATTTTAGCAATAAACCTTAAAAAAAATAAAAAATTACATGGAGAAGTGTTTAACTTTGGCCCCAAAGATAAAAAAAATTATAAGGTTATATTTGTAGTTAAATTAATGAGGAAATTTTGGAGTAAAGTGAGATGGAAAATATTAAATAAAAAGAAAAATGTTTTTTATGAATCTACTTTATTAAAGTTAAATGTTAGCAAGGCTAAAAAAAGGCTTAAATGGAAAAGTATTTTAACAATTAATCAAACTATAAAGATGGTAATAGAATGGTATAAAAATTATTATATGAGTTCAAAAAAAATATATAAAACCTCTTTAAGCCAAATTAAATTGTATGAAAAACTTTTAGAGAAAAAAAATTAAAAATGAAAGTTGTTTTATTAGCTGGCGGTTTTGGAACAAGGTTGTCCGAATATACCAAAACAGTGCCAAAGCCCATGATAAGTGTTGGCGGCGAACCAATTCTATTACATATAATGAAACATTATGCCAAGTATGGTTTTAAGGATTTTTATATCGCTCTGGGTTACAAAGGAAAAATGATAAAAAAATTTTTCAAGAAAAAAAAATTCAAGTGGAATATTAATTTAATTGAAACTGGGAAAAACACAATGACTGGTGGAAGATTAAAAAGATTAAAAAAGTATTTGGGCAACGAAACATTTATGATGACATATGGAGATGGGTTATCCAATGTAAATTTAAAAAAATTATTAAAATTTCATAAAAAAAATAAAAAGTTAGTTACATTAACTGCTGTTAGACCTCCAGCTAGGTTTGGTGCTTTAAAACTTATTGGTCAACACGTAGGTTACTTTAAAGAAAAATCAAAGCTCGATGAAGGTTGGATAAACGGCGGCTTTTTTGTTATGGAACCAAAATTTTTAAAATTTATTAAAAATGACAAAACATATTTAGAAAGAGAGCCTTTAGAAGATGTGAGCAAAAAAAAACAGCTTACTGCTTTTAGACACGAGGGTTTTTGGCAATGTATGGATACGAAGAGAGATAAAGACTTGCTAAATAAAATTATAAATAGCAAAAAAATCAAATTTTGAAATCTAAAAATAAAATATTAATTGTTGGCGGTACTGGTTTTATTGGGTACCACTTAGCAAAAAAATGTTTATCAAAGGGTTGGTTAGTTACCAGTATATCTACAAAACATGCAAAAAAAATAAGATTTTTACCAAAAGTAAAATATTTAATTTGTGACATAACTAATAAAAAATTATTAAAAAAAAAAATAAAAAAAGATTTTAATTATGTTGTAAATCTCGGTGGTTATGTTGACCATTCACATAAAAAGAAAACTTTTCAAAGTCATTATAAAGGATGTTTGAATCTAACTGAAATTTTTTTAAAAAATCCCCCTCGTGCATTTGTTCAAATGGGAAGTAGTGTTGAATATGGTAGCCTAAAATCTCCACAAAAAGAATTTGGAAAATGTAATCCAAAGTCAATTTATGGAAAAGCAAAGTTATTGACCACAAATCATTTAGTTAAACTTTATAAAAAAAAAAAATTTCCAAGTACTATTTTAAGATTGTATTTAGCTTACGGAGCAAAACAAGACTTAAATCGATTTCTTCCGATCATTATTAATGGTTGTTTAAAAAATAAAAAATTTCCTTGTTCCAAAGGTAATCAATTAAGAGATTTTGTTCATGTAACTGATGTTGTGGAAGCTATAATTAAATCTCTAACGAATAAAAAAGCTAAGGGACAAATTTTTAATATTGGATCTGGTAAGCCGCAAAAACTTATAAACATTATTAAATATGTAAGAAAAATTTCAAAAGGAGGCTATCCTCAATTTGGAAAAATTAAACTAAGAAAAGATGAGATTTTAAAAATTTATCCAAACATTAAAAAAGTAAAAAATTTTATTAACTGGAAACCAAAAATATCTTTTAGAAAAGGTATAAAAAATACAATTAGGTATTATAAATGATTATTGATAAAGATAAAGAACCACTTGTTAGTATTATAATGAATTGTTTTAATGGAGAAAAATTTTTAAAAGAAAGCATTGAATGCATTATCTCTCAAACTTATAAAAATTGGGAATTAATTTTTTGGGACAATCAATCAAAAGACAAAAGTGCAGAAATTTTTAAAAATTATAATGATTACAGATTCAAATATTTTTATTCTAAAGATCACACAACATTGTACAAAGCAAGAAATCTAGCAATAGAAAAAGCAAAAGGTGATTTTATTGCTTTTCTAGACACCGATGATTTATGGGATGAAAATAAACTTAAACTACAGATGTATCATTTTGACAAATCTAAAGTTGGAGTCGTTTATAGCAATTGTTGGATTTTAAAAAAAAATGGAAAAAAAAAGCTGTATGTTAAAAAAAATTTGCCCGCAGGTAATATTTTCCAGGAATTAATTGACAATTATAATGTTGGGATTCTTACTGCAGTAATAAGAAAAAGTATTTATTTAAAACTCCCAAAAAAATTTGATGAAAGATTTTGGATTACGGGTGATTATGATTTATTTTTAAGACTTTCAAAGATATGTTTATTTGAACCAGTTCAAAAACCTTTAGCATCTTATAGGTTGCACGATAATAACTTGTCAAAGCTTAACAAAGTTCGTGAAGTTCAAGAATCAGAAATTTGGCTAAATGAAAATAAGTTGGATCTAAACGAATCTCAAATTAAAAAAGTACAAAAAAAAGTTGATTACATGAAATTTTTAAATTATAAAATTGAAGGAAAATATAAAGATTGCATAAGTATATTATTTAATCCAAAAAATAATCTACTAAGTATTAAGAATTTAATATTATTTTTATCACCGTCATTCTTTTTAAAAAAATTATTATGGTTTTAAAGAAAAGAATTAAATGATATATTTTTAATTAATTAGATATAAAATAGTGGAGATTAACAAAATTATGAGCGACGATCATAAAATGACTAAAAAAGATAAATTGGTTTTAACAATAACTCTTGCCGCAATATTTTTTGGGGTATTTGGTTTAGGGTTTGTTGGTCTAATATTCAATTTATCTAGTTAAATTAATAATTGCACTTTTAAAGAAATTTTGTATATTCTATAAGCAGAATGTTTAAAGAAAATCAAATAAATCAAAGTAAAAATAATGAACATTATGATGTTGTGTTATTACAACTTCCGCTTTGGGGAGCATATCACCCACCTTTGTCACACGGTCTTTTAAAGTCTTATTTAGGGCACCACGGTATAACTTGTAAAACAATAGATTTAAATGCTGAAATATACAGCACAAGAGGTAAAAAATATTTTGACTTTTGGCATGTTAAACACAGTCAGTCAGATAAATTATTTGTTCGTAAGACAATGATGGAAATGTATAAAGATTTTAGACCAATAATGCTTTACTACATGAATGAAATAAGAAAAGCTTCTCCATTGGTCGTTGGCTGTTCAATATTTGATTCTTCAAGAATTATATCAGAGATTTTTTTTGAAGATCTTAGAAAAAATGTACCAGGATGCAAACATATTATGGGTGGTCCTGGAGTTGCACATTTTATGAAGAACACAGAAGAGTTACTTTCCCATGATCATATCGACGCTGTTTGCCAAGACGAAGGGGAAAATGCACTTCTTGACTATTACAATGCAGTTAAGAACAATACAGGCGAACCAGTTGCCGGCGTAGTTTACAAGCACAATGGAAAAGTTCTTCAAGGTCCTCCTTCTCAGTACAAAGGTAAGCTAGATACTTTACCTTATCCAAATTTTGATGACGTAAATATAAAACATTATATCGATAGAACTTTACCTCTTTACAGTTCTAGAGGATGTGTAAACAAGTGCAATTATTGTAGTGCAATCGGATTTATGACAAACAAAAGATATCCTTTTAGATTTAGATCAGGGCAACGAATGTTTGACGAAGTAGTTTATCTAACAAATAAATATCCCGAGATAGAAGAGATAAGATTTGCCAATAACATTGACAATGGAAAGGTTAGAGCTTTGGAAGAGTTTTGTGATTTAATGATTGAATCTGGCCTTAATAAAAAAGTTACATGGTGTATGGAAAGTAGTGTTATTCGTAAAGAAATGAGAAAACCATTTTATGAAAAATTAGCAGAAGCAGGATGCACATTTATTAACTACGGTGTGGAAACACCAGCAAAACACTTATTAGAAAAAGTTGGAAAAACTCTTGCAATTAATAAAGATGTAGATCTTCCCGCAATACTCAAAGAAGGATCACAAGCTGGAATTGATATAAATATTAATATAATGTTTGGTTTACCAGGTGAAACCGAAGATGATTTTAAATTTTTAAAACAATTTTTATCAGATTATAAAGATACATTAACAATGGTTAGCCCGGCATTGCAGTTTTGTGAATACTATCCAGGATCCCCAGGTAATTCTAATCCAGATTCCATAGGTGTAGATTTTAGCAAGGGTACGTTAATGTGGGAAAGTAAAGATGGAACAAACACTTATCTAACAAGAATGGATCGTTTTGAAAAATTAACCGCACATTTAAGAAAATTAAAAATTCACAACTTTTTCCAAGTTGACGAAATAGTTGATAAGTGGGCCAGACTTTTTGAGTATTATTATGTATCTAAAGATCCTGAAAATGCCAAAATTAATTATCACAAGATTCCAAAAGAACAATTAACTGAGCAAATTACAGCTAAATATATACATATTACTACTGGCGACACTTCAGCATTAAAAAAATATGACGAAAAACGAAAAAAGAAACAAATAGCAAAAATAGAAGACTATCTTGCTTACAGAGGTACTCTAGAAAAAAATTTCATTCATGAATCTTTAGATAGTTTTATTCAAGATTACGTTAACGTTAAGCCTTATGATAGAGAGTATCCAATAGCAACATGGAAACACAATGTAAGAAAGTTTGCTCTAGCAGCTACAGGATATAATAAGATAGAAACTTTAATTAGTAAGGTGCTTATAGCTCTTGGAAAGATTGACAAAACCTTAATCTCTGCTTCAGAATTACAACTAAGCAGTAATGACAAGTTTACTTTAATTGAAAAATCTTTCGACAATCTTGATTTATTAATAAATAATACAGATAAAAGCATGAATAGTCTTATTTCTAAGTCTATTAAAAAGATTAATAAAACCTCCTACTATCATGAAAAAATTTGCGAGATGTTACACTTGTTTGTTAATGCGTTTAGAATAATTAATGATGATAAATTTGATGTGAAAAATAATGATTTAAATTCTATCACAGACAAATTATTTAAATTGCTAAATTCAACAGATGAAAATGAAAATAGAATATTTTCAAAACTGCAAATAGAAACTCGTATAATGGGAATGTATAATCGTATTATTGGTTACAGAAACACTGAAAGAGGAATAGCAATGCTTCATTCAACAATGTCTATAATTATAAGAAAATTAGTAGAAGTAAAATGTCATGAATCTTCAGTAAAAATTTCAACACCAGAGCGTCAAGTTCATAATTTAAATGGCGCAACTTCTAATCCAGCCCACGTAAGCAAATAAGTTTTATTTTTCCAGTTAAAAATCTTTAAGTTTAATATATTTTTTTAAACCTTTTTTTAAACTGTGCTTTGGTCTCCAAATTAACAGATTTTTTGCATAATTACTTTCATATGAAGGAATTGGCTCAAAATCATCTAAACGTTTTTTTCTATTATTAAAAATAATTTTCGATTTAGATTTTGTTAGTTTTATAATTATTTTTGCAAGATCTATGATTTTAGTGCTTTTTTTTGGCACCAGAGTAATAATTTTATTTGTTGCTCCTTTTTCTAAAGCTTTAACTGATTGATTTCCTAAATCTTCTACATAAATATAATTTCTTCTCTGTTTTCCATTTCCATGGATAACTAAATTTAAATTTTTTAATGCACGTTTTACAAATATTGAAACAGCATCGACATTTCGATTTTTAGGTCCATAGGCTGTAGCATATCTAAGAATAGTATATTTTTGACCATATATTAAATTATAATTTTTTATAATTAGTTCTGAAGTTGTTTTAGAAGTAGTATATAAATTTCCAGCGCTTCCATAAGAATAAACACTTCCTGCATAAATAAATCTTTTTATTTTCTCTTTTCTTGCACATTCTAGTAAAAAAGTTGTACCCAAAACATTCGTTTCTATAGTTTTGAGGGGGATTTTTTTAACTTTAGTAATGTCAGATACTGCAGCTAGATGAAAAATAATATTTATATTTTTCAACGAAGATCTAATTTTAGATTTGTCTAATATACTTCCTTTAATAAACTTAACATCTTTTCTCTTTGGTGAATTAAGATCTAATACGGTTACTTTATATTTTTTTTTTACTAGCGCATCAACAACATGGCTGCCTATAAATCCACTTCCTCCAGTTATAAGAACATTTTTACTCATAGCAATTAAGTTAAAATTTCTAAAGTTTTTTTAAGAGATTTTACTGTGTATATAATTTCTTGTTTAGTTAAACCAGGGTATAAAGGCAAACATAAATGTTCTGATGAAATTTTATGAGCTATTTTAAAATTATTATTTTTTCCCTTTACAATTTTATTTTTGTATTTTTTAAATACAGGTTGTGAGTGACACAAATGGTTGTAAACCTCTCCCGGCAAAGATATACCAAATTTTTTGTACATTATTTTTTTTACCGAGTTTCTAATATTTTTATTTACAAAAACTATATATTTATAATATGAACTTTTGATGTTGTTTGGAATTTTTAATAGCTTTAGGTTTTGTGTGTTTCTTAAAAGTTTATTGTACATTTTGGCAATTTTAATTCTTTCGTTGATTATTTTTTTAGCTTTTTTTACCTGCATCAATCCTAATAAGCCTTGGATTTCACTCAGACGCCAATTAGATCCTAATTCTGTATGTATGTTTATAGCTGGGTTTAGCTTTCCGTGATCTCTTAAAATTAGAAACTTTTTATAAAGTTTTTTTTCATTAGTAGTAATCATTCCTCCTTCGCCAGTGGTTAAAACCTTAGTTGGATAAAAAGAAAAAGCAGCTGCTTTTCCTAAATTACCTGCACTTTTATTATTAATTTTGGATCCATGGGCGTGAGCAGCATCTTCTATGATAAAAATTTTTTTTGAATCGCAAAACTTTTTAATCTTGTTCCAGTCACAAGATATTAAACCTCCTATATGCACTAAAATTATTCCTGCAGTATTTTTTGTAATTTTTTTTTTAATTTCTTCAATTTGAATAGATAATGTTTTTTCTGAAATATCTGCAAATATTACTTTAGCACCAGCATGAAGTACGGCCATTGGTGTTGCCACAAAGGTATTTGTAGGTACTATAATTGATTTGCCCTCAACATTTAACGCTCTTAGGGAAATTTCTAGGGCACTAGTCCCACTATTAACAGCTACAGCATATTTAGTTCCTACAAATTTTGCAAAAAGTTTTTCGAATTGAAAAACTTTTTTTGACATAGTTAGATAACCCGAATCTAAAATATTTTTAATTTCTTTAGAAATATTATGTTTTTCTCTTTTAGAATAGTTTAATCGAAGAATAGGGATATTCTTTTTTTTCATTTTATTTTGTTTTTTTTAAAATCAAATATACCCAAGACCTTTTTTGGTTTTGTTATTGAGTTCACTAAGGGATAAATATTCTTGTAATACTTTGGTAGAAATTTTATCATTTACCATAGGTTTTGGTGATTGATGAAAAAAATATTCCCAAGGTTGTTTATCAAGAGCATGACCATTTGCCATTAGTTGATCGTAGAGTTCTGTTCCATAATAAGGTGCCAAAACTGACAAGGAATAATAATCCGCTTCTATTTTTTTAGCAAAATCTATAGTTTCTCTTACATCAGCATCAGTCTCTCCTGGAAAACCCGTCATAAAATAAGCTGAAAAAGGTACACCAGCTTTTTTTAACATTTCTGCACCTTTAAGCATTTCTTCTTTGGTTTCTAATTTTTGTACTTGTTTTAAAATTTTATTACTACCTGACTCAAAACCTATTTTTACTCTTTCACATCCTGCTTCAGCCATTAATTCGCAAATTTCATCATCCAAATGATCTGCTCTGGCTTCACATTTCCATTTCATTCCTAAATTTTGTTTTATCATCATTTTTAAAAGTTTTTTTACGCGTTTTTTGTTCACTGTAAAAACATCATCAACAAAGTAAACTAAAGTATTGTCTGCAATTTTTAACGACTCTTTGTCGCCAATGTTCGCTGATGCGCTATAATCATATTTGGTTGCATGCCAATAATGTTCTTTTAAGTGCTTCATTTCTTCGATTACAGATTCTGGTGAACGTAAACGAGTTGTCTTTCTATCCCAATGAAAAGGAGAAGCACAATAAGTACATTTATAAGGACAGCCTCTAATAGTACAAATATAGGAGACATCTACATTTTTCTTTTCATTATCTGGTATGCCCCACAACTTATCTCTTTCTGGAAATGGCAAATTATCAATATCTTTAATTACAGGAGCTAGTCCATTATCTATGAGGCCATTTTTACCTCTTGATATTACGCCTGGAATTTTTGTTGGATCTTTGTTTTCTACCAATGCATAAACAGGTTCTTCTCCTTCTCTTAAAACGCTGTAATCAATAGAAGTTAATGTTTTTAAAAGATTTTTATCAAGAGTAGCATGTACTCCACCTACAAATTGTCTAATATTTGGATTTGCTGATCGAATTTTTTCTGAAATAATTTTTATTGCACTTATATTTGCTGTGTAAGAGGTATAACCAACCCAATCTGGTTTAAAAGATAAGATCTTATCTTTTACTTCATGCCATAAAACATGATCTGTATTTTTAAAATATTCTTTATAGTTATTAAAATTTTGGAAAAGTTTTTTAACCTTAATATAGCTGTTATCGCTTAAATAATCTGCGTTATAAAGCCAAGCATCATGGCCACGCTTATTTAAATAGGAAGCTATATAAGCGATACCCAAAGAATTTGCGTTGTAATGAGAACCAAGCAATCTATAAAACGGGGGGTTTACTAATAAAATCTTTGCCATTATTGAATATTTTTTAAATCATGTTCAACCATATCTACTACCAATTCATCAAAAGATATTTTTGGTTCCCATTTTAAATTTTTTTTGGCTTTCTTGCAATCAGCCATAAGTGTATCTACTTCAGCCGGTCTTTCTAATTTTTTATCTAAGACGATATAGTCTTTGTAATTTAAACCCACATGGTTAAAGGCTTTTTTAGCGAAATCTTCAACTGAGTATTTTTTTCCACTTCCAATTACGTAATCGTCAGGATTTTTTTGTTGCAACATTAACCACATAGCCTCAACATAGTCTTTTGCATGACCCCAATCTCTCATTGATTTAATATTTCCTAACTTTAATTCTTTTTGTAAACCCTTTTTAATTCTTGCCGCGGCTGATGAAATTTTTCTTGTAACAAATTCAAATCCCCTTCTTGGAGATTCATGGTTAAATAATATTCCGCTTGAAGCGTGCAAATTATAAGCTTCTCTATAATTTTTTGTTAAATAGTAACCCGTAACTTTTGATACTCCATAAGAAGATCTTGGATAAAATGGAGTTTCCTCATTTTGTGAATCTTTACTTACTTTACCAAACATTTCAGATGATGCGGCGAAATAAAATTTTACATTTTTTTTAACAAATTCTTTTGTTGCAGAGAGCATATAATGTGTACCATTAATATTTGTGCTGAGTGTTGAAAATTCATCTTCAAATGAATACCCAACATAACTTTGTGCACTTAAATGATATACTTCATCAGGTTGCACTTTTTGTAAAATATTAAATATTCTTGCGTAACTATCAACAGATCCAGAATGCAAGATGATGCTATTTAAGATTTTTCTAATTCTCCAAAATCTTCGAATTTCATCTTCTAGAGCTACTCTTCTTACAATTCCATGTACTTCATATCCTTTAGATAATAATAATTCAGCAAGATAAGATCCATCTTGTCCAGTAATTCCTGTTATCAGTGCAATTTTTTTCATGTTTTCATATTATATTTTAAAATTAGAGTCTCTGCTATCTTTTAAAAATTTTTTTACCGTATCAAGGGTTAATTCTTGATACGTCTTTCCAAATTTTGATATTTTTTCGATTATTTCTGGTGGCATCGTGATAATAGAGCACCCACAATTTTTAGCTTGCAAGTAATTATAAGCTTCCCTTGTACTAGCCCAAAGTATTTCTACTTTTCTCATTTTTTTAGTTAAGCGAACACTTTCTTTGATTATTGGAACAGGATCTTTTCCAACATCACTCATTCTACCAGAAAAAATTGAAATTATAGTTTTAGAATTTTTATTTATATTTTTAATTATATTCTTTACTTGATTGACTGTATAAACGGCTGTTATATTAAGTTTTACACCTTTTTCACTTAATATTTTTATAACCCTACCCGTAAAAGATCCCTTTGAATTAACCACAGGTATTTTGACATAAACATTTTTTCCCCAAGAATTTATTATCATAGCTTGCCTAAACATTTGTTCGTAATTATCTCCAAAAACTTCTAATGAAATAGGTTTTTTTTTACAAATTTTAAGTAATTTTTGAGAGTATTTTTTATAATTTTTGGCTCCTGATAATTTTATTAGACTTGGATTAGTTGTAAAACCGTTAACAAGAGAATTTTTATTAAGTTTTTTTATTATTTTTATATCTGCACTATCGCAAAAAATTTTAGTTTTCATTTATATATCAAAATACTATTAATTAAGATTTTTTACTATCTCTTCTGTCATTTTTTTAGCGTCTGCAAAAAGCATTAAAGTATTGTCTCTGTAGAAAAGCTCATTATCTATCCCAGCATAACCTGGAGACAAACTTCTTTTGACAAAAAGAACTGACTTCGATTTTTCAACATCTAATATTGGCATACCATAAATAGGGCTTTGGGGATCAGTTTTAGCGACAGGATTAGTTACATCATTTGCGCCAATTACAAAAGCAACGTCTGTACTAGCAAAATCATTATTTATATTTTCTTGTTCAAAAACTTCGTCGTAAGGGACATTAGCCTCAGCTAACAAAACGTTCATATGCCCTGGCATTCTTCCAGCAACCGGATGAACTGCGTAAGTGACTTTTACCCCATTTTTTTTTAAAACATCAGCCATTTCTCGAACAACATGTTGGGCTTGAGCCACAGCCATTCCATAGCCAGGAACAATTATAACTGAAGAAGCATTTTTCATTAAATAAGCCGCATCTTCTGCGTTGCCACTTTTAACTGGTTTAGTTTTTTTATTATTTTTTAATGTAGAATTTGTTGCACCAAATCCACCAAGAATTACGTTGAAAAAAGAACGATTCATTCCTTTACACATTATGTAAGATAGAATTGCACCTGAAGATCCAACAAGCGCACCAGTAATTATTAAAGCTGTATTTTCTAATGTGAATCCAATTCCTGCTGCAGCCCATCCAGAATAAGAATTAAGCATAGAAATAACAACTGGCATATCTGCACCTCCAATTGGTATAATTAATAGAAGTCCTAATAGAAAAGATATCTCAATTATTCTCCAAAAAATACTATCTGACTGTGTTCTACAAAGATAAAAAATTAATACTATAATTGTTAAGCCTAATAATAAGTTAATGTAATGTTGTCCTTTAAAAGTAATTGGTGAGCCAGACATTATTCCTCTAAGTTTTAAAAATGCTATTACTGATCCTGAAAAAGTAATTGCTCCTACTGCGGCACCAATAGACATTTCTATCAAACTTGAAACTTTAATATTTCCTGGCGAACCAAGATTAAAAACTTGTGGATTTAAAAAAGCTGAAATTGCTACAAAAACTGCTGCTAAACCTACAAGGCTATGGAAGCCAGCTACTAGCTCTGGCATTGCCGTCATTGGTATTTTGTAAGCTATAAAAGCTCCTATTGATCCTCCTGCTAACAAAAAAATTAAAACATAAATGAAACCAGTAGAGAAATTTTCTATAGATAAGAAAGTTACAGTTATAGCAATTATCATTCCTAAAATTCCAAATAAATTGCCTCTTCTAGATGTTTCTGGCGATGATAGTCCTCTTAGAGCTAAAATAAATAATACACCTGAGATTAGATAAAATATTGCTAATAAATTTACTGACATATCTATTTATTTTTCTTTTTCTTTTTATACATTTGAAGCATTCTTTGAGTTACTAAAAAACCTCCAAAAATATTTATTGCTGCTAAAAATATAGCAAGAAAACCAAATATATTTGATGTCTCAAAAATATTTTTTATATCTCCTGACAATCCAGCAATTATAGCTCCAACTATAATAACTGATGAAATTGCATTTGTTACTGACATTAAAGGTGTATGTAACGAAGGAGTAACGCTCCACACAACATAATAACCAACAAATATTGATAAGATAAAAATACTAAATCTAAAAATAAACGGATCAATTTCCATAATTATAATTCCTTATCTATTAAAGTTTGCTTAATGATTTCGTCTTCTTTATCAATATAAATTTCTTCTTTCTTTTTATCATATAAATTATAAACAAAATTAAATAAATTTTTAGCATACAAACTTGAAGCAGTTGATGCTAAGTTGCTTAATATATTTTTAGCGCCCATAATCTTTACACCTTTTATTAATTTAATTTTATCTGCTTCAGAAAAGGCCGAGTTTCCCCCTTGATTTACAGCTAAATCGTATATTATAGAACCAGGTTTCATAGAGTTAACCATATCTTCTGAAAGAATTCTTGGTGCTTTTTTTCCAGGTATTAAAGCAGTACAAATAATTATATCATTTTTTATAACAGCATCTTTTAAAAGCTTTGCTTGGTTTTTTTTAAAATCTTCACCTGCTTCTTTTGCATATCCTCCGCTTGTCTCCAAATTTTCTGATCCTTCAACAGATAGAAATTTGCCTCCTAAACTTTCAACTTGTTCTTTCGCTGCAGTTCTAACATCTGTTGCGGATACTATTCCTCCTAATCTTTTAGCAGTAGCTATTGCTTGTAGCCCAGCAACACCTGCACCGATAATTAAAAATTTTGCTGGAGTAATTGTTCCTGCTGCAGTCATCATCATTGGTACTGCTTTGTCATATTCTTCTACGGATTCTATAACTGCTCTGTAGCCAGCTAAATTTGCCTGTGATGATAAAACATCCATTGATTGAGCTCTTGTAATTCTAGGTAGCAAAGAAAGTGAAAAAATTTTTATATTCCTTTTAGTTAATTTATTAATCGTATCCTTATTTTCGAAACTATCAAATTGACCAATTAGTATAGATTTATCTTTTATTAAACTTGCTTCACTATTCGATGGGCAGTTTACTTTTAAAATTATTTCAGATTTTTCAAGAACTTCTTTCGCTGAATTATAGAAATTAGCCCCATTATTTTTATATTCTTCATCTTTTATTCCTATGTGTTCAGCATAATTTTTTTGAAGAAAAACAGAAAATTTCAAATTAGAAAATTTTTTTACAATATCTGGAGTTATGGAAATTCTTTTCTCTTCAGCAAGATCTTCTATAACAGATCCAATAATTTTCATTATCTATCTCTGTCTTACTTTATACTTTGGATTTTTTTTGTTAATTATGTAAACGTGTCCTCTTCTACGAACTAACTTAGAGTTTAAATCTCTTTTTTTGTGTGATTTTAGGGAACTTACTACTTTCATAATTAATATATTTCGTATTTTTATGCCGGCGATGTCCTACTCTTCCATGTCTTAAGACAAAGTACCATCGGCGCAGAAGGGCTTGACTTCCGAGTTCGGAATGGGATCGGGTATGGCCCCTTCGCAATAATCACCGGCATCTAGGGTATATATATTTTACTGTTTTTTGTAAATAGACAAAAAAAATAAAAAGACTGAAAAAATGGTGGGTATGGCTAGGATCGAACTAGCGACCTCTACGATGTCAACGTAGCGTTCTACCACTGAACTACACACCCTTAAGTTTTAAAAATCTTAAATGAGCTATAGTAATGTTAAGACCATTTTCCAAGCTAGTAAAATTATATTTTTTTAAACCCAAAAATTTGAGAAGTTTGTTAATATTTCCCGATGATTTTTTTGGATCAAATTTATCTAATTTTTTTATTGTAACTTTAGGTTTTGCTTTTGTAATTTTTTTAAGCAGCGTAAACAAAAAATTTATTTTTACTGATCTTCCAGTGCAAATGTTAAAAATAGCAAAATTTTTATTTTTTTGAATTTTTGTCATAAGTTTTAGCATTATATTTAGCGCATCTTCGACATAAATAAAATCTCTGGTTTGAAAGCCACCGTTAATTGTAACAGTTTTTTTTTTTAAGATTTGATTTATAAATTTTGGAATAACCGATGAATATGGATTATTTGCTGACTGGCCTGGACCATAAACATTAAACATTCTTAAGCCTATAGAAGATACTTTATAAATTTCAAAAAGTGTTTTTGCATAGTTTTCCATCACTAATTTGTCTTGGGCATAAGGAGAAGTTATAGAAAATTTTTTTTTCTTATCACTTCCAAAAGGTAAATTACCGTATACTGCTGCAGATGATGCATAAATAACTGGAGCAGAAAATTTTTTAGAAATTTCAAAAACTTTAAGTGAACTTTCGACATTGTTAACACTACTTTTATAAAAATTTTTTAAAGATAGAGGTACTGACGATTGGGCTGCAAAATGAAAAATACCATCAAGTTTATTTGTTTTTAAATTTTCAATATTTTGAATTTTTTTTCTAATTAATTTTTTTCTAGTTTTTTTTGGTAAATTAGTTATAGAACTTCCAGATAAAT
>CACLHW010000007.1 GCA_902606835.1 uncultured Pelagibacteraceae bacterium
GCAAAAGAATTTACAAGCTAGATTAGCTCTAACTGAGAAAAAGTATTTAGTTAAAATTTCAGTAAAAGTGCTTGATGGCAGAATTTTTTTAGGAGGAAAAGTTGATGATGCAGAAGAAAAGCTAATAATTACAAAAATGGCTTGGGAAACTAAAGGTGCTCGATCAGTAAAAAATAATATAGGAATAAGAAAAAATTTTTCTTTTAAAAATTTTGCCATGGATGTTTTAGTATCTTCTCAGTTAAGAGCGGCATTAATTTTGAATAAAAATGTAAAAGCAGCCAATTTTAATATTGATACAATTAATCAAAAAACCTACATTTTTGGTATTGCTCACACTGAAAATGAAAAAGAAGAAATTATACAAGAAGCAAAGCAAATAGTTGATCTAAAGGAACTAGTTACAAGTATTTTAATGGTTTCTGATTTAAGCAGACAAAGAGAGTAGCTTAATTTTTTCTTGTCTTTTTATAATCGATTATCTCAGATGAGTATGCTGCAACAGAGGCTAAATTTAGTATATCGCTAGTTGATGATCTTAGTGGAGCAATTTCAATGGGTTCCCCTAAACCAACTAATAAAGGACCAACTACTTTAACTGCGCTTAAACTTTTCATTAATTTAAATGAAATAGCAGCACTGTGTCTTCCTGGCATAATTAAAACATTTGCATTACCTACAATTTCAGAAAAAGGATAAAGATCTCTATACTTTTCATCTAGAGCTACATCTGGTTGCATTTCACCATCAAATTTAAAATCAACCTTCTTTGTTTTTAGGATTTCAACTGCATCTCTCATATTTTTTGTAGATCTAGTTTTTGGAGTACCAAAAGTAGAATGAGATAAAAAGGCAACTTTTGGATCAAAACCAAATAGCCTTGCAACTCTTGCAGACGAAATTGCTATATCAGCAAGCTGTTCTGCAGAAGGAATTTCATGAACAGTTATATCTGCTACAAAAACTGTTCTTCCTCTATTAACCATAATATTTAAACCAAAGATTATTTCTCCCGATCTAGGATCTACTACACGTTTTACCTTATCCAAGGTTGATGTATATCTTCTCGTATTTCCAGTAACCAATGCATCAGCATCTCCACATGAAACCATGCAAGTTCCCCAAATAACTCTGTCATTTCGTACTAATCTATCACAATCTCTTTCAAGCAAACCTTCTTTTCGTTGTAATTTTTTGTAAAGAAATTTTGCGTATTTATCTCTCTTTTCTTTATCAGTTGAGTTTATTATTTCTATTTTATAATTTTCATCTAAACCAATTTCTTTTAGTTTTTGTTGTACAATTTCTTTTTTTGCTATTAATACTGGAATTCCAAGACCATTGCTTTTGAAAGCTATTGCAGCTTTTAATGTATTTTCATCTTCACCATCAGCAAAAACAACTTTTTTCTGTGATTTTTTTATTTGAGTATTTACACCTTGCATAATAGTTGTTGATGGATCAAGTCTTTGTTTAAGCTGTTCTTTGTAGATTTCAAAATTTTCAATATTTTTTCTTGCTACACCACTTTTAATTGCAGCTTTTGCTACCGCAACCGGTATTACGCTTATCAATCTAGGATCAAAAGTTGATGGAATTATATATTCTTTTCCATATATTGGTCTTTCCCCACCCATTGCTGCTACAACTTCATCAGGAACATATTCTCTTGCAAGTTTGGCTATTGCATGTGCAGCTGCCACTTTCATTTCCTCATTAATTGTTTTTGCCCTAACATCCAACGCGCCTCTAAAAATATATGGAAACCCAATTAAGTTGTTAACTTGATTTGGATAATCAGATCTGCCAGTTGCTACAATAGCATCTTCTCTTACTTCATGAACATCTTCAGGACTAATTTCAGGATCAGGATTTGCGCAGGCGAAAATAATAGGATTTTTTGCCATTGATTTTACCATTTCTTTTGTAAGAACATCTTTTGTAGATAAACCTAAAAATACATCCGCACCTTTTATTGCTTCTTTAAGAGTTCTTAATTTTGTATCTATTGCATGAGCAGATTTCCATTGATCAAGATTATCTCTTCCGCGATACAAGACACCTTTTCTGTCTACCATGATTACATTTTCATTTGGAATCCCACTACTTTTAAATAAATTTGTACAGGCTATAGCTGATGCTCCAGCACCATTTACAACAACCTTAATTTTTTTTAGTGATTTTTTTGATATATCTAATGCATTAATTAGTGCTGCTAAAGTTATAATTGCTGTACCATGTTGATCATCGTGAAATATTGGAATATCTAATTTTTCTCTTAATTTTTGTTCTATTACAAAACAATCTGGAGCAGCTATGTCTTCTAAGTTTATACCACCAAAACTTTTTGAAAGGCTTGCTATACAATTAATAATTTCATTAGCATTTGATGAATCTATTTCTAGATCTATAGAATCTATATCAGCAAAACGTTTAAATAATATTGCTTTACCTTCCATAACTGGTTTTGATGCAAGAGCTCCCAAATTTCCTAAACCAAGTATTGCCGAACCATTGCTAATAACAGCTACTAAATTTCCTTTGGTAGTATAGTCATAAGCTGCATCAGGATTTTGTGCTATTACTTTAACAGGTGCCGCAACACCAGGGGAATAAGCTAGCGCCAAATCTCTTTTACTCGTCATTGGTTTTGAAGATAAAATTTCTATTTTTCCTGATTTTCCACTATTGTGGTAATCCAATGCTTCTTGGTCTGTGTATCTTTCTATTTTGGACTTTTTCTTCATTTGAAAAGCAAGTATCTTACAATTGTCACAAAAATAAGGCTTACATGTCAAGATGAACTTAATAGCTTCGACCTCTACATTTGGTTTTTTTACATTAATAAGTCGAATACTTGGTTATGTAAGAGATATTTTTATAGCTATTTTTTTAGGAACAAGTCTTTTTGCAGATGCTTTCTTTGTAGCATTTAGATTACCAAATACATTCAGAAGATTGTTTGCAGAGGGAACTTTTAATGCGGCGTTTATCCCTAGTTATGCTGGAGAACTTTCGAAAAGCAAAGTTAAAGCAGATAATTTTGCAAAAAATGTATTCAATCTACTTTTTATAATTTTGTTATTTTTTGTATTAGTGGCAGAAATTTTTATGCCACAATTAATCTTTTTGATAGCACCTGGTTTTTACAAAGATCCTGAAAAACTAAAACTTGCTGTTGATTTAAGCAGGATTACTTTCCCCTTTTTATTTTTTGTATGTCTGGCATCATTTTTTGCAGCTATATTAAATTCATACAATAAATTTGCAGCTGCAGCTGCGGCACCAATTATATTAAATATAGTATTGATAGGATCGTTATTTTTTTCTCAATGGATTGATGCTTCTAATGTTTTAGTATTATCATATGCCGTCTCACTTGGCGGTTTTTTTCAACTAGCAATTTTATTCTTTTTTGTAAGAAAGAACTTTAAACCAATTCTAAGCATAAAGATAAAAATAGATGAAAAAATAAAGTTTTTCTTTCGTAAATTGCTACCAAGCATTTTTTCATCAGGTGTCACTCAAATCAATATTTTAGTTGGTACAATAATAGCTTCTTTTCAAGCAGGGGCAGTTTCATATCTTTATTACGCTGACAGAGTATATCAAATAAATCTTGCTGTTGCTGGAATTGCAGTTAGCACTGTTATGTTACCCGAATTATCCAAACATGTGAAAAACAAAAATTCTGTTCAAATAATGAATTTACAAAATAGAGCTCTAGAACTTTGCTTATTTTTATCTGTGCCTGCAGCAACTGCGTTAGTATTAGCTTCAGAACAAATCATATCATCGCTATTTGGTTACGGATCTTTTAATAATGATAGTGTAACGAATACTGCAATTGCACTTACTTTTTTTGCTTTTGGTGTGCCAGCATTTTCAATATTAAAAATTTTTTCCAACTACTTTTTTGCTAGGAATGATACTAAAACACCTTTTTATTTATCAGTTATATCAGTAATTTTGAATATTGTAATTAGTGTATCTTTTTTTAATAGATTTGGTTTTGTTATTATACCAATAGCAACCTCTATTTCTTCATGGATTAATGTGTTTTTGCATTTTTATTTTATTAAAAAAAGAAATTTATACAATTTTGATAAGACTTTTATTTATAAATTTCCACGCATGATATTATCTGTGGTTGTAATGGGAATAGTGTTGTATTTATTATTAGGCTTTTTTGCAGATAAATTTGAATACAATGAAAGTTGGAAATTTATTTACTTATTTATTATAGTGATAATTAGTTTAATAAGTTATTTTTTAATTTCAAATTTTTCAGGGGCTTTTAAATTTAGAGAGATTAAATTAAGGTAATAATTTTTGTATATGCATAAAAAAAGAGTATTTTCAGGTGTTCAGCCAACAGGAAACTTGCATTTAGGAAACTATTTAGGAGCAATAAAAAATTTTGTTGATTTACAAAATAAATTTGAATGCGTTTATTGTATTGTAGATTTACATGCAATAACTAATAAACAAGATCCAAAAGAATTAAAATCAAATCTTTTTGAAACAGCAGCAAGCTTTGTAGCTTCTGGCTTAGATCCTGAAAAAAATATTATATTTAATCAAGCAAGTGTACCTGCTCATAGCGAATTGGCCTGGATATTTAATTGCGTTGCAAGAATTGGATGGATGAACAGAATGACACAATTTAAAGAAAAAGCTGGGGTTAATAAAGAAAATGCCAGTGTTGGTCTATTGGTTTATCCTAATTTAATGGCAGCAGATATATTAATTTATAAGGCGACACACGTCCCTGTAGGAGAGGATCAAAAACAACACCTAGAACTTACGAGAGATATTGCAAAAAAATTCAATAACGATTTTAAATGTGATGATTTTTTTCCAATAGTAGAACCATTAATTCCTAAAACAATTTCAAGAGTAATGAGTTTAAGAGATGGTAAAAAAAAAATGAGCAAATCCGAAAGTTCTGATCAAAGTCGTATAAATTTGAAAGACAACAAAGATTTAATTGAACAAAAAATTAAAAAAGCAAAAACAGATAATAATCCTATCCCATCAGAAATTGATGGACTAAAAAATAGGCATGAAGCAACGAATCTTATATCAATTTATGCAAGTATAAATAACTTAGAGGTGTCAAAAGTTTTAAAAGAATTTGGTGGTAAAAATTTTTCAACCTTTAAGAGCAATTTAAGCGAATCAATAATCGAAAAAATTTGTCCAATTGGAATAGAAATTAATAAATTGCTAAAAGACAAAAGTTATCTGAATAGTATTTTAGAAAAGGGTGTAAAAAAGGCAGATTTAATAGCAAAAAATAATCTAAAAGATATTTATGAGATTATAGGTCTCACAAAGTTCTCTTGATAAGGAATTATATCTATAATAAAAATAGGTTCATGATGGTAGAGACAGAACAAACACCAAATCCTGATACTTTAAAATTTTTACCGGGCAAAACAGTTTCGGAAAGGGGTCCTATTGAGTTTTTAAAAAATGATAAAGATATAAAAGTTCCTTTGGCAAATAAAATTTTGTCTTTAGAAGGAACAACAATGGTATTTTTTGGTCCAGATTTTATTACAGTGAAAAAAGAAAAAAATTTAAATTGGGATGATTTAAAACATGGCATTATTACTGAAATTAATGATTATTATTCAAAAGGAAACCGCGTAGTTTTAGAAAAAGAATCTGATAATCCACAAGAAAAAGAAAGCTCAAAAGATTCAAACGAAGTAATAAATAAAATTAAAGAGGTTTTAGATTCGAAAGTAAGGCCAGCAGTCGCTAGAGATGGTGGAGATATTACGTTTAAATCATTTAAAGATGGGGTAGTTACTGTTGAACTAAAAGGAAGCTGTTCAGGCTGTCCTAGTTCAGTCATGACACTTAAGCAAGGAGTTCAAAACCTTTTATGCCACTATATACCTGAGGTAAAAAGTGTGGAGGCAAGATAAAAATTGTCAAAAAAAATAGAAAAATTATTTAAGTCATATAGAGAACAATTACTTCATATTGGTAAATTATATGGTGTAGTTGAGATTAAAAGTTATGCCAAAAGTGCAAAAAGACTTACAATTTCGCAGCTAGAATTATTATTAATTAAAAATAATATTAAATTACCAGTAAATCGTTCTAGCGATAGAGCAATAGCAAAACATGAATTAAAAGAAAATTCTATAAGAAATGCTTACTTAACACTTGCTTTTATATTTTTCTTAGCATGTTTAATTACGATCAGACCATATATTAAAAATGTGGTTAATGAAGTTAAATTTACTTATGTTGCGGAGGAATATAAATCTGCAAAAGTAGATAAAACTAAGACAAAAAAAAAGAAAAAATCTAAAGCAATCGATGAACCAAAGTTAGAACCTGTTCAAAAATTTGATAATACTGTTAGTTTAAATGCCGAAACAACGGAAAGTTTATTTGATGATTTAGGTTATGATCTTCAAGGCGTTAGAGCTGGGCAAAAAGTTAAGCCAATATATCTTACAAAGCTTCCAAAGGACCTTAAAACTCTAGGTGACACAAAAAAGAAAAGAGAATTATTTATTAAGATTCTTTTGCCTTTAATACTTGATGAAAATGACAAAATTATTGAAGATAGAAAAAAGCTTTTTAAAATATTAAGTAAAAATTTTAATACTGTTGGTGAAAGAGTTTGGTTAAAAAGAAGGTTTAAAGAATACAAGATTGAAGACCAAGATTTATCAAAACTAAAGATGAGAATGGATATTATCCCAGTTTCAATTGCTATTGCACAAGCTGCTAATGAAAGTGGTTGGGGAACATCTAGATTTGCTTTAGAAGGTAATGCTTTATTTGGTCAATGGACATGGAGTAAAAAAGGTATATCTCCAAAAAATGCAGATCCAAATCAAAGTCATAAAGTTTTACAATTTCAAGTACTAAAAGCTTCAGTTAGAGCATATAAAAATAATTTAAATACTCACAATGCTTACCAGGAATTCAGAGAAAAAAGAGCTCAATTAAGAGAAGAAAATAAACAAATCATAGGTTTAGAATTAACCAAGTATTTAAAGGCTTATGCCGCGATAGGAGAAAAATATGTGGTGCTTCTTGATAGTATTATAGAAAAAAATTCTTTGACTGATTTTGATAAAGCAGAAATGTTACCAACAAAACTTAAACAAGGTCTCGCTTTATAAACATTTAATCATTAGTATTCAGCAATTACATACTGAATACCCAACCATCTCCATCTGTTTTTTTCTGCCCAAAGAGAACAATTAATTCTTCCCCTTTCACTTTTGAATTTTTCTTTAAGCAAGATTTCTAATTCATTTTTATTAGTAAATTTTATATCTGATTTTCTCCAAATATTTCCTTCATTTGAATAACATGTAATATTTTTAACATCTATTAAACCTTTAAAAAATTTAATTTTAACTTTGGGAGGATTTTCATTTCCTCTAATATATCGGTCTTCGGGTGTAATTTTTTCATAAGGAAAAGGCAAAGTTTGAATTATAGATTTAAATCTTTTTAGTTCACCATATTTTTCGTTTATTGGAAATCTAGGTAATTCAAGAAAATCTTTACTCGGGTCAATAACGCCCGAATGTTGACCAAAAGCAAATTCAAAATTTAAGTTAATTACAATTTTTTTTAAGGAGGTACTATATTCGCCAAAAGGATATGAAAATAATTTTGGAGAATAACCTAATTCTTTTTCAAAAATTTCTATAGATTTTTCTAAATCATTTTTTATTTTTTCCTCTTCCCAATCAATTAAATATTCATGAGTATGACTATGGTTTCCTATAGTAGCTAAATCACTAGATTCAATTTCTTTTATTTGTTTCCAAGTCATGTAGCCATTTTTGCCAACTTCTCTTGTGCTTACAAAAAGAATAAAAGGTATTTTTCTTTTTTTAAGCACTGGCCAAGCATTTAAATAAAAAGATTCAAAACCATCATCAATAGTTAAAAGCAAATAATTTTTTTCTATTTTATTTTTTATAATTTCATTAAATTTTTCAAAAGAAATAAATTCAAGTTCTGAATTATTTATTTCATTTAAATGTTTTAAAAAAATTTCGTTTTTTATATTTGTTGATGGATATTTATTTTCATTGAATCGATGATACATTAAAGCTATTACACCTTTATCAGGATTAAATTCATTTAAATTTATACCAAAAGATTTACTTATTGGTAAAAAAAGTAGTATGAATACATATATTATGAATTTTTTTTCAATTGATTGCAGCACAAATTTAGGTTCATTATTTATAAAAACTAAAAATAAAACATTTAGTAAAATTTTGCAAAGTGATAAATTAAATAATGATTTATTGATGAAACAAATATTAGATTTTTTTGAAGAAAATAATCTAAAATTTGAAGATATATCTGGAATTTTGGTGAATCAGGGGCCGGGTCACTTTTCAGGTTTAAGGGGATCATTGGCAACAGCCAAAGGAATCAGTATAGCAAAAAATTTAAATCTATTTGGTTATAATACATTCATATGGTTGTGTGCAAAATTTTTTAATAAAGAGGATTCTATTTTTAGTCTTATTAAATTTAGAGACAAATATTTTATAAAAGGATTTGATAAAAAACTTAAAAGTGTCTTAGCCGCAGAGCAAATATCAGAAGATAAAGTATTAGAAATTTATAAAAAAAAATTTATAGTAATCCCCAAAAACGGTAGTAACAATTTCAGTAGTAAAGTTCTTAAACTTAGCAATTTAAATATTGTAGATTTGGACCATAATGACCTTGAATTTCTTCAATTAAATGGTTTACTAGATAAGAAATTAATTAAACCATTATATTTAAGTTAAAAGTATTTTTGAAAGTATATGTTTTGTTATAATATAAATTAATATGAATAACGTTATAGAAGATAACTGCATTAAAAAGGGTGTTAGGCTTACTGACCAAAGAAAATTAATAGCTAAAGTTATGTCAGAATCAAACGATCATCCTGATGTTGACGAATTACATAAAAGAGTTAACAAAATTGATTCAAAAATTAGCATCGCTACAGTTTATAGAACTGTAAAATTATTTGAAGAAGCCGGCGTTGTTGCTAAACATGATTTTAAAGGAAACAAAGCAAGGTATGAAGAAGCAACACAGGAACATCATGATCATCTAATAGATGTTAATACGGGGGAGATTACCGAATTTGTTAATGAAGATATTGAAGAGTTGCAAAAAAAAGTAGCAGAAAAACTTGGATATAAACTTGTTGATCATAGATTAGAGCTTTATGGATCAAAAATAAAAAAATAAAAAATTGCATAAAAAAATATTTATCAAAACTTTCGGATGTCAAATGAATGAATATGATTCTAATCGTATTTATGACCTAGCATCAGTTATAGGTTTTAAAAAAACTAATACAAAAACTGAAGCAGACTGTTTTGTTTTAAATACTTGTCACATACGTAAAAAAGCAACAGAAAAAGTTTATCATGAAATAGGTAGAGTCAAAAAAGAATTTAGAAATTTAAAAAAACCTTTAGTTGTTATTTCAGGATGTGTGGCACAAGCGGAGTCGGAAGAAATAATGAAAAGAGAGCCGTATATTGATATGGTTATAGGACCACAATCATATCATAAAATTGGAGATTTAATTTTAAAGCACGAAAGAAAAAAAGGAAAAATTAATGAAACAGAATTCGATGTAGTCAGAAAATTTGATGAGTTAGAAAAAATTCCTAACACTCAAAATAAAATATCTTCTTTTTTAACAATTCAAGAGGGTTGTGATAAATTTTGCCATTTTTGTGTTGTTCCATATACTCGTGGACCTGAATACTCGAGACCATTTGATCAAATTATTTCTGAAGCACAAGATTTAGTTAAAAGAGGAACAAAAGAAATTGTCTTACTTGGTCAAAATGTAAATGCCTATAATTATAAAAATCAATACAAACTTTCTTCAATAATAAGAGTCTTGAATAATATTAAAAATTTAAAAAGGATTAGGTATACAACCTCACATCCTAGAGATATGTCAGAAGATTTAATTCTTTGTTATAAGGATTGCAGCAAACTAATGCCATTTTTACACCTTCCTATTCAAAGTGGATCTAATGAAATTCTTAAATTGATGAATAGAAAGCATGATAGAGAATATTACATATCTATTATAAAAAAATTAAAGCAAATAAATAAAGATATTAAAATTTCAAGTGATTTTATTGTTGGATATCCAGGCGAGACAGAAAAATATTTTAAAGAAACAATTAAAATAATACAAGAAATAGGCTTTATTAACTCTTACTCTTTTATTTTTAGTCCAAGACCCGGAACACCTGCTGCTGAAAAAGAATTAAGTAAAACAAATATAAATGAAAAAAGACTTAAAGAAATTCAAAAAGTTTTAGACAATTATCAATATGATAGTAACAAAAAATATTTAAACCAAAACTGTGAAGTATTAGTTGAAAATAAACTTAAAAAACAAACTAAATACTTTGGAAGAACAAAATATATGACACCAGTTATATTTGAAGCAGATACTTGTAGTGTTGGAGAGCTGATTAATGTGAAAATTACATCATTTAATAGAAAGAATTTATTTGGTATTTATAAGATAAACAAAATAAAAGCGGCTTAAATTTAGTGAAAATTATTAAACAAAATAAAAATAATAAAGAAGTCTCAATTACCTATGGAGAGAATAATTCAATACATGTAAATATATTTAACAATAGAATGTTAATGGGAGTTGTTGGATCATTTGATAGCAATCTTAAAGAATTAGAAAAAATTAGTGGTTCAAAAATTTATTTTAGAGGAAATTCTATTGCTATAAAAGGCGATAAGCATTCAAACGAAAAAGTTAAAGATGCGATTGAATATCTAATAAACCGCTTTAGATCTGATCAAAAAATAGATAAAAATGATATAATTACATCTTTAAATATAGATATGATACAGGATACAAAAAATCAGTCGACAGTTCAGTCCTTGGAAGAGGTGATTAAAACTCCCAAAAGATCTGTAATGCCAAGATCAAAAAAACAAAAAGAATATGTTAGATCGCTTAAAACAAATCAAATAGTAATGTCTTTAGGGCCGGCGGGTACAGGTAAAACTTATTTAGCTGTGGCTGTAGCATTATCAATGCTATTAGAAAAAAAAGTTGAAAGAATAATTTTATCAAGACCTGCGGTTGAAGCTGGTGAAAAATTAGGATTTTTACCAGGAGATATGAAAGAAAAAATAGATCCTTACCTTAGACCATTATACGATTCTCTCTACGATTTATTAGATTATGATAAAATTCAAAGAAAAATCGAGTCAGGAGCTATTGAAATAGCACCTCTTGCTTTTATGAGAGGGCGTACTTTAAAAAACTCATTTGCTATTCTAGATGAAGCCCAAAATGCTACCGAAACACAAATAAAAATGTTTTTAACCAGAATAGGAGAAAATTCTAAACTTGTAGTAAATGGAGACCCATCTCAAGTTGATTTACCAAATAAAAATCAATCCGGTCTTATTAAATCGCAGAATATATTGAAACATATAAAAGAAATTGCAATTATAAATTTTGATCACAAGGATGTAATGAGGCATCCATTAGTAACAAAAATTGTTGAAGCTTATCAGAAGAATAATAATGATAACAGTTAATGTTGAGGTAGAAAATAAATCTTGGCATAAAAAGATAAAAAAACCAAAAAAATATTTTAATCAAAAATTAAGAAATATTTGTAAAATAGTTAAATTTTTTAAAGGAAAAAATATAACTTTTACTATGCTTCTAACCAATTCATTTAAAATGAAAAAACTTAATAAAAAATTCAGAAATAAAAATAAATCAACAGATGTTTTATCTTTTCCACATTTTTTACCCAATAATCTAAGAATATTAAAAAAGAAAAATTTTTATATAGGCGATATAGCTGTATCATATGAAATAATTAACTCTCGATCAAAAAAAAGTAATTTTTTCTTAGAATTTGATAAAGTCTGGACTCACGGATTGCTTCATTTAATTGGATATGACCATATTAAAACAAGAGATTATTCTAAAATGAACAAAGTCGAAAAAAAAATACTAAATTCAATTATTTAAAAATAAGGTTCTATTTTGACTAATTTACTTAATAATAAAATTTTTACTTTATTTTTACTTCCTTTTTTAATAGGAGCAATAACAACATTTAGTTTTCCTCCATTTGGATTGACTATTTTAAATTTTTTTTCATTTCCAATTTTACTCTTTTTAATTCTTCATATTAATAAAAGAATCCAATCTAAATATAGGAAAAAAAAGTTTAAACGTTATTTTTTTTATTTAGGTTGTTCATTTGGATTTGGCTTCTTTTTATGTGGAAATTACTGGATTTCAATTTCTTTGACACATGACGAAATATTCACAAAATTAATACCATTTGCTCTTATACTGATACCTTTGTTTTTATCTCTATTTTTTGGTTTGGCTATTTTAGTTGTTGGAGCTTTTTCAGAAAAAAAAATATTTTTTATTTTATTATTCTCAATAATTTTTTCTTTATTTGAATTTTTAAGAGGAAATATATTAACAGGCTTTCCCTGGAATCTATTTGCTTACACCTGGTCATGGTCTTTGGGCACTATACAAATATTATCATTAATAGGAACTTATTCATTAAGTTTAATTTCAGTTACTTTTTTTTGCATTCCTTTTCTTTTTTTTCAAAAGAAAATTAGTAAAGAAAATTTAATTTTTAGTCTTATATTTTTAACGATTTTTACCATAAATTATCTTTATGGAATAATTAAAATCGACAATAATCATTATAAATTTGATGAAAATATTAATGTTAAAATTATATCACCTAATTTTTCTCTACAAGATTATCAATACCAGAGTGAAGAAACACAACTGAAAAGATTAATAAAAATTAGCGACCCTGATAAAAATAAAAAAACATTATTTATATGGCCTGAAGGAATTTTTTATGAATCACATTTAAATGAATTAAAAAAGTATCAAAATTTATTTAAAGATAAATTTTCTAAAAATCATTTAATTATTTTAGGAATAAATAATTTTACTGATTCAAATAATGGCAATAATCAAAAATATTACAATAGCCTGGTATTACTAAATTATAAATTAGAAATTCTATCATTGTATAATAAAGTTAACCTAGTGCCTTTTGGTGAATTTTTACCTTTTGAAAAAACTTTGTCTAAATTTGGAATTAAAAAAATAACGCAAGGATATAGTTCATTCTCATCTGGTGAATCTAGATTAACATTAAATTTAGGAGAAGAATTCAATAAAAAATTAGTTCTTCCGTTAATTTGTTATGAAATAATATATTCAGGTAAAATAAAAAAAAAAAATGACTTTCCAGATCTAGTAATTAATATTTCAGAGGATGCATGGTTCGGTCAATCAATAGGCCCTCAACAACACTTTTCAAAAGCTATTTATAGATCAATTGAAGAAGGAGTTTTTATAGCAAGATCGGCAAATAAAGGAATTTCTGCCTTCATAGATCCTAATGGCAAGGTAATTAAATCGCTTAATACGGGAGAGTCAGGAAATATACAGTTAAATTTTCCTTATTTTAGTGAGACAACTTTTTTTTCCAATTATGGAAATAAAATATTTTTTTTAATAATTTTATTGTATATATTGCTAACTTTAATTTTAAAAAAACTTAAAATCTAATGAGTAAAAAATCTTATTTATTTACTAGCGAGTCCGTTTCGGAAGGTCATCCAGATAAAGTTTGTGATCGTATATCTGATATGGTTGTTGATACCTACTTAAGTCAAGAACCATATTCAAGAGTTGCATGTGAAACTTTAACAACTACAAATAAAGTTGTTTTGGCTGGCGAAACAAGAGGACCAGAAATAAAAAAAGATGATTTAATTCAAAAAGTTCGCCATTGCATTAAAGATATAGGATATGAACAGGATGGATTTCATTGGAAAAATTGTAATATAGATGTCCATTTGCATTCTCAGTCAGCAGATATTGCAATGGGAGTAGATTCAAAAGGAAATAAAGATGAAGGGGCTGGTGATCAAGGAATTATGTTTGGGTATGCATGTACTGAAACAGATGTTTTAATGCCTGCACCTATTTATTATTCTCATAAAATTCTAGAATTGATGGCTGCGGATAGAAAAAATGGAAATGCAGATAAATTAGAACCAGATTCAAAAAGTCAAGTCACGATGATGTATGAAAATGGAAAACCAGTAAAAGTAACTTCTGTAGTAATATCTACACAACATTCTCCTAAAGTAAATCAAGCTCAAGTTAAAGAAATTGTTAGACCGTATTTAGAAAAATCGATTCCAAAAGAATTATTATCGGGATTAAAAGATGAAGAATTTTACGTAAATCCAACTGGCCAGTTTATAATAGGAGGACCAGATGGAGATTCTGGTTTAACAGGTAGAAAAATTATTGTCGACACTTATGGAGGAGCTGCCCCACATGGTGGAGGAGCATTCTCCGGAAAAGATCCAAGCAAAGTGGATAGATCAGCAGCTTATGCCGCAAGATATGTTGCTAAAAATGTAGTTGCCTCTAAGATTGCAGACAAGTGTTTAATTCAATTAGCTTACGCAATCGGAGTATCAAAGCCACTATCGATTTATGTTGATCTTTTTGATGGAGATGAAAAAAAATCAAAACATGTTGAAAAATTAATAAATGATAATTTTGATTTAAGCCCAAGAGGGATTAGAGAAATGTTATCTTTAAACAAGCCAATATATGAAGTTACATCTGCTTATGGGCATTTTGGTAGAAAACCAGGTTCAGATGGATCATTTTCCTGGGAAAAAACAGATAAATCTTCGATTTTTAATAAGTAAATCTTGAAAAAAGCCAAAATATAAATTAAATAATTATTAAGTTACCTGGAAAATCAAAATGGGCTTTTGCCCATTTTTTTTTAGAGGTAAACAAATTAAATTATGTTGAATCAAAGATCTGATAAAGTTGAATTATTAAGAATAGCCGAAGCCGTTGCTTTGGAAAAATCTATTGATAAAGAAATTATTCTAAGCTCAATGGAAGCAGCAATTCAAAAAGCAGCGAAAACTAGGTTTGGAAGCGAAAATGAAATACGCGCAATAATTAATAGAGAGAGTGGAGATATTACACTTCACAAAGTACTAAAAATTGTTGAAATTCCAGAAAACTTAAATACTGAAATTTCTGTAAAAGATGCAAAAATTAAGGAGAAAAAAGAAGATTTAAAAGTCGGAGATGAAGTATTTGAAGAGTTGCCACCTGTAGATTTTGGAAGGATTGCAGCTCAAACGGCTAGACAAGTAATAACCCAAAATGTTAGGGCTGCTGAAAGAGATAGACAATATAATGATTTTATTGGAAAAAAAGGTGAAGTCTTAAGTGGTATAGTTAAAAGATTAGAATACGGAAATGTAATTATAGATTTAAATAGATCAGAAGCAATTATTAGAAAAGAGGAAACTATACCAAGAGAAATTTTGAAAACTGGAGACAGAGTCAAAGCTTATTGTTACGATGTAATTAGAGAAAATAAAGGACAGCAAATATTTTTATCTAGAGCACATCCAAAATTCATGGAAAAATTATTTTTTCAAGAGGTTCCAGAAATATATGATGGAATTATTGAAATAAAATCATCAGCCAGAGATCCAGGCAGCAGAGCAAAAATTTGTGTAAATTCAAAAGATTCTTCAATAGATCCAGTCGGTGCGTGCGTAGGTATGAGAGGAAGCAGAGTTCAATCAGTTGTCAATGAACTTTCAGGTGAGAAAATAGATATTGTTCATTGGTCAGAAGATGTAGCCGCATTAGTAGTAAGTGCTTTGGCTCCAGCTGAAATTCAAAAAGTTATAATAGATGATCAAAATAAAAGAATAGAAGTTATTTTGACTGAAGAAAATTTAAGTAAAGCAATAGGTAGAAGAGGTCAAAATGTACGATTAGCATCAAAATTAATAAATTATGAAATTGATATACTTACAGAAAAAGAGGAGTCCGAAAAAAGACAAATAGAATTTAAGGATAAAACAGAAATTTTTATAAAAAATTTAGAAGTAGACGAAACTTTAGGACAGCTTTTAGTTGCTGAAGGATTTTCTAATATTGAAGAAATTGCTAAATCATCACATGAAGATATTTCTAAAATAGAAGGAATAGATGAAAACACAGCAAAAGAATTAAAAGAAAGAGCAAAAGAATACCTTGTTAAAGAAAAAGAAGACATAGGAAAGAAATTGAAGGATCTTGGTGTTGATGATAATTTAATAAATCATAAAGGTTTGACACCAGGAATGTTGTTAACTTTAGGTGAAAAAAAAATTAAAAATCTAAAAGATTTTGCTGAATTATCCTCAGATGAATTGATAGGTGGATACGATGAAAAGAAAGGTGTGAAATATAAGATTGAAGGTTATCTTGAAGAATTTGCATTAACAAAAACTGAGGCAGACGATTTAATTATAAATGCCAGAAATATAGTTTTTAAGTAAAGGAAATGTTTTTATATGGAAGAAAAAAAAAAGAAAAAGAAACTCACATTAAGCGTTTCATCAAAAAAAACTCATAATGTTCATCATTATGAAAAAAATAGAGGAAAAACTTCAGTAGTTATTGAAAAAAAACCAGCAAGGAAATGGGGAGAAAAAAAATTTCAAACAAGAGATAACTTTAATAAGTTTAAACCAGCTAGTGATGTAGTTCCAAAAAAAACACCAATAAATAAAAATTTTGATATTAGAAAGATGGCTGAAGAGAGGGCCACTAGAAGATTTAAAGATGTAAAAAGTGACGAAGGACAACAAAAAAAGAGTGCTTTGAGTAGAGATAAAGGCTTTTCATCAAAAAGAGAAACCAAAATTACAATATCTAGAGCTTTTGACGATGAAGTACTAGATGGAAGAGAAAGAAGTTTATCATCAGTAAAACGTGCTAGGCTTAAAGCTAAAAAAAATCTAGATGCAAATAAAATTAAAATAGAAACAAAAAAAATAGTTCATGAGGTAAACATTCCAGACAAAATTAGTATTCAAGAGCTTTCTAATAGAATGGCAATGCAGGCAAGTAGTATAATTAAACATCTTTTAGGCATGGGTGTTGTGGCAACAATTAATCATACAATAGATGCTGATACAGCAGAATATCTTGTAAAAGAATTTGGAAATACCCCTATAAGGGAAAAAAAACCTGATTTAAATATTTTAAAACCTGAAAAGAAAGATGGAAAAAATTTAAAATCAAGACCTCCAATTGTTACTGTTATGGGCCATGTAGACCATGGCAAAACATCTCTATTAGATTCTTTACGAAAAACCAACGTAGTTGCAGGAGAACATGGAGGAATAACACAACACATTGGAGCCTATATAATTAAAACAGAAAAAGGAAACAACATTACATTTATTGATACACCCGGACATGCTGCTTTTACTGAAATGAGAGCAAGAGGATCTAAGGTAACAGATATCGTTGTACTTGTTGTGGCAGCCGACGATGGAGTCAAGCCACAAACAATTGAAGCAATAAATCATGCAAAAGCTGCTAAAGTTCCAATTATAGTTGCAGTTAACAAATGTGATTTACCTGCTGCAGATCCACAAAAAATTAAAAATGAATTACTTCAATATGAATTAATTGCTGAAGAATTAAGTGGAGACACACTGTTTGCTGAAGTTTCAGCAACTACTAAGAAAAATTTAGATAAATTAAAAGAAAATATTGTTCTTCAATCAGATCTTCTTGATCTAAAAGCAAGTTTTGAAGGAACAGCAACAGGAATTATTTTGGAATCAAGAATTGATAAAGGAAAAGGACCTGTATCAACTGTTTTGGTAACAAATGGTAAACTTAAAAAAGGAGATTTTTTCGTTAGTGGAAATACCTGGGGGAAAGTAAGAGCTATGATAAATGATAAAGGCGAAAATGTTGAATTTGCATTACCCTCAACACCAGTAGAAATTTTAGGTATGAATAAATCAGCTTTGGCCGGAGATGATTTTGTAGTGGTTGAGACAGAAGAAAAAGCTAAAGAAGTTAATGATTATAGAGTTGAACATAGTAAATCAAAACAAACCACACCAATTTTAGCTAATAAAGATTCTGCTTTTGATAGCAGCTCTCGCCCAAAAGAATTGCCAATAATTATTAAATCTGATGTGCATGGATCCAGTGAAGCACTTAAAAACGCGATTGAAAAAATTGAACATGCTGAAGTTGCTCCAAAAATTATTCTGTCAAATATAGGAGTGATTACTGAGACTGATGTAACTTTAGCAAGCGCTTCGAAAGCTATACTTATAGGGTTCAATGTAAGACCAAACAAAGAAGCAAAGAAATTAGCAGAAAATCATAAAATAACGATAAAATTTTTTAATATAATTTATGAAGTTTTAGATTTTGTAAATAATTCTTTGTCTGGTTTGTTAAAACCAGATGTTAAGGAAGAGGTAGTTGGTTCAGCTGAAGTACAGGCAATTTTTAAAGTATCAAAAATTGGTAAGGTGGCTGGTTCAAAAGTTATTGATGGAGAAATTGCCAATAATTTAAATGCTAGGTTGATAAGAGATGGAAATGTACTATATACAGGCTCAATAGGCAGTATTTACAGAGAAAAAAATGCCGCTAAACAAGTCGGAGCTGGTCTTGAGTGTGGTATAACGCTTAAAGATTTTGGTGATTTTAAAGAAAAGGATGTGATAGAAGTTTACAAAATTATAGAAACGGAAAGAAGAATTTAATGACCAAACACAATCATGGTGAACCATTTACTCAAAGGCAATTAAGAGTAGGAGAATTAATCAAGCAATCTTTGGGTCAAATTTTTATGAGGGATGAAGCAAAAGTTCCAACTTTAGAAACAAAAAATATAACAGTAACAGAAGTTAGAATGAGTCCTGATTTAAAAAATGCGAGAGCTTATGTTATTCCGTTGGGCGGCAAGGATACTGAAAAAACAGTTAGTGTATTGACTGATTTTGCACATTTAATAAGAAAAGCACTATCAAAAAAAATTGACATGAAATTTTTACCAAAAGTTTCCTTTGTAAGTGATAAATCATTTGACTATGCAGAAAGAATAGAAAAGTTAATACAAAAAAATAAATAATTATGAAAAAAGATAAGAAAAAAATAATTGATTCCTTAAAAATTAACTCAAAAGATGTTGGTTCATCTGAAGTTCAGATAGGAATATTAAGCAAGAAAATTCAAGACTTAGCTGAACATTTTAAAAAAAATAAAAATGATAAACATTCAACAAGAGGATTATTATTTGCAGTTAATAAGAGAAAGCGTTTATTAGATTATTTAAAAAGTAATAATCTAGAATCGTATAAAAATGTACTGGCAAAATTAAATTTAAGAAAATAAATGTTTAAAATACACAAAGAAGAAATCGAAATAGACGGTAAAAAAATAACACTTGAGACGGGCAAAATAGCAAGACAAGCAGATGGAGCCATAATTGCAACTTGTGGCGAAACAGTTGTTATTTCGACTGTGGTTGGAGCGAAAAAGGTTAACGAAGAAATAGATTATTTTCCTTTATCTGTAAATTATCAAGAAAAATATTATGCAGCGGGTAAAATACCTGGTGGATATTTTAAAAGAGAGGCAAGACCTACTGAATCTGAAACATTAATTTCAAGATTAATAGATAGGCCCATCCGACCATTATTTCCAGAAGGTTTTAGAAACGAAGTTCAAGTTCTACCAACAGTACTATCTTATGATAGTGAAAATGAAGCTGATATACTTTCAATAATTGCATCTTCTGCAGCTTTGTCAATTTCAGGTTTACCATTCAAGGGCCCTATAGCAGCTTCTAGAGTTGGTTATATAAATGATAAATACGTTTTAAATCCATCAAAAGAACAATTAAAAGAATCAAAATTAGATTTAGTTGTAGCAGGGACAAAGGATGCAGTTTTAATGGTTGAATCAGAAGCATCAGGTTTAAGTGAAAAACAAATGTTAGATGCTGTTAAGTTTGGTCATGAAAAGTTTGTTCCAATAATCAAAGCAATAGAAAATCTTAAAAAAAAATCTTCAAGAGAAGAATGGAAAATAGAGGAAAAAGATTACAGCAAATTAAAAAGCAAAATTTCTAAAGAATTAACAAAAGACTTGGAAAAAGCATTCTCTGAAAAAGATAAGAAAAAAAGATCAGATTTGGTGAGTTTAGCAACTGAAAAATGTAAATCTTTATTTAAAGATGATGAAACATATTCTGAACTTGAAATATTATTGCAATTAAAAAATTTAGAAAAAAATATTGTAAGAACAAAAATACTTAAAACTAAAAAAAGAATAGATGGTAGAGGTTTATCTGATGTTAGAGCTATTAAATGCGAAGTAGGTGTATTACCAAGAACACATGGGTCTGCGCTATTTACTAGAGGTGAAACTCAAGCATTAGTCACAACAACTTTAGGAACAACAGAAGATGAACAAAGAATAGAAAGTCTTGAAGGGCAAAAAAGAGTAAGATTTATGTTACATTATAATTTTCCTCCATTTTCAGTTGGTGAAACTGGAAGAATAGGCACAGGTAGAAGAGAAGTGGGACATGGAAAATTAGCATGGAGAGCTTTAAACTCATCATTACCTGAAAAAGAAAAATTTCCTTATACTTTAAGAGTAGTTTCCGAGATAACAGAGTCTAATGGTTCTTCATCAATGGCTACTGTTTGTGGAGCGTCTTTAGCACTTATGGATGCAGCTGTTCCAATAGCCGAGCCTGTAGCTGGAATAGCAATGGGCTTAATAAAAGAGAAAAAAGAATTTTCTGTTTTATCAGATATTCTGGGTGACGAAGATCATCTTGGTGATATGGATTTTAAAGTTGCAGGAACAAAAAGTGGAATTACATCCTTACAAATGGACATAAAAATTACTGGAATAACTTTTGAGATTATGGAGCAAGCATTAACGCAAGCTAAAGATGGAAGGGCACATATTTTAGAAGAAATGAATAAGGCTATTAAATCTTCTAGAAAAGAGGTGTCTAAATACACGCCTAAAATTGAAACTTTAAAGGTTGACAAAAAAGATATAGCTGCAGTTATAGGAAAAGGAGGAGCCACAATAAGGGAAATTGTAGAACTATCAAAAGCCAAGGTAGATGTTAAAGACACCGGAGAAGTGACTATTGCAGCTCCAGATGAAGAATCTAGAAAAAAAGCAATGGAAATGGTTAAAAATATTATTGCAAAACCTGAGATGGGAAAAATTTATAAAGGTAAAGTTGTTAAGATTATGGAGTTTGGTGCTTTTGTAAACTTTTTAGGAAAACAAGATGGTTTGGTACATATTTCACAACTTGCAGGAAAAAGAGTTTCAAAAGTTTCAGATGTTGTAAAAGAAGGTGATGAAGTTTCAGTTAAGGTTATAGGTTTTGATAGAGGTAAGGTAAAACTTTCTATAAAAGAAGCAAGTTAAGTTATATTTCTAGGGTTTGGCATACCAACCTTATTATAACCAGCATCTACATAGTGTATTTCACCAGTAACTGCAGCAGCCAAATCGCTTATTAAATAAAGAGCAGAACCTCCTACATCATTAATATCTACATTTTTTTTTAATAATGAGTGATCTTCATTCCACTTATATAAAAATTTTGCATCACCAATCGCAGACGCAGCTAAAGTTTTAATTGGACCAGCACTAATCGCGTTTACTCTTATTCCTTTTGCTCCTAGATCTCTTGCAAGATATTTTACACTACTTTCTAAAGCAGCCTTACAAACTCCCATAACATTATAATTAGGAATTACTTTAGATGATTCGTAAGTTAATGTTAAAATACTCGATCCTTTGCTCATAATTTTTGATGCTTCTTTAGCAATTTCTGTAAGTGAAAAACATGAAATTAGCATACTTTTTAAAAAATTTTCTCGCGATGTATTAAGATATTCACCTGAGAGTTCGGATCTGTCAGAAAAGGCTATGGCATGAACAACAAAGTCCAAATTTCCCCATTTTTTTTTAATATCATCGAATGTTTTTACTACATCGTCTTTTTTTTCAACATCACAACTTATTGTGAAGTTAGATTTCAATGATTCAGCTAAAGGCACAACTCTTTTTTTTAATGCATCTCCAAAGTATGTAAAAGCAAGTTCAGAACCATGTTCTGATAATTTTTTTGCGATTCCCCATGCAATTGAACGATCATTTGCTACTCCCATTATTAAACCTTTTTTTCCTTTTAATAGACTCATATTTAAATTTTTTCAAAAACTAAAGTTGCATTTGTTCCGCCAAAGCCAAAGCTATTAGACATAATTGAGTTTAAAGTTACGTTTTTTTCAACTTTTGTTACTATCGGAAATTTTTTTGCATCTTCATCCATCTCGTTTATATTTATTGAAGCAGATATAAAATTATTTTTCATCATAATTAAACTATATATAGCTTCATGAACTGATGTTGCTCCTAAAGAGTGACCAGATAATGATTTTGTAGAACTAATTTTAGGTATTGAGTCTTTAAATACTTCAGAAACTGCTTTTAATTCGGTTATATCTCCAACTGGTGTTGAGGTACCATGCGTATTTATATAATCAATTTTATTTTTACTTGTCTTTAAAGCCATTTTCATACATCTCACAGCTCCTTCTCCAGAAGGGGCCACCATATCAAAACCGTCAGATGTTGCTCCGTATCCAGTGATTTCAGCATATATTTTAGCACCTCTTGCTTTTGCATGTTCATATTCTTCCAAAACTAAAACCCCACCTCCTCCTGATATAACAAATCCATCTCTTGTTTTATCATAAGGTCTTGAAGCTTTTTCTGGAGTATCATTATATTTTGATGATAAGGCAGTCATTGCATCAAACATAGCAGTTAAAGCAAAATGAACTTCGTCGCTACCACCTGCAAAAATAATTTTTTGTTTTCCCAATTGTATTAGTTCCATGGCATTACCAATGCAGTGACCACTAGTAGCACAAGCAGAACTAATTGTATAATTTACACCTTTAATTTTAAAAGGAACTGCCAGTGTTGCCGATGCTGTGCTGGCCATTGTTCTTGGTACAACAAAAGGTCCCATTTTTTTTGGATTTTTTTCTCTTGTTTTATCTGCGGCTAAAATAACATTTTTAATTGAGGGGCCACCTGATCCCATGATCATTCCGCTTAAAGTATTACTTACATCTTTTTCTTCTAAACCTGAATCTTTAACTGCTTCACTCATAGCAATATAATTATAAGCTGATCCTTCACCCATAAATCTAATTATTTTTCTATCGATAAAATCTTCAAGTTTTATTTTTGGTATTCCATGAATATTACTTTTTAAATTGTATTCTTTATACTCTTCACAAAATGTAATTCCTGATTTTGAATTAATCAGCGATTCAAAAACTTCATTTTGATTATTGCCCAAACAAGAAACAATACCGATTCCTGAAATTACTACTCTTTTCATTATTTATATAATCCTACTTTTAAATTTTCTGCTTCGTAAATAGGTTTATCATCTGCATACAATATTCCGTCAGCCAAACCTACTACCGCACCTTTTCTTTTTATAAGTCTTTTCATATGGACTTGATACCTGGCAGTTTTGTTATTAGTTAAAACTTCACCAGTAAATTTTACAAAGTTTACCCCAAGCGCACGACCTTTTCCTGGTTCTCCTACCCATCCTAAATAAAAACCTACTAATTGCCACATAGCATCTAATCCGAGACAACCTGGCATTACAGGATCATCCTTAAAATGACAGTCAAAAAACCACATTTTTTCTTTTATATCAAGTTCTGCTTCAATCACTCCTCTATTGAATTTTCCTTCCTTATCATGAATATTAGTAATTCTATCAAACATTAACATTGGAGGCGAGGGTAACTTAGCATTGCCAGGACCAAATAGTTTTCCATTGGCACAGTCTATTAATTCTTCATATTTATAACTATTTTTTTTTATCATAAAAGTAAACTAATACTTGATTCACTTTCCTTATTACATATATATAGTTTAGAATAATTATAAAATAAAAAGGCCACAAAAGCACTATTTATTAAAGAAAATGAGACATTATAAATTTCATAAAGAAAGACTTAGAAGTTCTGGTCTAAGGCCAACAAAACAGAGGCTTGCTATATGTAAGATACTGTTTGATAGAAAAGAAACATTTCATTTTACAATTGAAGAATTAAAAAAAATTGCAGAAAAAAATATTTCACTTGCAACTTTGTATAATACTGTTCATGCTTTTAAAAAAAGTGGTTATTTAAAAGAAATATCTTTAAAGAATAAAAAAACCTTCTTTGATACAAATACTAAAAATCATCACCATTTTTATGATGAAGAATTATCCAAACTAATTGATATAAAAAATGAAAACATTTCATTAAATAATTTACCAGAAGCCCCCTATGGAAAAAAAATAAAGGATGTGGAAATCCTAATACGTGTTGCGAATAATAATCAAAAGCAAAAAAAATAATTAATATATAAATATTAAATTTACAAAAACATTTTATCGCATTGACTTGTAGTTTAGAATGATTATAAACTGCTTTTAAAGGAGAATTAATATGGCATTAAAAGGAAGCAAAACAGAAGGAAACTTAAAAGCTGCTTTTGCTGGAGAGAGCCAAGCAAATCGAAGGTATCTTTATTTTGCACAGAAAGCTGATGTAGAAGGATATAATGATGTTGCTTCAGTTTTTAGATCAACAGCAGAAGGTGAAACTGGACATGCTCATGGTCATCTCGAATTTTTAGAGGAAGTTGGTGATCCAGCAACTGGCAAACCTATTGGAGAGACTAAAGATAATTTAGCATCTGCAGTAGCTGGTGAAACACATGAATACACTGACATGTATCCTGGAATGGCTAAAACAGCTAGAGAAGAAGGTTTTGAAGAAATTGCTGACTGGTTCGAAACTCTTGCTAAGGCAGAAAAATCACACGCTGGTAAATTTCAAAAAACTTTAGAGTCAATCAAATAAATTTTAGTGGGGGCGTGCCCCCACTAACAACCTATATTTTATAAATGAATAGAGAAGGTAGTACACAAGCTCCAACTAGGCATCCAATTGAATTTGAATCAACCGAGTTCCTTGACGAAAATAAAATTGATCAAGAAATGAGAAGAGTATTTGATGTATGCCATGGTTGTAGAAGATGCTTTAACCTTTGTGAATCATTTCCAAGACTTTTTGAAATGATAGATTCTTCAAAAGATGAAGATGTTAACAGTTTATCTAGTAAACAATTTCCCGAAGTAGTAGATGCATGCACACTTTGTGATATGTGCTTCATGACTAAATGCCCATATGTACCGCCTCATGAATTTAATATAGATTTCCCTCACCTTATGCTTAGATATAGATCCCTACAAAAGCAAAAGGGTAAATTAAAAAGAATTCCCAACCAATTAACTAAAATTGATAGAAATGCAAAAATTGGTATTTTTTTTTCAAAAATTATTAATTTTTTAACTAATGTAAAAAATTCATTTTTTAGAAATATCCTAGAAAAACTAATCGGTATTGATAAAAGAGCTATTTTACCGAAATATAATAAAGAAACTTTAATAAATTATACAAAAAAATATAATGAAAAAATTAATTCATTAGCCCCAGCATTCGGAAGAAAAGTTGTTATTTATTCAACATGTTTTGTAAATTACAATAAAAAAAATACAGGTATTGCAGCAATTAAAGTTTTAAAAAAAAATGGAGTAAAAGTTGAAAATAGTTATCCAGGCTGTTGCGGAATGCCTTATTTTGAACAAGCAGATCTAAAAAAAGTCTCTGAACAAGCAAAAAAAGTTTCAAAAGATTTATTGCTATGGATCGACAAAGGATATGAAGTAATAACTTTAACAGCTAGTTGCGGATTAATGTTAAAATTTGAATGGCCGCTTTTGTTGCCAAATGATGATAACATTAAAAGGTTGTCAAAACATACTAAAGACATTGATGAATATATTGTTGATATTTCAAAAAATGAAGGTTTATCCGAGGGTATGAAAGAAATTGATGGAGGTGTAACTGTACATAACGCGTGTCATTCAAGGGCTCAAAATATGGGTAATAAAGCAAGGGAAATGCTGAAATTAATACCAAATATAAAACTAGATGTGGTTGAAAGATGCGCGGGACATGGCGGAACATTTGGGGTAATGAATCAAACGCACAATATAGCAATAAAAGTTGGTCAACCTACTGCAAGACAAATTAAAAATAAAAAAAATAAATATATGGCGTCAGATTGTCCACTTGCGGGAAATCACTTAAATAAATTAACAAAAGATACAAATTTAATTCACGATGAGGCATTACATCCTATAGAATTAATTGCTAAGGCATATAAATTGTAAGGGATGTCAAAAAAAAATAGAATAGTAGAAAAATCAGACATAGTTGATTCTGCAACCTATGAAAAAAATAGAAAACAACTAAGAAAAAATTTAGTAGACTTTAAAAAAAATAGAAGAATTCCACTTGGCCCTTACGCAACTTTTTATTTTGAATGTTTTGAAACAATGTTAGCGCAAATTCAAGAAATGCTTCATATTGAAAAAGGAGGAGAAAACCAGTTAAATGACGAGCTAATCGCTTACAATCCCCTTATTCCAAAAGGAAAAGAACTTGTGGCAACTTTAATGTTTGAAATTGATGATCCAACATTAAGAACTAATTTTTTAAGCAAAGTGGGTGGTATAGAAGAAAATATTTTTATACTAATAAATAAAGAAAAAATAAAAGCTAATCCAGAAAAAGATTTAGATAGAACTTCGGCAGAAGGAAAAGCTTCATCTGTTCAATTTATTCATTTTAATTTTTCAGAGGAACAAATAGAAAAATTTAAAAACTTTAACAATGAGGTGCAATTAGGCATACAACATAAATTATATAATCATATATCAAAAATCCCAGAAAATACTAGAAGAGCTTTAATAAGTGATTTTATTTAACTTTGCCCCATAAAGATTTTTTATCTATCCATCCATCAAAATTTCCTGATTTTATTTTACACCACTTCACATTACATTTATTTATTAAAACTAATCTTCCAACTTCAAGCTTAGCTAGCGGCTTAGAATAAATGGTTGATTTTTTATAAAGAATAGAATTTTTTTTTATGTTTATACCCGACCTTTTCTTTGACAATTGAGAAATATGAATCCAGCCAGAATTATTATTAAAATCTTTAATTTTTCTCCAAGTTTCAGACTTGTCTAAAATTATGACCGGTAAATATTTTTTTTGATAAGTAAACTTAATGGGATATTCAAAAGATGGCCCTTGTCGTAGGTTGACCTGATTATTTTTTAAAGATAAAAAATTATTATTTTCATTGCTAAAAGCTTTTGTTGAAAAAATAATAAAAATTGAAATAAAGTAGATTTTATATTTGTTTTTATTTTTTATCATTACAATAGCAATTAGAACGTTTATTAAGCTTAACTTTCCTGAAATTAAGTTTAAGAGAATCTACTATTAATATATATCCGCAAAGAGACTCTCCTATTTCAAGAATTTCTTTTACTACTTCGTTAGCCTGAATGCTGCCAATAATGCCTGCTAAGGGCCCTAAAACTCCCTCATATTCGCAATTATCAGTATCAGGATCACCGGGCATAGTTGGTATAAAACATCTAAGGCAGGGTGATTTTTCCTTAGAAAAATTAAAGGTGTAAACTTGACCATCAAATTTACTTATTGCACCAGAAACTAAAGTTTTTTTATTTTTTAAACAATAATCGTTTACTAAAAAACGTGTTCTAAAATTATCGCTACCATCCACAATTACATCAAATTTTTTTGCAATAGTATTTATATTTTTAGAATCTAAATTTTTATTAAAAGATATAAGTTTTATATTGGGGTTAATTTTTTTTAAATTATTAATTGCTGCAGTAGACTTATTTTTTTTTATATCATTATTTTTAAAAATAATTTGACGTCCAAAATTAGATAATTCAACTTTATCTTTATCTACTATCCCAATTTTACCTATACCTAATGCAGTAAGATATATTAATATTGGAGAACCTAAGCCACCAGCACCTACAACTAAAACACTCGATTTTAAAAGTTTTTTTTGACCAATAACTCCAACTTTTTTAAGAATTATTTGTCTTGAATATCTTTCTATCTGTTTTTTTGTAAATTTCATTGAATTTTTTATTTGCCTGTCGAGCCAAATCCTCCTTTGCCCCTTACTGTATTAGGAAGATTTTTTACTTCTCTAAGGTTAGCTTTTACCACAGGACACAAAACCATTTGAGCAATTCTATCACCGGGTTTTACTACAAAAGATTTTTTACCTAAATTTATCAAAATAATTTTTATTTCACCTCTGTAATCTGAGTCTATGGTACCAGGAGTGTTTAATACAGTTATGCAATTTTTAGCTGCCAAACCTGATCTTGGCCTAATCTGCACTTCATAGCTTTTTGGAATTGCTATGGACATTCCAGTAGGAACGATAGTACTTGCCCCAGGTTTAATATTTAATTTATTTTTTACTGACGCAATTAAATCTAATCCTGAAGCTCCAGAAGTTTTATAAGTAGGAAGTTTAATATTTTTATTAAGTTTTTTAACTAATATTTTTACCATTTAAATTATTGGATAAAATTACTAATTATTTTTTTAGCTATTTTATTTGCTATAAAAGATTTTAAATTTTTTTCTATTTTTTCAATTTTATTTTCAGATATTATTGATACTTCATTATAATCTGAATCAAATCCAATTTCTGGATCAGAAATGTTGTTAGCAACAATCCAGTCACAATATTTTTTATTTTTTTTATCTTTAGCAAATTTTATTAAATTATTTGTTTCTGCTGCAAATCCAACAACCAATCTAGGCCTCTGTAAATTATTTTTAGATAAAAATTCCAAAATATCTATATTTCTTATAAAATCCAAACTTAAATTATTAGTTTTAATTTTTTTTGATTCAAATTTTTTTGGTTTAAAATCAGTTACTGCTGCCGCGCAAACCGCAATATCAACGGGCAATATTTTTTTGGTTTGATAAAACATTTCATCTGCAGTTTCGACTTTTATAAAATCTACTCCTTCTGGTTTTTTTAGTTTAGATGGGCCAGATATTAATGTAGTTTTTACCCCAAATTTTGCTAGAGATTTTGCAATTTCATAACCTTGCTTGCCACTCGAATTGTTTGTAATAAATCTAACAGGATCTATATACTCTTTAGTTGGTCCAGCCGTAACAAGTGCTTTTAATTTTTTATTTTTTACAATATTTCGATCAGAAAAATAATTTAAGACAAACTTATATATTTCTTCCGGTGAAGACATTTTGCCCTCCCCATACTCACCACAAGCCATTTCACCGGTCGCGGGACCTATAGATAAATATCCGTAATCCAACAATTTGTTAATGTTATTTTGAGTAGATTTATGAAGCCACATTCTAACATTCATTGCGGGAGCTAATATAATTTGTTTATTAGAGGCCAATATCAATGTAGAAGCCAAATCTTCTGCTTTTCCAGAAGCAATTTTAGAAATTGAATTTGCGGTAATCGGTGCAAATAAAATTATATCACACCATCTTGATAAAGATATGTGATCTATTTCTGATTCGTTATTACTATCAAAAATATCTTCATAGACTTTACTTTTGGAAAGTGATGCTATTGATAGTGGCGTAACAAAATTTTTCCCTGCTTTTGTTAATACAACTTTAATTTGACAATTTTGTTTTTTTAATAAACGTATTAAATCAAGGGTTTTATATGCAGATATTCCCCCACCGATTATTAAAATAATTTTTTTTTTATTTAAATATTTATTCATATTTTTGTTATTTGAATACTATGAGAACAAAAATTACAAGTACTAAAACTCCTCCCAATATTTTATTTCGCATCAATTGCAACTTTAATTCTTGCTCTTTTAAATTATTATAAGCTAACGTATTGGGATTAAACTTACCCTGTGCAATTAAAGTCATAACATCATTAGCTTTATCCATAATATTTGGTAAATCCGGAAGTCTTTTGATTACCTCCGAAGCTTCATCAACTATTTCGCTAGCTTTGTTAAATGGATCTTTAACTTCTCTTAACCATTCTTCGAGTATAGGTTTTGAAACATTCCATATATTTGTATTTGGATCAAGTTTTCTTGCCACTCCCTCAACAACAACCATAGTTTTTTGTAAAAGCAATAACTGTATTTGTGTTTGCATATTAAATTTTTCAGTAATTTCAAAAAGTTGGCTAAGCAATTTACCACCAGATATATTTTTAGCAGACTGTCCAAAAATTGGTTCGCCTATAGATCTTAATGCTTGTGCAAATTCATCTTTAGAAACTTCTTTAGAAACTAATCCTGCTAAAAAATGTACCTCAGCGACTTTCTTATAATCTCTTTTAATAAATCCATAAAGTATTTCAGCTAAATATTTTCTATTACTTTTATCAAGTCTACCCATTATTCCAAAATCAACAGGCATGATAAGACCAGCTTTAGTTACAAACAAATTTCCCTGATGCATATCTGCATGAAAAAATCCATCTCTTACAGCATGTCTTAAAAAATGTTGAATAATATCACAGGCTAATTTTTTTGTATCAATATTTAAAGCTTTTAAATTTTCCACTTCTCTTATAGAAACTCCTTCTATTTTTTCTAAACAAAGGATTTTTTTACTTGTTTTATTCCAATAAATTTTTGGAACTTTAAATCCAACATCTTTTTTTGTATTTTCATATAATTCGTTAGCGGCAGCAGCTTCAAACCTAAGATCCATTTCTACATTTGTAAT
>CACLHW010000008.1 GCA_902606835.1 uncultured Pelagibacteraceae bacterium
TAGTGCTGAAAAAAACACCCATATACAAACAATAGGAAATAAAAAATTATGAGTAGAGTTATAGGTATAGATTTAGGAACAACAAATTCATGTGTAGCCGTAATGGAAGGCACGCAAGCAAAAGTTTTAGAAAATGCTGAAGGAGCTAGAACTACTCCTTCTGTAGTAGCATTTGGAGAGAACAGTGAGAAATTAGTTGGACAGTCAGCAAAAAGACAAGCTGTAACAAATCCAGAAAATACTTTATTTGCTGTTAAAAGATTGATTGGAAGAAATTTTGATGATGAAACTGTAAAAAAAGATGTAGCAAAAGCACCTTATAAAATTATTAAAGCTGACAATAATGATGCATGGTTAGAATCTAGAGGTAAAAAATATTCTCCTTCACAAATATCAGCTTTCATTTTGCAAAAAATGAAAGAAACAGCTGAAAAATATTTAGGCCAGGAAGTTAAACAGGCAGTAATAACTGTTCCAGCATATTTTAACGACTCTCAAAGGCAAGCAACAAAAGATGCGGGTAAAATTGCAGGTTTAGAAGTACTTAGAATTATTAATGAACCTACTGCTGCTTCTTTAGCATATGGACTTGATAAAAAAGGAGGAAAAAAAATCGCTGTATATGATTTAGGTGGTGGTACCTTTGATGTATCAATTCTTGAAATTGGTGATGGAGTTTTTGAAGTTAAATCTACAAATGGTGATACTTTTCTGGGTGGAGAAGATTTTGATGATAAAATTGTGAACTATTTAGCTGATGAATTTAAAAAAGATAATGGAATAGATTTAAAGACCGATAAATTAGCTCTTCAAAGATTAAAAGAAGCTGCTGAAAAAGCAAAAATAGAACTTTCTTCTGCAGCGCAAACCGAAATTAATTTACCTTTTATAACCGCAGATAAAACTGGTCCTAAACATATTAATATAAAATTAACTAGAGCAAAACTGGAAGCTTTGGTTGAAGATTTAGTTAAAAAAACTTTAAAACCTTGCGAAGTTGCTTTGCGAGATTCGGGATTTAGTGCAGCAGAAATTAATGAAGTAGTTTTAGTTGGTGGAATGACAAGAATGCCAAAAATTGTTGAAACAGTTAAGACATTTTTCGGTAAAGATCCAAATAAAAGTGTAAATCCTGACGAAGTTGTTGCGATGGGTGCTGCAATACAAGGAGGAGTTCTTCAAGGAGATGTAAAAGATGTTCTACTTTTGGATGTGACTCCACTTTCTTTGGGTATTGAAACACTAGGAGGTGTTTCAACAAAACTAATTGAAAAAAACACAACAATTCCCACTAAAAAAAGCCAAGTTTTTTCAACAGCCGAAGACAATCAGCCTGCTGTGTCAATTAGAGTTTTACAAGGAGAAAGAGAAATGGCAACTGATAATAAATTGTTAGGTAATTTTGAATTAGTTGGAATACCAAATGCTCCGAGAGGAGTACCACAAATTGAAGTAACATTTGATATTGATGCGAACGGAATAGTAAGTGTTTCTGCAAAAGATAAAGGGACAGGAAAAGAACAGAAAATACAAATACAAGCTTCTGGAGGACTTAGTGATGAAGAAATTAAAAATATGGTAAAAGATGCAGAAGCAAATAAAGCAGAAGATAAAAAGAAAAGAGAAACAGTAGATGCTAGAAACCAAGCTGATACAATTATTCACACAACAGAAAAAAATCTGAAAGAGCATGGAAGTAAAATCTCTGATGCTGATAAAAAAGCTATAGAAAATGGCATTTCTGATCTAAGAAATGCATTAAAAGGTACTGACAATGAGGAAGTTAAGAAAAAAACACAGACTTTAATACAGTCCTCAATGAAACTTGGGGAAGCTATATATAAAAGTCAGCAAAAAAATACTAACACTAAAAGTGCTCAACAAAACCAAAATTCAGATTCTAAAGATAAAAACAAAGAGAATGTTGTTGATGCAGATTTTGAAGAAGTAAAAGAAGAAAAAAAAGATAAAGATAAAGATAAAGATAAAGAGAAAAGAGCCTAAGTCTAAAGACAAAATGTCGGTAAATATATGGCAAAAAAAGATTACTATGAGGTCTTGGGCGTTATCAAATCAGCCTCTTCCGAAGAAATAAAAAAGGCATACAGAAAATTAGCACTTAAGCATCATCCAGATAAAAATAAGAACGATAAATCAGCTGAGGCTAAATTTAAAGAAGCAAGCGAAGCCTATCACGTACTTTCAGACAAAAAGAGAAGATCAAATTATGATCAGTTTGGACATGCAGCTTTTGAAGGAGCAGGAGGAAGGGGTGGATTTTCAAACTTTGATTTTTCTGGAGCTTTCTCAGATATTTTTGGTTCAGATATTTTTGATGATTTTTTTGAAGGTTTCAGTGGAACGAGAGGAAGGAGAAGAAGATCTGCTGATTTTAGGGGTGCCGATTTAAGGTATGATTTATCAATATCTTTAGAAGATGCATACAATGGAAAAAAACAAGAAATTAATTTTTCATCATCAGAAAAATGTGGAAGGTGTAATGGTTATGGATCTGAACCAGGATCAAAACCAGTTACCTGTTCTGTATGTGGAGGACAAGGAAGCGTAAGATCAAGCCAAGGTTTTTTTACAATTCAGCAAGCATGCCCAGAGTGTTCTGGAAGTGGAGAACAAATTTCTAGTCCATGTGAAGAATGTAGAGGAATCGGGAAAAAACAAACTAAAAAAAAGATATTCACAAGTATACCGAAAGGAGTAGATGATGGTACTAGAATTAGATTATCAGGTAAGGGAGAGGCAGGTATAAAGGGTGGTGGAAATGGAGATTTATATATTTTTGTGTCTGTGAGAGGTCATAACATTTTTAAAAGATCAGAAGAAAATCTTTTCTTTGAATTTCCTATTTCTTTATCTGATGCAGCGCTTGGAACGATCGTTGAAGTACCTACTATTGATGGCGGAAAGGCTAAAGTAAAAATACCAGCCGGAACACAAAATGGAAAACAATTTAGATTAAAAGGAAAAGGCATGCCTATTATGAGAAACAAGGACTATGGAGATTTATATATACAGGCGGTAACAGAAGTTCCCGTTTCTCTAACTAAAGAACAAAAAAATCTTTTAGAAAAATTTAAAAAATTAGAGGATGAAAAATCAAACCCAATAATGAAAGATTTTTTTGAAAAAGCAAAAAGATTTTGGAAAAATTAAAAGATGAAAAAAATTAAATTAGCAATTACGGGATGTCTTGGAAGAATGGGTCAACAACTTATAAAATCTTCTAAAAGTACAAAAAATTTTAAATTAGTTGCAATTACAGAAAATAAAATAATTAATAAAAAAATATCTGGATTACGCCTTAAATTAAATTCTGAATCTACTTTTAAAAATTCAAATATAATTATAGATTTTACCACTCCAAAATGTACTTTACGTGTGCTAAAAATTGCATCTAAGTTGAAAAAACGAGTAGTTATTGGAACAACTGGCTTTTCTAAAAAAGAAGAGAATTTAATAAAAAAATATTCTAAAAAAATACCTATACTAAAAGCTGGAAATATGAGTTTAGGTATAAATTTATTAATGTATTTAACTGAAATAGCTTCTAAATCTCTTGGAAATAATTTTTTAAACAAGGTTTTTGAAGCACATCATAAATATAAAAAAGATCATCCATCTGGAACTGCCTTAATGCTTGGAAAAGGTATCGCGATAGGAAAAAAGAAAGATTTTTATAAAATAATGGGAAAGAAATATCTAAATAAAAAAACTTTTCCTTACAATAAAAAAATAAATTTTAATTCATTAAGAAAAGGTAAAATCATTGGAAATCATAAAGTTTACTTTTCAAGTGGAAAAGAAACTATTACTTTAAATCACGAAGCATTTGATAGAGCTCTTTATTCTGAAGGTGCGTTTACAGCAGCTAAATGGTTAATGAGGAAAAAACCTGGCCTTTACTCAATGAGAGATGTTTTAAATTTTAAATAATGAATGAAACTCAAAGAGCTAAAATAGTTTTTAAAATACTTAACAAAATTTATCCAAAAACACCAATTCCACTAAAACATAAAAATTCATTTACATTTTTAATTTCAGTATTACTTTCTGCTCAAACTACTGATGTAAATGTAAACAATGTTACAAAAAATATTTACCCTATATACAATAAACCTGAGCACTTCGTTAAACTTGGAAGAAAAAAAATAGAGAGAATGATAAAAAGTATAGGAATTTTTAGAAATAAAGCAAAAAGTGTTTTTAATTTATCCAAACAATTAATTAAAAAACACAATGGAAAAGTGCCAAAATCTTTTGAAGAACTTGAAAGTCTTCCAGGTGTTGGTCATAAAACAGCTAGTGTAGTCATGGCTCAAAGTTTTGGAGTGCCAGCATTTCCAGTTGATACTCATATTCACCGCCTGGCCCAAAGATGGGGATTAACGAACGGTAAAAATGTTGTTCAAACTGAAAAAGATTTAAAAAGATTATTTCCTAAAAAATCATGGAATAAACTTCATCTTCAAATAATTTACTATGGAAGAGAGTATTGTAAGGCAAGAGAATGTTATGGTTTAACTTGTAAAATATGTACCAGTTGTTATCCTCACCGAAAAAAATCAATCAAAACAAGAAAAGCTTAATATGAAAATTTTAGGAATTGGAAACGCAATTGTTGATGTAATTTGTAAAGTGGAAGAAGACTTTTTATCAAGAAATAATCTTACCAAAAGCACTATGAAGCTTGTTGATGAAACAGAATTTAAAAAACTGCTATCAAGTTTAAAAATCGAACAAACAATTGCTGGAGGTTCAGTTGCAAATTCAATTGTTGGACTATCACAATTAGGAAATTCGGTTTCTTTTATTGGAAAAGTAAATAATGACGAATTAGGAAAAAAATATGAAAAAAGTCTAACTGATGAAAAGGTAAAATATTGTTATAAAAAAAAGGAAGAACCAGTACCAACGGGAACTTGTTTAATTTTAATTACACCTGATTCTGAAAGAACTATGTGTACCTTTTTAGGAATCGCTGGAAAAATTAATGATAAAGATATTAACGAAAATGCAATTAAAAATAGCGAATTAATTTTTCTAGAAGGTTATTTATGGGATGAAGGCGAACCTAAAGCAGCATTTAACAAAGCTATAGGTTTATCTAAAAAAAAAGCGATGTCATTATCTGACCAATTTTGCGTCGAGCGACATAAAAAAAGTTTTTTTGATTTAGTAAGTAATAAATTAGATATTACTTTTGCCAACGAGCAAGAAATTTTATCATTAATTAACGCAAAAAATTTTGATGAAGTTATAACATTTGGTAAACAATTAGGAAAACTCCTAGTTATTACGCGAGGTGAAAAAGGAAGTATTGCAATACAAAAAAATGAAGTGGTTGAGTGTGATAGTAAAAAAAATTTAAAAATTATTGATTTAACGGGCGCTGGGGATCTTTTTGCTGCCGGATTTTTGCATGGCCAAGTAAATAATTTATCTATAAAAGAAAGTTTAGAAAAGGGAACTGAAATGTCTTCAAAAATTATACAAAAAATAGGAGCAAGATTAAATTAGTCTTATTTTTTTTCTTTTATAACTGCCTTTACCTTTTTTAGGTTTAAATATCTTTTTTTTATATTTTGCTGAAAACAAATCTCTAGCAATGAAGTTTCTTGTTTTTTTTTTCAAATAAAATATCCTTTGTTATTATTTTTTATAAAATTATTATCACCAAATTTTTTTAAAATTTTTTTCCTAAGTCTATGTATATGTGTTTCAACAGTATGTGTTTCACTTTCTTCAGAATATTTCCAAACTTCTTTCAAAACTAAATTTTTATTAATTGGTTGTTTACTTTCACTAAACAAAATAAGAAAATTAATCTCTTTTTCTGAAAGTTGAAGTTCTAAATTATCTTTTTTAATTTTGCGTTCATTTTTATCAATTATATACCCTTTTAAATTTATTAAAGAATTTTTTTTAAATTGATTTTTTGCAATAACGGAAACAATTTTTTTTTCAAAATCAAGTACAGTAAAAGGCATATTTAATCTTTCATCAAAAGAATCAGAAAATTTGTTACCGTTGTTTAAAAAATTAGTTATTAGGATTTTAGGAAAATTATTTATATCTATTTTTTTTTTAGGAATATCGAAAAAAACTACTATCTCATCATCTTTTTCAGCATTTTTTATACATACGTCTAAATCTTCGTAATATTTGATATTAAATTTAGAAAACAACTTTATTTCACTTAAAATCTGAAAAAAGATTTTGTTATTTAGAATTGATATGGTTGATTTATTCATTAATCTTATTTCTATGAATATTATAATAAAAAAGCATTTTCTATTATACAAAGGTTATAAATTAAAATGTAGTGTTGGTAAATCTGGCATTACTTCAACAAAAAAAGAAGGTGATTTAGCAACACCAAAAGGACTTTTTGCGATCGGTCCACTTTATTACAGAAAAAACAGAATTAAATTACCTAAATGTAATCTAAATAAGAAAATTATTAAAAAAAATATGGGATGGTGTGATGATATTGAAAGCAAAAAATATAATAAAGAAATTAAATTTCCATTTAAATATAGTGCTGAAACACTTTACAGAAAAGATAAAATCTACGATATTTTTATTAATATAAAATATAATTATTCTCCAGTTATTAAAGGAAGAGGAAGTGCAATTTTTTTACATTTATCTTCTAAAAATTATAAGCCAACAAAAGGATGTATAGCTGTAAAAAAAAAGGATATTTTAAAAATAATTCCATTAATAAAAAAAAATACGAAAATTTCTATTAGGTAGAACTTCTTTCTCCCATTATTAAAGTTCCAATTCTTAAAAAAGTAGAGCTATTCAATATAGCATTTTCATAATCAGAACTCATGCCCATACTTAATTCTTTTAAATTTAATTTAATTGCTTTTTCTTTTAATAGTTTAAAATATTTATCAGAGTCTTTGTCAAATGGAGGTAAACACATTAGACCAATAACATTTAATGATAACTTCCTACTACAGTAATTATAAAAATCGTCAAGCAAACTTAAAGTTATTCCAGATTTTTGTTTTTCATCAGCAACATTAACTTGTATAAATAATTTTGTTTTTTTATCTAACTCTTTTTCATATTCAGAAATTTTTAAAGCTAATCGATCATTATCGAGAGAATGAATGTAATCAAATAGCTTTACTGCACGCTTCGCTTTATTAGATTGTAAAGCACCAAGCATATGTAATTGTAGATTTCTATAATTATTCTTTGCTTCATACCATTTATTTTCTGCCTCTTGCACTTTATTTTCCCCAAAATGAATATGACCACTATCTATAATTGGAATAACATTATTTAAATTAAAAGTTTTTGTTACAACTATAATTTCGGGTTTAATTTTTAGTTGTTTTTTATTAGCAATATCATTAACCTTATTTTTAATTAGTTTTAATTTTTCTAAAGATGTATGCATAAAAAACTTCCAAAATTTTTTGTTTTTCTAGATAAATACAATAGTGAAATATTTAAAAATAAAAACAAAAATATTGGTGTAATTTACAGGAATTATAATGATAGAAATAGAGAAAACCAATTAATAAAAATTGCAAGAGCATGCAAAAAACAAAGGTATCAGCTTTTTGTTTCAAACGACCTTAAACTTGTACATAAAGTAAAGGCGGATGGTATTTATATTCCATCTTTTAACAAAACAAAAAACTTTTCAAATTTAGAAAAAAAAAATATAAAAATCATAGGTTCAGCTCACAGCCAAAAAGAAATTTATGAAAAAATATCACAAAATTGCGAAACAATATTTTTATCTCCACTTTTTTACATTAAAAAGTCAAAAACGTTTTTAGGTTTACATAAATTTAATTACCTATCTTTTTTAAACAAAATTGAAATTTTACCACTGGGAGGTATTTCAGAAAATAATATTAAAAAGCTTAAAATATTATCTATTAAAGGTTTTGGTGGAATACGAATCTTCAAAAAAAAAACCGGCCTTATAAAGGCCGGTTTTTATAAAGAATAATTCTTTTAAATATTTAAAATGCTAAGCCCAACGATACTATAGTAGCACTTCTGTCTGCTCCTGCTGACCAAGACGCATTGTCTACTTGTACATCAGCAAGTCTCACGGAAGCTCCACCCATTGTGTAAGCAGCTTGCCATGAAACTACTTCTACAATTCGAGTCTCTGGACCACTTTGAAGGTCAGAAGTTGTGTAACCAGCTTTACGAGAATCATACATACCGTATGAAACTGAGAAATCATCATTTACATTAAATGCGATTCCGAATGCTGAGTTTTTGTACGTGTGGTATTTAGCTGTTGCTGCACCACTCGCTACCATTCCCTCATCACCATCGTATTCACCAGAAACCATCCAACCGATTTCAACTGGACCAAGAGCATAAGTAATAGCTCCTACCGCTTGATAGGCATCTTCACCACTTGTGATTTCATTATCGTAAACTTCGATAACTGAACCACCAGCATATAGGTTTAGGCCTGATAATATTTCAGTGCCCATAGACGGATTAACTTTAATAGTAGCATCGTATGATCTGCCATATTTGTCTTCCGTCGTTCCTGTTGATTTGTCCGTTGTATCTGTCGTTCCATAGTCATGTGCATATGTAACTTTAAGTGTAGTTCCTAAAACTGTTGGAGTTGTGTATTGAACGTTGTTTGACGCTCCACTTCCCACTACAGTTCTAACACCACCACTTAAGCCTGCCCCATGCGCTTCTTCCCACGCAGTTGGCATAACGTTATCATAAGCTGCGATACCGTTACTACTATCACCGCCGTCAAAGTTCAAACTACCAAGACCACCCATTCCGATCTCGATGTTAGAAGCTGAGAAAGCATTACCATCTTTATTTGCGATAGATAGGCCGAAAGTCCATCCATTGTCTAATTCACCTGAACCATTGAAGGTTACGTTAGACTGCATACCAACTGGGTTACCAGTTGTATCGTCTCCCATAGACATGAACGTCATGTGTGCACTACCCGTTGCTGTAAGATCACCTGCGTTAGCAGCTGAAATTGCAGCTAGAGAACCACAAAGAGCTGAACAACCAACTTTAGTTAATTTATTCATGTTATACTTTGCCTTTCTCTAATTTAAAACGCTAGTCCTAGTTTTACTATTGTTGAACTCAAGTCAGCTGAAGCTGCTGTAGAGTATGCTTGGTTATCAACTTCAACCTCTGCAATACTAATTGTAGCTCCACCCATTGTGTAAGCAGCTTGTATCGACATTGCTTCCGCAGTTGGGTTACCCTGACCTTTTTCATCTGACTCTGTAAAGTTATAACCGATTGATAAATCATCGTTTACGTTAAATGTTATACCGTAAGCAGTGTTTTCGTAATCAGTTCCAGACGTCAAACCAGTTTCTTCATCAGTTTGTTGATAACCAAGTGTGAATCCACCAGCAGCATATTTAATTCCATATACTCTTTCGCTTCTGTCTCCAGAAACAGATCCAGCATTTTGATATTGTTCAACTTCTGACATACCAACATAGATATCTAAACCGTCTACACCAAGTAAGTCGCTGTTAGCTTGTAGAGTTATATCGTAACCGCTACCTGCCATTCCAGAAACTCCACCTGTAGCTTTATCATTTGCTTGACCGCTATCAGCATCTTTTGCAAAAGCAATACGTGCTGTTAGACCATCAGGCATTAGCTCTGTAGGCGTAACTTCAATGTTAGTACCAGCTGATACACCAGATATTTTATTTATCGTGGCGCTCAAACCAGCTCCGTCCGCTTCTTCCCATACAGTTGGCGTCATATCATCCATACGGTGAATACCAGTTCCTGATACACCTTGGTCGATACGAACATCACCAACACCTGGAAGAGCAATGTTTATGTAAGAATTTGAGTATGCGTTTTTATCGTTATGTGCTATCGATAAAGTCACACCCCACCCATTGTCTAGCTCACCTGAACCTGTAAAAGATACAGCTGAAACCATACCAATAGGGTTACCAGTTGTGCTGTCTTCATTAGACATCCATGTGATGCCTGCACTACCAGTCGCTGTAAGATCACCTGCGTTAGCAGCTGAAATTGCAGCTAGAGATCCGCACAATGCAGATGCCCCTATTTTAGTTAATTTATTCATAGTTAACTCCTCTTTGTTTATATTATTCATATGAATAGTGACAAAATAACACTCTAATATTTGAAAAAAAATTGAAATAACTATTAAATACCAATATTTTTTGAAACTGTTGTATATTTACAACATAATTAAATATCATAAATTAATGGCATTTTTACTAGGTTTTTGTAATTTTTATTAGTCATTTTAAAATGAAAATTAATATAATAAACATAGGTAGATGAGCATTTTAAATTATATTTCAAAAAAGGGACCATTTTTATTAAGTGCAATTGTTTTACTAAGTTTTTTACATTCCTGTGGAATTTATGCCCCTTCAGATGCCAGAAAAGTTTCTCCTAATTCTAAAGAGAGGGTTAAAAAAAATTTAGAAGAAGGCAGAGGAATGTCACTAAAAAAAATGGTGAGTGACAGAGGAGGTACCGGAAACTACCAATTTGCAAGTTCGAATCCCATGTGGAGAGCAACTCTAGAAATACTTGATTTTTTGCCACTTGCAAATGTCGATTACTCTGGAGGTATAATTACAACTGACTGGTATAACGAAGGTACAGCATTAGATGAATCTATAAAAATTACAGTTAGATTTTTAACTAATGAAATAAGGTCGGATGGAATTAGAATAATCGTTCATAAAAAGCGTTGTAGTATCGAACAAAACTGTAAAATTTCAAAAATTTCTTCAGCAATAGAGCAAGAACTACAAGTTGCTATTCTAAAAAAAGCTGTGCTTTTTGAAAAACAATATAATAAATCAAAAAAGAAATTTAAAAGAAGCGATATTAAAGATTAAATAATTTATTTTTTTTAAATAAATTTTTACAATCGATGGAAAGATATAATATAAAAAGTGTAGAAAAAAAATGGCAAGATATTTGGTCCTCAAAAAAATCTGATGCTTCTACTCTAAATAAAAGTAAAAAAAAATTTTATTGCCTAGAAATGTTTCCTTACCCATCGGGAAAAATCCATATGGGTCATGTAAGAAATTATACAATTGGCGATGCGCTAGCGCGTTATAAAAAACTTCAAGGTTTTAATGTTTTACATCCCATGGGTTGGGATTCTTTTGGCTTACCTGCGGAAAATGCAGCTCGTGAAAATAATTTACATCCAAAGGATTGGACTAAAAAAAATATTGAAACTATGAAAAAACAATTAAAACTACTTGGTTTGTCGTTAGATTGGGATCGCGAAATATCTACTTGCGAACCTGAATACTACAAACATCAGCAAGAATTTTTTTTAGAAATGTTTGAAAAAAAATTAGTTTATAAAAAAGATACTTATGTAAATTGGGATCCAGCAGAGCAAACGGTTTTGGCTAATGAACAAGTGATTGATGGAAAAGGATGGCGTTCTGGTGTCGCGGTAGAAAGAAAAAAGCTTTCACAATGGTTTTTTAATATTAAAAAATTTTCTCAGGATTTGCTGGATGAGTTAGAAAAATTAAAAAATTGGCCTGCTAAAGTTAAGCTTATGCAAAAAAACTGGATAGGAAAATCATTTGGTTGTGAAATAAATTTTCAAATTGACAAAGCAAAAAATGAGGAGAAAATAAAAGTTTTTACTACAAGGCCAGATACAATATTTGGAGCTTCATTTATTGCACTTTCTATTGATCACCCTGTTTCAAAAAATTTTGAAAATAATAAGGATTTTATTAAATTTAAGTTAGAATGTTCAAAATCTGGTACCACTGAAGAAGCTTTAGCTATTGCAGAAAAAATAGGATTTAATACTAATTTATTTGTTTTACATCCTTTTAAAAAAAACACCAAACTTCCAGTTTATATTGCTAATTTTGTTTTAATGGATTACGGAACTGGTGCTATTTTTGGTTGTCCAGCACATGACCAAAGAGATTTGGATTTTGCAAATAAATATAAACTTAACGTATTACCTGTTGTAAGACCAAAAGATATTAACCCAAAAAATTTTAAAATTAATAATGAAGCTTATGTAGAAGATGGAATATTATTTAATTCTGAATTTTTAAATGATTTAACGGTTAGTAAAGCTATTGAAAAAGCAATAGAAATTATAACGAAAAAAAAATTTGGTGAAAAAAAAATAACATTCCGTCTTAAAGATTGGGGAGTCTCGAGGCAAAGATATTGGGGTTGTCCTATTCCAATTGTATATAATCAAAAAGGCGAAGCATTACCAATTAATAAAAAAGATTTACCTATTTTATTGCCAGAGGATGTAGATTTAAATGTTAAAGGAAACCCACTAGAAAAACATCCTACATGGAAATTTACTAAACTTACTTCTGGCGAAAAAGTTGTCAGGGAAACTGATACACTTGATACTTTTGTAGATTCTTCTTGGTATTTTTTGCGATTTTGTTCACCTAAATATGAAAAATATGGTTACGAAATTAAGGACGTCAATTATTGGATGCCAGTTGATCAATACATAGGGGGAGTTGAGCACGCTATTTTACATTTACTTTATTCAAGATTTTTTATGAAAGCATTAGCCTTTAAAAACAAAAATTTTAATTATGCAGAACCATTTAAAAGCTTGTTTACACAAGGCATGGTTTGTCATGAAACATACAAAAATGAAAAAAATCAATGGTTGTACCCAGAAGAAATTGAAAAAAATTCCCAAGGAAACTATGTAACTAAAAATGATAAGAAAAAAGTGTTAGTGGGCCCATCTGAGTCAATGTCTAAATCCAAAAAAAATACTGTGGACCCAGAAGAGATGATTAACATGTATGGGGCCGACTCAATTAGATGGTTTATGTTATCAGATAGCCCACCTGAAAGAGATGTGCAATGGTCACAGGAAGGAGTGTCTGCATCTTTTAAATTTATTCAAAAACTTTGGAAATTAAATAATGAAATTTTAAGCAAAAAAAACTCGGCTACAGAAACTGAGGATATTATTTTAAAAAAAGCTGTTAATAAAACTGTTTATAACGTAACCAAAAACTTAGATAATTTTCAGTATAATGTTGTAATAGCTAATATGCATGAAATATATAATTTATTTTATGAGCATGTTATGAACAATAAAACTTCAAATAAAACTCTAAAAGATGAATGGGAAAAAATAATAATGCTATTAATACCACTTACTCCACACTTAGCGCATGAATGTTGTGAAAAAATAAGTGCTAAATTTTACTGGCCCAAATATAATTCGAAACTGTTAAAAGAAGAGAATTGCACTATTGTAATACAAGTAGATGGGAGAAAAAGAGGTTCAATGGAAATGCCAATAAATTCACCGGAAAAAAAGATTATAGAAAAGTCAAAAGAAATTGATAATGTTTTAAAATATTTAGAAAACACAAAAATAGTTAAAAATATTTATATTAAAAATAAATTAATCAACTTTATAACAAAAAAATGAAAAAAATTACCGTACTGTTTGTTTCACTATTTCTTATAATCTCTCTTAACTCATGCAATGGGTACAAGCCCATTTTTAGTTCAGCAAAGTTTAAGTTTGAAATTGCTGATTATTCTATAGTGGGAGATAAAAAATTAGGAAACATGATTTTTTCAAAATTAAATAACATATCAAGATTAAACAAAAATGATCCAGATAAAGAAAGCATTACAATTACTATTGACGTAACAAAAAATAAAAATGCAACTGTAAAAAATAGTGCTGGAAAAGTTTTAGAATATAAAATTAATTTAAATACAAATATAATTGTGCGAGATTATTTAACTAATAAAGAAAAGATAAACCAAAACTTTGATTACTCTTCTTCATACAAAGTGCAAGATCAACATTCTGAAACTGTAAAATCAGAAAACACCACAGTAGAAAATTTAGTTGAAAAAACATACCAAGACTTACTAATTAAAATTTCAGAAAGTGTAGTAAAATAATGATAATAAAAAGTTTTGAATTAAAAAAAAACTCACATAATATTAATAAAAACAATTTTTTTTTAGTTTATGGAGAAAATATAGGTTTAAAAAAAGACGTTAAACAATTTATTGTCTCAGAATTAAATCAAAAAGGCGGCGATATAGAAATATCTTCATTTTATGAAAATGAGATTCTTGATAACGAAGATGTTTTTTTTGACTCTATTTATTCTGGATCTTTATTTAGTCAAAAAAAAATTATAATTATTATTGGAACATCAGATAAAATTTTAAAAAAAATAAATGATGTATTTGACAAGTGTCCAAAAGATTTATTTTTAATAATAATTTCTGATATATTAGAAAAAAAATCTAAATTAAGAGATTTTTTTGAAAAAAGTGAAAAAGCTATCTGCATTCCATGTTATTTAGACAATGAAAGAGATTTAGAGAAAATTGCTCATTCAGAACTTACAAAAAATAATATCTCATTATCCAGAGAAACAATAAATTTACTAATTGAAAAATCTAATTTCGATCGCAACAATTTGAGAAATGAAATAGAAAAAATTAAATCTTTTTCCCTAAATAAAAAAAATATTGAATTTGAAGATGTTCAGTCTTTAATTAATTTTTCAGGTGAATTTAAATCTGACCTTTTAGTTAATGAATGTTTGTCTGGTAATATTAACCAATATAAAAAAATTGTATCAGAATTATATGCAAGTACAATTAATCAAGTTTTATTGCTGAGAATTTTAAGTAATAAAACTCATCGTTTATTAAAAATAAAAGAACAACATAACAAAAATGTTAACATTGATAGTATTATTAATGCAACTAAACCAACAATTTTTTGGAAAGAAAAACCAATAGTAAAAAAACAACTATCTATATGGAACTTCAATGAATTAGAAAAAATAATTGATGATATAAATTACACTGAACTACTATGTAAAAAAAATCCTCACATTTCTAATAGCATTTTCTTTAATTTTTTTTCTGGAATTTGTAAGAAAGCTAGTAATTTTTCTTAATTACTTCAATTATTTTATCTAACTGATCTAAATCTAAATACTCAAATGATATAGTCCCTGAATTATTTTTTTTGTGATTAATGGCTACGCTTAGTCCAGTCTTAGATTCTAAGTCTTTTTGTAAATCAAGTATATTTGCATCTTTTCTTGGAATTAATTTAAGCTTTTTATTTCTAAACTGTCTTACTAAAATTTCGGATTGTCTGACAGAAAGTTTTTTTTTGCTTATTTGTTTCGCTAATTCTATTGAATTATTTAAACCTACTAATGTTCTTGCGTGTCCAGCTGATAATTCTCCTATTTCAACCATTTTTAAAACTTCGTTAGGAAGACTTAATAACCTTAATGAATTAGCAATATAGCTTCTGCTCTTTCCAATAAATTGAGATAATTTTTCTTGATTGTAGTTAAAATCATCAACTAATTTTTGATATCCTCTAGCTTCTTCTATCGGGTTTAAATCCTGTCTTTGAACATTTTCTATAATTGCAAATTCTAAAGATTTTATATCGTCAACATCAAGTACAACTACTGGAACTTCATGCAATCCAGCATTTTGTGAAGCTAACCATCTACGTTCACCAGCGATAATTTCAAATTTGCCTTCCTCTGATTTATTTGGTCTAACAACAATTGGTTGAATTATTCCTTGCTCTCTAATTGAGTTGGTTAATTCGTCTAAATTTTCTTTAGTAAAATTTTTTCTAGGCTGAAATTTATTCCTTGTTAAGTCGTTTATTGAAACTTTATTTGTTTCAACTTTTTTTGTGGTATCTCCTAGTAGAGAGGATAAACCTCTTCCTAATCCTTTTTTCAAACGATTCTCAATCATTATGCTGCGCTTTCCATGATATTCTCTTGTTTTAAAAATTCTTCTGTAAAGTTTGAATAAGCTTTACTGCCAGAACAATTATGATCATAAATAAGAACGGGAGTTCCATGTGATGGCGCTTCTGATAGCCTTACATTTCTTGGTATTAATGTTTTATAAACTTTATTTTCAAAAAATTTTCTTGCTTCAGCCTCAACTTGAGAAGAAAGTTTATTTCTTCTATCAAACATAGTTAAAAGAACTCCTCTGATAGTTAATTCTGGATTTAACTTTACCTTTATTCTATCTATTGTTTTTATTAGTTGACTCACTCCTTCAAGAGCAAAAAATTCAGCTTGTAATGGAACAATTAAGGATTTAGCCGCTACTAAAGCCATGATTGTAAGCAAACTTAATGAAGGTGGGCAGTCAATAATTATATAAGAAAAGCTATTTTTATCACTTTTTAAAAAATCTTGAATTTTATCTTTTAACAAAAAAGCTCTGCGTATTTCTGATGCGGTTTCTACTTCTAAACCTGAAAGATCTACGTTTGATGACACTATGCTAAGATTTTCTATTTTTGTTGTTTTTATTGATTCATAAAAACTACATTTGCCATTTAATACATCATAAATAGTGTTTGTATTTTGATTATTTGATAAACCCAATCCAGTTGTTGCATTTCCTTGCGGATCTAAATCAATAACTAAAACTTTTTTTTTTTGGAATGAAAGTGCGGTGGCTAGATTTATTACAGTAGTAGTTTTTCCTACTCCACCCTTTTGATTTATTACAGAAATAATCTGACTATTTATCAATTTATTTTTTTTTTAAATAATTTACTTCAACGATAATCGAATCGTTGCTTGTTATACTCATTCTTTGCTTATACTTGATATGCCAATTTTTTGAAGCTTGAAGTAGTTCTCTGTGTCCTGTTTTTCCCATAAAAATAATAATTTTTCTAAAATTTTTTGCCTGATTGTGAATAAGTTCTAAAATTACAGGCAAAGGTTTAAAGGCCCTGGTCACAAATACATCATCTATAAATTTAAAATTTTTTTCTTGAACATTCTTATTTAACACTTCGACATTAAGTTTTAATTCTGCAATTATTTTTTTTAGAAAAATTATTTTCTTTGGACTTTTATCTATTAGTTTAATTTTTATTGGAATTTTTCTATCTTTTGCAATAATTGAAATGATTAGTCCCGGAAAACCTGCTCCAGAACCTATATCTACCAACGTTTTTACGTTTTTATCAATTAAATCAATGACTTGATAGGAGTCTAGGAAGTGTCGATTCCATATCTTATTTAATGTTGATTTACCGATTAAATTAAGTTCCTTATTCTCATTTATTAGCATTTCCTCATATTTTTTTAAACTTGTGATTGTTTCACGTGAAACTTGCGTATACCTACAAAATGTGTCTATCTGCGTATCTATATCCATCTATGCCATTTTACGCTTTTTTGGCATCTTTTTCACGTGGGAAAGTAATAAATATACAGCGGCTGGGGTAATTCCATCAATTCTCAAAGCTTGACCTAGAGTTTTGGGCTTAATTTGCTTAAATTTAGCCCTTACTTCATTAGATAATCCGCTAAATCTGTCATAATCAATATTTTCAGGTATTTTAAGATTTTCATCTTTTCTAAATGTTAAAATATCAGCTTCCTGTTTTTCCAAATAACCAGAATAATGAGCATTGATCTCTATTTGCTCTTCTTCTTTTTTAGATGCTTTTGGTATTTTATCCCAAATTGATCTTAATTTATTAAAAGTTACATCTTTTCTTGATAAAACTTCTAATGCAGATCTTTTTATTCCGTCCTTTGCTATTTTAATGTTAAATTTTTCAGCCTCATTTGGAGAAATTTTAATACTTTTTAAAATGTTGTTTAACTCGTTGATTTTGTTAACTTTTTTAGTATAAATACCTGCTCTTTGTGTTTGAACTAGACCAATATTGATTCCTAATTGAGTTAATCTTATATCTGCATTGTCTGCTCTTAAACTTAATCTATACTCAGCACGCGAAGTAAACATACGATACGGTTCAATGACACCTTTCGTAACTAAATCATCTATCATAACTCCGATGTAAGCTTGCGCTCTATCTAAAACTAATGGCTCATGTTTTTTTATAGCTAATGCAGCGTTAACTCCAGCCATTAGTCCCTGGGCAGCAGCTTCTTCATAACCTGTTGTTCCATTGATTTGGCCTGCAAGGTAAAGGGATTTAATTTTTTTTGTTTCTAAAGTAGGATTAAGTTCTCTAGGATCTACATAATCGTACTCAATAGCATATCCAGGTCTTATTATGCGTGTCTGTTCTAACCCATTGATTTTACTTAGTATTTCAGCCTGAACTTCGGCAGGCAATGATGTAGAAATACCGTTTGGGTAAACTGTTTTATCATTTAACCCTTCAGGTTCTAAAAAAATTTGATGTCTAGTCTTATCAGAAAATTTTACAATTTTGTCTTCAATAGAAGGACAATATCTTGGCCCAACACCCTTGATACTACCAGAATACATAGCACTCTTTTTAAGATTCTTTTTTATAATTTCATGAACTTTTTTATTTGTATACGTAACGCTGCATGCAATTTGTTTGTTGTAAGTTTTTTTTGTTAAAAAGGAAAAATATTCAGGATCTGTATCAGCATCTTGTCTTTCCAAATTTTTAAAATTAATCGTAGACCCATCTAATCGTGGTGGAGTCCCTGTTTTTAATCTTCCCAATTTTATTTTGAAATTTTCTAACTGTTCGCTCAATCCTACAGATGGTTTTTCATTGTGCCGTCCAGCTGGTGTTCTTTCATCACCAATGTGAATTAACCCATTTAAAAAAGTTCCTGTTGTTAAAATCATTTTTTTACAATTTATTTTTTTTCCTGACTTAGTGTGAAAGCCAATTACTTGATTTTTGTCAAAAATAAACTCAATTACTGGGTCTGAAAAAACCTTTAAATTACAATAACTTAGGAGTGTTTCCTGCATATATTTCTTGTATAAAGCTCGGTCTGACTGAGTTCTTGGACCCCTTACAGCTGGACCTCTACTTCTATTTAGCAACCTAAATTGTATTCCAGATTTGTCAGCCACTATACCCATCACTCCATCTAAAGCATCTATCTCTTTAACAAGGTGGCCTTTACCCAAACCACCAATAGCCGGGTTACAAGACATCTCACCAATAGTTTCTATCTTATGGGTAAACAGACCGGTGTTTACTCCCATTCGAGCCGAGGCAGCTGCGGCTTCACATCCTGCGTGACCTCCACCGATTACTACTACATCAAATGACAAATCATTCATCATAGTTTGAATTTATAGATGATATATGGATTTACAAGCTGATTACTGGTTTATTTACCAATACAAAAATCGTTGAAAATGCTACCTAATAACTCTTCTACATCCACTTTTCCAACGATCATACCAAGATGTCGAGTTGCTAACCTTAGATCTTCAGCAGCTTTATCGAAATCTTCAACTGATTTTTTTTTTTGAAATTTTTCTAAATGTTGAACGCAATTTATTAAATTTTGCCTATGTCTTTCTCTTGTTATTAAAATATCCTCGGTCGTTGAAAATTTATTTTTTAGTTTACTTTTTATTCTTAAAATTAATTTATTTAGATTTAAATCTTTTTTTATGGATATCAAAACATTTTCATACTTTTTAAATTTACTATTTAATTTTCCTTTTACTAAATCAGATTTATTCACAACTAAAATAGCATTTTTTGTTAATAATTTCTTCAAAACGCTAGTAAAATCAACGTTTTTTGCAGATACGATTACTAGCTTTAAATCTGCATCCTCGGCTCTTTTTAAAGCTATTTTTATTCCTTTTTTTTCAATTTCATTTTTTGAACTTCTAATTCCTGCAGTATCAGAAACTATCACGGGATATCCATCAAGATTTAAATGAGTTTCTATAACATCTCTTGTTGTTCCAGCGACTTCAGAAACGATAGCAACATCACGTTTTGAAAGATAATTTAGTAAACTTGATTTACCAGAATTAGGAGGTCCTAAGATTGCTATCTTAAAACCCTCTCTTATCCTTTCTCCAACTTTTTGATCATTTAATGTTTTTTTAATTTCTTTCAAAATATCAGTTGATTTTTTTTGTATATCATTAATAATATTTTTAGGTATTTCTTCATCAGGAAAATCAATTTTAGCTTCTATATGTGATAGAATTTTAAGGAGCTTTTCTCTCCACAAATTAAATTTATCTGAAGATTTGCCGCTCATAATTTTTAGAGCCTGTTTTCTTTGAATTTCTGTTTCCGCTGAAATAAGGTCAGCGATACTTTCGGCTTTTAGTAAATTTATTCTTCCATTTTGAAATGCCCTTTTGGTAAATTCTCCTGGTTCTGCTAGACGGCAATTTTTTATTTTTGATATAGCTAGGTGCATTGCTTTAATCACTGCTCTGCTACCATGCACATGAAATTCGGCTAAATCCTCGCCTGTATAGCTGTTTGGGCCTGGAAACCATATAATTACGCCTTGATCAATCAACTCTTTTCCCCCATTTTTATTGAATTTTTTAAGAGTTGCAACTCTTGGGTCTGGTAATTTTGACAAGGTCAATTTTTTTATTACTTCAGCCGTATCTTTGCCTGATACTCGAATAACAGCAACACCAGATATGCCAGGTCCTGAAGATAATGCGTAGATCGTCATTTTAATGAAACCACATGTACTTCTCGCTATATTCTTTTAACAACTTTTTATAGGGTGAATATTTTTTTGATGAATGTTTATATATAGCTTCTCTTATTTGTATGTTGCTGGCTGTTTTAGAAGTTAAATCCTTTCTTTTATAGAATTCTAAACATTTTTTATCCCATGGTAATTCACAAAATTCCATTAATTTTTTTGACTCCTGTTCTGGATTATTAACTAAATTTTCATATTGTAATTGATATATTTCTTTTGGATTAACTGAAATATAGTTATCAATAATTTCGAAGTAATTATCAAAATATTTGAATATGTTATTTAATTCATGACACCACGCTAATTCTGTAAGGTTATTCTGAAAAATAGAAATTATTGATGATAGGCTATCTCTGTTGCAATTAATTATTTTAGCTTCAGGGTAAATATCTTTAATTAGTTCTAAATAAAAGAAATTATTCAGAGATTTATCTGTAAAAATAAAGTTATTTTTTTCTACTAACAATCCTTTTAATTTGTAGATTTTGTTAAGTTCTTCTCTTACCTCCGTAACATCACCTAAATTTAATGATTGCTTTTCTAAAATTTTTTTATTTACGAAATTTTCTATAACAGCAGTTTCTTCTCCTATCGAAATAATCTTTTTTCCAGATCCTATTATTTTTTCTACCATTGTAGATCCGCATCTGGGTACACCTATAATAAAAATTGGTTTAATTTTATTATATTGATTTTTTATTTTTTTTTGAACTTTGGCTTCTTGTGAAATTTGCAAAACATCTTCAAAACAATATTTTACTCCTAATTTAAATTTTTTTATTCTTGAATTAAAATAATTTTTGTGTGCTAATTTCAAATAATCAAATTCTTTTTCATAATTTTTGTTTTTTTTTGCATACTTAGCAAGTAAAAAATTTCCATAAATTTTATTGTTTTCTGTACATTTTTCATTTTTTAAAATTTTTTCAACTTTATTTTCTAATTTAGAATCCAAAACATCTTTTTTTAAATCTCCTAAAAAATGGTAATGTGCCAAATTTTCTGGCTCATATTTTAAAGCTGAAAGATGTGATTCTATTGCTTTATCAAACTCACCAATATCTTTATACGTTAAAGCTAAATTATGATGTGCTCCAGCATGACTTGGTCTGGCATTGATTGCTTTTTGATAACTTTTAATTGCATTTTGGAAATCGTTTAATTCTCTAAAAACTAAACCAAGATTATTATGTGCTCCTATAATATTAGGATTTATTTCAATCGCTTTTTGATAGCAACTTACTGCATCATGATACTCTTTTAAATCTACGTGAACATTTGCAAGACTAAAGTGTGCAAGTCCATAGTTATTTTGTAAGTTAATTGTTTTTTTTAAATAATTTTTTGCTTTTTTTAGATCGCTTTGTTTTTGAAAAACTAAACCTAAGTTATAATTAGCATTTACATGATTGGGATCTATTTCTAATACTTTATTATAAAAATCTACTGCTTCTTTAAGCTTTCCTATTTCTTTATGAGCAGATCCCAAATTATGAATTACAATCGTATTCTTGGGTTGAATTTCTTTTGCCTTATTTAAAAATTCGATTGCTTTTTCAAAATTTCTGTAAGCACCGTTAATGTTCGCTAACATTGAAAGTGAGTCAAAATGAAAGGGATCTATGCTAAGTATTTTATTACATAGTATTTCAGCATCCTTATATTCTCCTTTTTTGTATTTCACCAAAGCCCCGGCAAAGGTTGCTTTTAATGTTTCACCATTTTTTTTCATTGTTTATATTTATTAATATAATTAATTTTTTAGTTTTTTGATATGTTTATATAGGAAATGATAAAACAAATTTCAATTAAAACTAAATTTGGCTGGATTAGTGCCTTTGAAAAAAACAATAAAATCATTAGAGTTAAATTTGGAAAGTGCAAAAATAAGTCAAATAGTAAAAATCTAAAAAAATTTAAATTAAATATAAAAAATTTTTTTAAAAAAAAAAGTAAATTATTTAAATTTCAGCACAAACTGACTGGTAGCATTATTCAAAAAAAAGTATGGAAAGAAATGCAAAAAATAAAATTTGGTAATACAAAAACCTACGGGCATATTGCAAAAAAATATAAATTATCACCTAGGCATGTAGGTAAAATTTGTGGACAAAATAAAATTATTATAGCAGTTCCTTGTCATAGAGTAATTAGGTCTGATGGAAAATTGGGAGGTTTTTCGAGCCCAGGGGGTGTACACCTTAAAAAAAAACTACTTGATTTTGAAAAAAATTAATTTGGTTTATTCATTGAAACGAAAAAATCTGCATTATTTTTCGTACTTCTTAACTTAGATAAAAGAAATTCTATTGCATCCATAGTACCCATTGAGCTTAATATCTTTCGTAAAACATTCATTTTAAGCAAATCATCATTTTTGAATAGCAACTCTTCTCTTCTTGTTCCAGATCTAGTTATATCTATTGCAGGAAAAATTCTTTTATCTGAAATTTTTCTGTCTAATATTAATTCACTATTACCAGTACCTTTAAATTCTTCGAAAATTACTTCGTCCATTCTACTTCCAGTGTCTATTAGAGCTGTTGAAATAATTGTAAGTGATCCTCCTTGCTCTATATTTCTAGCTGCACCAAAAAATCTTTTTGGTCTTTGAAGAGCATTAGCATCAACACCACCGGTTAAAACTTTTCCAGAGCTAGGTACTACAGCATTGTATGCTCTGCCCAGTCTTGTTATTGAATCTAACAAAATAATTACATCTTTTTTATGTTCGGTTAATCTTTTTGCTTTTTCAATTACCATTTCCGCTACTGCTACGTGTCTTGAAGCTGGTTCGTCAAAAGTGGAACTTATTACTTCACCTTTTACAGATCTTTGCATATCAGTTACTTCTTCAGGCCTTTCATCTATAAGTAAAACCATTAAATAACATTCCGGATGATTTTGTGCGATTGAATGAGCTATGTTTTGTAAAATAATTGTTTTACCTGCTTTGGGAGGAGAAATAATTAATGACCTTTGTCCTTTCCCAATAGGACTTACTAGATCGATCAACCTTGCGGTTTGATCTGGTTTTTTTTCAACTTTAGTTTTTTCTATTTCCATCTTTAACTGTTCATCTGGATAAAGTGGGGTTAAGTTATCAAAAGCAATTTTGTTTCTTGCTTTTTCAGGATTGTCAAAATTTATCTTATCAACTTTTAGTAAAGCAAAATATCTTTCTTGGTCTTTTGGCGCTCTTATCTCTCCTTCTACTGAATCTCCAGTTCTTAAACCAAATTTTCTTATTTGACTTGGACTAACATAAATATCATCAGGACCAGGTAAATAATTAGATTCGATTGCTCTTAAAAAACCAAACCCATCTTGCAATACTTCTAGAACGCCCCCTCCAGTAATTTGTTCATTTTTTTCAGCAAGTTTTTTTAATATAGCAAATAAAATTTCTTGTTTTCTTAATGTGCTAGGATTTTCTATAGATAGCTTTTCAGCTTGCAAAATAAGTTCTGCGGGTGTTTTCTTTTTAAGTTCTTCTAAATTCATATGTGTGGGTGTTTATTATTGAGAAACGTATAATTAATATAATAGCTTTTTATTAAATTACAAGCCTCATAATGGTTTAAAAACAACGACTAGAACTATACCTATTAGCAAAACAGTAGGTATTTCGTTGATAATTCTATAAAATTTAGGGGTAAACGAATTGCTATTTTCAGCAAATTTTCTCAAACATTGAAATAAAAAGAAATGATAAATAGTTAAAATAATAACAAAAACAAACTTTAGCTGAAGCCAAAGTGATCCAAAATTATCCATTCCAATTGTATGAATTAGCAATATCCCAAAAATCCAAGATAAAATCATTGCAGGATTCATAATATAAACGAAAAGCCTTCTTTCCATTACCTTAAAAGTTTCAGCTAAATCTTTAGATTTATTATCTCTAGCAGCCTCGCTATGATAAACAAATATTCTGGGCAAATATAAAAGCCCAGCCATCCAAGAAATCACGGCTATTAGATGAATTGATTTAAATAATAAATATGTATTCATTTTAATACTCTGGTTTTAGTCCTGAATAATGAACATAGCACACTGTATTTCCAGTTTCCTTGCATTTCTTAAGGCCTTTTTTCTCTGCAAGTTTCTTTGATGCGCCAATGACTTTAACCATATAGCTTGTATCATCTTTACTTTTTATAACTGCTATAAAATTGTTAGAAAATTCTTCAGGAGTATCAATTTTTTTTGCTGTTTGATTTTCTAATTTCTCACAAGAATAACCTAGATTTTCTAATTTAAGTTTTTTGCAAGATTTCGCATAACGCATTTCGTCGTAATATACTATTTGCGTAGGTTCTGGACCAGGTCGTCTTGATAGGTAAGATCTATAAATACCAAGATGATGTTCAATACGATCACCTTTGATTTGGGTCATTCCTTTATAATAATATGAAAGTTTTCCGTTAATCCAAACTTTAAAAAAACCATCTTCATTATGTGTCCACTTAGCATTAACTAAAATATCATTCCATGTTCCAAGTACTTCATTTTTATCCAAGAGTTTAATAGGTATATTATCACCTCCTATTGATTCATCGGTTTCTATCCAATATCCTCCTCCTTCTTTTCCTCGCGGACTTCCTTGATTTTGAAACATAAATTGCGGTGGATTATCACCATCATTATGAAATTGTCCCATAGCAGCTTTTACTGGGAATATAACGTTAAAGTCATTAGGATAATATATTGACCATGCATTCCATGTTGTTTTACTTGCACAACAAATAATTAACTCAACTCTTTCCCTATCATTTTTTACATCCCAACCCCATGCATCTCCATTTCTAACCTCAATTCTAATTGACTCTTTTCCAAGTCTAACAGGATGACCATCAGATTTTTTAACTATTTGTAAAACATGTTTACCAGGTCCTGGTTTAGATTTAAGCATTGCCGAAGGCGTAACTCGCCAATTATTAGTTTTTCCATCTTCCCCTGAATCTCTAAATTTTTTAAACCCTGTTGATATATCTTCATTGTATTTTATTTTTTTAAGAACATTTTTAACATCTTTAACATCAGCAAAACCATTGCTGCAAAATAGTAAACCTAAAACAAAAATTATTAAAATTTTTTTCATTTTTTCTTATTTTTTATAATTAAATTATTATAAGCAAAACTAGTAGTTCCCGTCTCTCCAATTCTATAAATTCCTATTTTTATATAGGGCTTGCTGGGGCCATACGGACCATCCGTTTTCTTTTTTGACAAAGGCACATTTAAATGCTGTGCAATTAACTCATCATTCAAATAGTATTTAACGGATAGATTTTTTGCTTTTCTTTGGTAGTTGATATCTGCTTTAAATCTATATTTTTTCCCAGGTTTTAAAAAAGATTTTTTAAATTCTTTACAGTTTTCTGGTGAACATTCTCCTTTTGGAAATTTATATTTTATTTTCCAATCCATTCCTACGCCTATCCAAGATGGTGGTGCGCCTTTATTTCTTCCATCATGAATTTGGAAAACTGTAGAACGATGTTGTGGCGCCCCTTCAACAAATATATCTGTTTCAAATATGGTGTGGCCTATAGGTAATTTGTGAGTAATTTCTTGTCGACCTGCATAAGGATAACCACCGTGAGTACCTGATTTTTTGTCCGCAGGACAGCTTCCAACATCTCCTTTATCAAGCTTAAATACAACACTTTCTAATTTAAACTCTTTTTTATTGTAACTTTTTTTTGGTTTGCCATTTACAACTAGAGATTCTTTATCGGCTATTCCACAGGAAACTTTCCATTTATTTTTAATTTTCCAATCTTCAGAAAAAGCAAAGCTAGATGATAAAAAAATAAAACTTGCAATTATAAAAAGTTTTTTCATTTACCTTTTTTAAATGGATCTAATATTAGTTTTTTGTGATTATATTTATATTTTTTATTATTATAATGAAGTGAATTTAGAACCAGTATTCTTGAATTTTCCACATCAATTAAAATAACATTCCCACCATAGCCACCCATACCAAATATAATTTTGTCTTTTAATCCTGGAAAATCCATATGAAATTGACCCCCATATGATTTTGTACGATTAAATGCAGGCTCGTTATTTTCTTGATTTAATTTTGGTATTCTTCTTTTATAAATTTCTTTTAAATATTTTCCAACACAAGTATCATTCTGATAATCATCCATTATAGCTTTTGCTATTCTAAGATAGTCAAATCTAGTTGCCATTATGTTGGGATGTCCATTTCCATTTTTTTCTTGAAGACTAGTAAAACCATAACGAATGCTATTTTTGATCTTTACTTTACCATTGAAAACTTTGCTATAAAATTTGTCATAATCTTCACCGATTTTAAATTTCATATAGTTCAAAATTAACTGAGTAACAAATCCATTGTAATTGTATATATCCTTAGATTTTTTTGTATTTTTGTTTCTAAAGTGTAAACGCATAGTTGATTCAATATCTCTATCTTCATATGCACCTAATGCACTCGTACCATCTTCAAATTCATCAATGTATTTTTGATCACCAGTATTCATATTTAAAAAATTAATTAATTTTTGATCATGATAAAGTGAATCTTTTATTACAGGCCAGTCGTTTACTCTTGCATCAACTCCATCAATGTAGCCATCACATATGGCATGACCTAATAAATAAGAAGTTACTGACTTACCCATTGACATTGAGTAAAATTTTGTCTCATTATTTAAAAACTCTCCCAGTCTTTCTTTCGGAGAAAATTCATCAATCAATACTTCGCCATCTTGGTAATATAAATAGCTTAAGATGCCTTTAGTTTTCATTTGCTTTTTTAAAAATTTATCTTCAATTAAGTTAAATTTAAAATCGTATGAATTATTTGTAGGTTTAAACTCTTTTAAATGTGAACTTCTGTCTCTATACGAGTATTTCCATAAATAATAAATCAGCGAGTCTCTATTTGGGTTTGAATGATAGGCAATATTAGTACCTGATAATTCTTTATTTTTTATTTTGATATTTAGATTGTTAGATCCTTGAAATTTATCACAATTTTGTAAATACCAAGCTTGACTATATTTTGGTTCTTCTTTGCATACTGGGTTTTGTTCCAAGTTTACATATTGATGATATCCATTTTCAAAAAGCCACTGATTAAACTTATTTAGTTTAGAACTCTCAGCAAATAGATTGCTTGAAGCTAACAACAAACCCAGAACCACGATCCCTAAAAGTTTTTTCATTTAAAATTTTCCTATTTTTTTAGCATCTTTATAAAAGATTTTTGACAATTCCTCGTTTGCTTTATTTTTTAATTCTATGTCTTTTTTACTCATTAATTCAACAGGCCTTTTTGCATGTTCGTGGTATCTAAATGTATCTTTTCCTCTTGCTTGTTGCACAAAGACCTTGCCTAATACTTGATCAACATTGGTTCCTATATAGCTTTGAATAACAAACCCTATTCTTCTTTTATTGCTTTTATTAGGACCTGACCCATGAACTATCATTGGATGGTGAAGAGATAATTGGCCAGCTTTAAGTATGTTGGGAATGGTTTTTTCAATTGGAACATTTTGGACAGTTTGGCCTCGAGTTAATAAATTATTTTCATCATATGTATCTTTATGATCTTTAATTTTTTCTTTATGAGATCCTGACCACATTCTCATGCAACCATTTTCTTCATTAGCATCCGTAATAGCCAGCCATGCAGTTACCCAATTATAAGGTTCAAAACCAATATACTTCGCATCTTGATGCCAACTCACAAAACCTTTTTTGTCTGGATCTTTTATAAATAAGGTAGTTCCTCCAACCAAAATATCTTTACCAATAATACTTTCTACGGCATTTAAAATTTTAGGATTATGACAAACTT
>CACLHW010000009.1 GCA_902606835.1 uncultured Pelagibacteraceae bacterium
AGACCAATTATCAAAACAAAAGGCAGGCATTCTTGTTGCTCAAGAAGAAAAGTTATTAAACTGGAGCGAAACTCTTGAAAAATTAAAAAATACTTTTGGAAATGATATTTACGAAAGTTGGATTAAAAATATCAACCTAAAAAAAGAATTTAATCATTATGTTGTTTTGTCTGTACCTACCAGATTTGTAAGGGATTGGATAGTTTCTAGATATGCTGATAAAATATTAGATGTAATTAAATTATTTAAAAAAAGCATACAAAGAATTGAATTTTTAATAGAGGAAAATCAGGAAAAAAGTAATCAATTTGCTTTTTCAAAAAAAAACAAAATTACTTCTATAGAAAATTCTTTATTAAATTATAATCGATTTTATCCAAATAAAAGATTTGATAACTTTGTAGTTGGTGAAAGTAATGAGCTTGCATATACAGCAGCTCGAAAAGTATGTGTTCAATCCGCACATTATAATCCACTTTTTATATATAGCTCAGTTGGTATGGGAAAAACTCACTTACTAAATTCTATAGGAATTGAAGTTGGGGATTCTAAAAAAGTAATGTTTATTTCTGCTGAAAGATTTATGTATCATTTTATTAGAGCATTAAAAAATAACGAAATGGTAAAATTTAAAGATTTTTTTAGAGGGGCGAGTATTTTTATTATTGATGATATTCAATTTGTAAATGGAAAAGAAGCTATGCAGGAAGAATTTTTTCATACTTTTAATGCTTTAATTGAAAGAGGGTCGCAAGTGGTTATATCGTCAGATAGACCGCCATCTAGTCTTGATAGAATTCAGGAAAGGATTAAATCTCGTATGTCAGGTGGTTTAGTAATTGATATTCAGCCTCCAGATCTTGAGCTTAGAATTAAAATTTTAAAGAGTAAGTTTAAAGAAATTAAAACTAACTTTAAGGAAAATTATGATTTAAGCGATGAAGTATTTAAATTTTTGGCATCTGAAATAACATCAAGTATTAGAGAAATGATTGGAGCTTTAAACAGAATTTTGGCGTTCAGCAAAATAAACTCAAAATCTCCAACCATTTATGAATGCAAAAGGATTTTAAAAGATTTTATAAATTCTAATAATAAATCAATAAATGTAGAATTAATTCAAAATCTTGTTGCTTCGCATTTTAATTTAAATATTCAAGAGTTATTATCTCCAAGAAGATCTAGATCTTTAGCTAGGCCAAGACAAATAGCAATGTACTTAGCAAAATATCACACTACCAATTCTTTACCAGACATAGGTAGAAAATTTTCCAATAGAGATCACACCACAGTAATTCATGCTGTAAAAAAAATTGATGAATTAATAAAAAAGGATAATGAAATAAAGCAAAATGTAGCTGAATTAAAAAAAAAATTACTTTAAAATTTTAAATGGAATTTACTATTAATAGAGATGCTTTTTTAAAATCATTAGGAAGAGCTAATGGTATTATCGAAAAAAAAACTACATTACCAATTTTATCGAATATTTTGCTAGAAGCAAAAGATTCAAAAGTAAAAATTACAGCTACAGATCTAGATATAATTTATTTTGAAGAAATAGTACCTCAAGAAATTAAAAATGAAGGCACAACCACAACTTCAGCAAGCGTTTTATATGATATATTAAGAAAATTACCACCTAATGCAAAAGTTGAACTCAATTTATTAAGCGCAAATAAGTTAAAATTGGTTTCTGGAAATTCTAAATTTAATTTATTGTGTATACCTCCCGATAGTTTTCCTCTTTCAGAAGATAGCAATGGCCAAAAAGGTTTTGAAATTTCGTCTCAAAAATTTTTAAAACTTTTAAATAAAACCAAAATTTCAATTTCAAATGATGAAACTAGACATTATCTTAACGGAATTTTTTTACATAAAACAAAACTAGAAAATAAATATTTTTTATGTGGAGTAGCTACTGATAGTCATAGGCTTTCATCAAGTAGTGTTGAAATTGATCAAAATGTTAATATAGAATCTATAATCTTGCCTAAAAAAACAATTTTCCAGTTAATTTCTTTGTTAGAACAGGCAAATGAGGCATTACAAGTATCAAGTGATAAATCAAAAATTAAGTTTAAAATGAGCAATGGTGCACTTATTTCAAAAGTAATAGACGGAAGATTTCCTGATTATAATAAAGTTATTCCAAAAGATAATAATAAAATTTTAGAAATAAAATTAGATGAATTTAAAAACTCAATAGAAAGAGTCACTACTGTTTCAACAGATCGAAAGGAAGGTCTTAAAATGTTTATATCAAAAGATGCAGTTCAACTATCTGTAAATAGCCCAAGTAGTGGAGAAGGCATCGAGAATGTTAATGCAAAATTTAATTCTAATGAGCTAAATATAAGTTTTAATAGCAGATACCTAACCGACATTGCTTCTCAAATTGAAAACGAACTAATTACTATTCATTTAAAAGATCCCGGATCACCCGTGCTAATTAGAGATTTGCAAGATAAAAACAGCTTTCATGTTGTTATGCCAATGAAAATTTGAATTATATTGTCCAAAACCATTTTCAGGACAATTTTTTTTTTTTCATTAAGTAATCATTTAATACCAAGGGTAATTTAAGCAGTCACTTTGTCACTGATTTAATTAGACTAAAAAAAATGTTAAAATGCTTTAAAAAATTTCATTATTATGATCAAGAAAAATATAGGGGAAACCGCAAAATATAGCGCCGAATCCATAAAAGTACTGAAGGGTCTAGAAGCCGTAAGAAAAAGACCAGGGATGTATATCGGAGACACTGATGATGGGACTGGATTGCATCATATGGTCTATGAGGTAGTTGATAATTCTATTGATGAAGCCTTAGCAGGACATTGTAAAAATATTCAAGTTACAATTAATTCAGATCATTCAGTATCAGTTGAAGATGATGGAAGAGGAATTCCAGTAGATTTACATAAAGGAGAGAAAAAATCAGCTGCTGAAGTTATAATGACACAACTTCATGCTGGTGGTAAATTTGATCATGATTCATACAAAGTTTCTGGTGGGTTGCACGGTGTTGGTGTTTCAGTAGTAAATGCATTATCAGAAAAATTAAGTTTAAAAATATTTAGAGATAAGAAAGAATATTTTGTTGAATTTAAAAATGGGAAGGCTTTGTCTCCTTTGAAATCGAAAGGAAAAACAAACAAGACAGGAACACTTATAAATTTTTTGCCATCAAAAGAAGTTTTTTCAAATACTAAATTTAGTTCAGCAATTTTACAAAAAAGAATGAGAGAGCTTGCATTTTTGAATAAAGGACTGTGTATTATTTTATTAGATAAAACTGGTAAAAAAGATAAAGAATATAAAAACAAATATGATGGGGGTATTCAAGAATTTGTTGAATTCTTAGATAAAAATAAGTCAGCATTAGTAAACAAAAATGATTTAAGCTTATTTAAAAAACCAATTTATATTTCAGGATTAAAAAATAATGTTGAAGTAGAATGTTCATTAAAATGGAACGCTGGTTATAGTGAAGAAATGTTACCATTTGCAAATAATATTCATCAAAAAGATGGGGGAACTCACCTACTAGGTTTTAGAAGCGCACTTACCAGAGTAATTAATAAATATGCAGTAGATGGAAATCTCCTAAAAAAAAATAAAATTGCACTTACAGGAGATGATACTAGGGAGGGTTTAACAGGGGTTTTGTCAATAAAAATTCCAGATCCTAAATTTTCATCACAAACTAAAGATAAACTTGTTTCATCTGAAGTTAGGTTTATTGTCGAATCCATTGTTAACGACAAGTTGTCCACTTGGTTTGATCAAAATCCTGGAATAAAAAAAGTAGTATTAGCAAAAATAGTTCAAGCTGCAATTGCAAGAGATGTAGCTAGAAAGGCCCGAGAAGGAGTTAGAAGAAAAGGATCTTTAGAATTATCAGGTCTTCCTGGAAAACTTGCTGATTGTCAAATTGGTAAAGCAGAAGGCACTGAATTGTTCATTGTCGAGGGAGATTCTGCAGGTGGATCAGCAAAACAAGGAAGAGATAGAGAATTTCAGGCAGTTCTGCCTTTAAGAGGTAAAATATTAAATACTTATATTGATACCAATGGATCAAAATCAAAAAATGGTAACGGCCAAGATTTGCAAACTAGAGCTCTTTCAAAAATGATGTCTTCTAATGAAATTGTAACGTTAATTAATGCTTTAGGAACTGGATCTAAAGATTTTGATATAGAAAATCTGAGATATGAAAAAATTATAATTATGACCGATGCTGATGTTGATGGATCACATATAAGAACTCTTTTACTAACTTTCTTTAATAATTTTCCATTTAATGAACTTATAGAAAAAAGTCATATTTATTTAGCGCAGCCACCCTTGTATAAAATAACCAAGGGTTCAAAAAGTTATTATATAAAAGATGATAAAGATTTAGAAAATTTTATTATTAAAACTTCTGAAAAAAATAAAAATTCCATTAAAAAAAATACCAAAGAATTTGAAAAGTTTATGGAAAAAGAAAAAAGTAAAATGAATATTCAAAGATTCAAAGGTTTGGGCGAAATGAATCCCGAAGAGTTATGGGAAACGACACTAAATCCAGCAAAACGTATATTATTACAAGTTAAATATTCTAATAATACAAAAGCTAAATCTAAAAAAGATCAGGATTTAATTCAAGTGCTTATGGGTGACGAGGTTGCTCCAAGAAAAGATTTTATAATTAATCGCGCTTTAGAAGTATCAAATTTAGATATATAATTTCCGAATGAAATTTTCGGATTTTTTTACATCAAAAGACAACGTTCAGTTAGATAAAAAAACATTAGTTTTTTTAAGATGGATTGCTATAGTTGGACAATATTTAACAATAAGCATAGTTTATTTTGTTTTTAAATTTGAACTTCCTATTTATTTTTGTTCCTTAGTTATATTGGTTGGAATTTTAACGAATTTCTATTTACAATTTAAATTTAAAAAAAACCAATTAAATAATTTTACATCAACCTTTTTTTTGTTTTATGATCTTATTCAGTTATCTGTATTGTTATATCTAACAGGTGGCATTACAAACCCTTTCTCAATTTTGTTAATTGTTCCAGCGATAGTATCTTCAACTTTTTTAAATTTAAAAAGCACAATAAACCTATCTATTACTACGGTAATAATTTTATTAGTTTTGACAATTTACAATTTACCACTACCTCATTACGGCGAACTTCATTTTCACGTACCAGATACATATTTATATGCTTTACCAATAGCTATAATAATAACTTTAATTTTTTTAACATATTTTGGAGTTAGGTTTGGCCTTGAATCAAAAAAAAGAACAGAAGCTTTAAATAAATTAGAATTAATTTTAGCAAAAGAACATGAATTAGAATCTATTGGATTTCAAGCCGCTGCCGCTGCACATTCATTAGGAACACCATTATCAACTATAACTGTTATAGCCAGAGAATTAGAAAAGGAAATAGGAAATAATTCAAAATACTCAAAAGATATTGACTTGCTTTTATCACAAACAAAAAGATGTTCAGATATTTTAAAGAATCTTTCTAAAGACCAACTTAAAGAAGATAGTTTTTTATCTGACATAAAAATAGAAGAACTGTTGAATGAGATTGTAAGATCATTTACAGAAATTTCAGAAAAAAAATTATCACTTTTTTCTGAAAAAAATAAACTTAATCCACAAATAGAAAGAACATTGGAAATTACTTATGGATTAAGAAATTTTATAGGTAATGCAGTTAAATATAGCAATTCACTTGTCGATATAAGTTTAGAAAGTAATAATAAAATTACCGAGGTAAGAGTATGCGATGATGGACCAGGATTTTCAGAAGATATTTTAAATGTATTAGGTGAACCTTATATACGTTCAAAAAATAAAATAATTAATTCAAAATCAGGTTTAGGCTTAGGAACTTTTATTGGAAAAACTCTTTTAGAAAGAATGAAGGCAAATGTAAAATTTGATAAATGTCCAAAAACTAATGGGGCTATGGTAATTATTAGTTGGCAAACAAAGGATTTGTTAGCTATTTAGTTTTTTTATATTCAAAAGAGTAGGATATTATTTTATAAGCTAATTTTGCTGCTAAGAAATTGTAGGAATCGAAACCTTTAATTGGGGAGAGTTCATTAATATCTGCTCCTACTATATCTGCACATTGTGATGCAATTTTTATAATATTTACTGTTTCGTCCCAAAATAAACCTCCAGGTTCGGGCGTTCCTGTAGCTGGCATTAAACTTGAGTCTAAACCATCAACGTCAAATGTTATGTATATTTTTCTATTTTTTATAATTTTTTTAAACTTATTTAAATTCCATTTTGATTTATCTTTTGCCCAAAAAATATTTATCCTTTTTTTATTTTTTTTTAAAAAAGGAATTTCATTTAAAGAAATATTTCTTATACCAAAAGAAACAACACTAACATTAGGATAATCTAAACATCTACGAATAGCAGAAGCGTGGGAGAATTTGTTTCCATTATAACTATTTCTTAAATCAGCATGTGCATCAAAATGTAAGAGTAATATTTGTTTAAATTTTTTTATAAATGGCCGGATAGAACCAGGTGTTAATGAATGTTCACCTCCCAGGACTAAAGGAAATTTTTTATTATTCAATAAAAATTTATTAATGTTTTCAATTTGTTTTAAAGCATCAAGCATGTTTTTTTTTATCGGAAATGGCTTTAAAGTTTTTATTCCAATATTTTTATGAGGCTCTTTATTTAAATCTTCGTCAAAGAGCTCCACTTGATGTGAAGCTTTAATTATTTCTTTTGGACCTTTATTTGTGCCACCACCATAACTAACAGTTTTTTCAAGACCAAAAGGTACTACTACAACCTTTTCCTTGTTATTAATTTTATTATCTATCCCGAGGAACCCTTTTTTATTTGAAAGATATTTCAATTTTTAACCAAATATGTTTGAAAAACTTTTCCGCTGTCTTTCTTTCCATTGATTACGATGATATGCATCACTAGCTATAAGAGGTAAAACACTAGTTGCTTCTGCAAATACCATTTGTTCCTTTGTAACATCGACTTTACCCCAAGAGCTGGCTTCTTTAAGTGTAGAACTGCTGCAAGCCCCATCCCTAGTATCTGCCACAGTGATTTGTACAGCATATTTGTGCATATCAACATTTTTACCCAAAAGTTCAGCGCAAACAACTGTGTCCTGCACAAAGTTTTTCGGAACTCCACCGCCAATCATAAATAGTCCTGAAGATTTAGATTTAATTTTGATTTCAGTTAATTCTCTAAACTCCCGAATAGAATCAATAGTTACACATTTTTTCGGATTTTTTTCTTGGTGCATTACTAACCCAAAGCCAGCACTAGAATCTGTAAAAGCTGGACAAAATATAGGTATATTATTGTCATATGCCGTTTCTATTAAAGACCCTTTTTTTTTTGCATTATTTTTTAAATATTTTCCAATTTCTTTTATAAATTCTCTTGATGTATAAGGTTTTGGTTCTAAACCATCAGCTATTTCACATATAATTTTATCACACTTTTGAAGTTGCTCTTCATCTATATAAGTATCATATATACGATCAATATAATTTTCTCTAAGCTGGCTGTCGTCTTGGAACTGGGAACCCTGATAATGTTTAAATCCTAATGCTTCAAAAAAGTCCATATCAATAATTGATGCGCCAGTTGCAACTATTACGTCAACCATATTATATTTAACCATATCAGAATATATTTTCATACAGCCGCCAGCAGAAGTTGATCCTGCAAGGGTTAAAAAAATTGTGCAATTTTTATCGGCTAACATTTCATTAAAAATACTCGAGGCTTTTGCAGTATCTCTTGAAGTAAAAGACATTTTGCTCATAGATTCTATAATTTTTCTAGAATCAAATGACGTTATGTCAATATGTTGAATAGGTTTATCTAGAAAGGTTTTTTTATTGTGACCTAACTTCAGATTTTTAGGGTTGTTCATTTATGCAACAAGATAACGAGAAGCAAGATCTTTTTCGTACATAGACATTATAGGTTTGTCTTGCACCTCAAAAATTTGATCTGAGTAAAATCCATTAAATTTCGTTCTAAAAGTTAAAGAGTAGGCTCCAAGTTGACCTATTTCTAAATAGTCACCTTCTTTTAAATTATTTGGCAAAATAAAGGGGCCTTTCATGTAGTCTATACTATCACATGTTGGTCCATATAAACTATAAGATGTTAATTTTTTAGACGTCATTCTTCCATTAGGTATCATTCTTGTTGGAAGTACAAAATTAGGAACTCCTGCATCAAATAAACTGCCATAAGTTCCATCATTAATATACAGTTTTTGTTTTTTTCTAAGAACGACCCTAACAATTGAAGATCCGCTTTCGGCTACAAGGGCTCTACCTGGTTCGCATAATAATTTTGGTTTATTTTCTAATTTTAAATTTTCAAAAGCTTTTTTAATTTCACTTATATAGCTTTCTAAAGGTTGAGGATTTAAATCTGGATAAATTGATGGAAACCCACCTCCAACATTTATAATGTCTGGAACTATTTTAGTTTTTTTAATTAAATTTCCTAAATCTCTAATTCCTTTTGCGTAAGAAATTGGATGCATACATTGTGAACCTACATGAAAACTTAGCCCAACTTTTTTTGCATGTGCCTTAGCTAGTCTTAATAATCCTAACGCCTCACTAGGTAGCGCACCAAACTTTTGAGACAAATCAATTTCGGCATGTTCATTTGAAATAGAAATTCTTACATATAAAGTTATATCTTTTGCATTATTAGTTGCCTCAATAATTTTTTGAAGCTCATCTTTAGTATCAAAAGCAAAATCTCGAATGCCATAATTTTCATAAGCTTCCTGGATATGTTCACGATTCTTTACCGTGTTCATGTAGTAAGCTTTAGAATTTGGAAAAATTTTTTTAATTAATTTAATTTCATTTATGGATGCAACATCAAATTGAGATATTCCATTTTCACCGATAAGTTTTATTACTTTATTATTTGGATTCGTTTTTACTGCGTAAAGGACATCACCAGGAAATTTTTTTTTAAACCAATTACAGGCTGCTTTAATCGAATTTGGCCTGATACAATATACAGGATCTACTGGTCGAAGAGTATTAACCAGCTCATCAACCGAATTAAATTTTTGCATCCCATGCTTCCCCTTATTTATTTAACAAAAAATTTAAAAAAAACGTCTTAATTGTGTTTTTTATAGAAATGATGAGTTATGTCAACCAATAAACTAAGCAATATGGAAGTTCAGTTTGTCATCTTGAAAATTTATTTTTAATTCTTAAATATATCAAATAGACTAATTTTAAAAAAAAATGCTTAGAGAAACAGAAAAAAGAATACTCCAAAAAATCACTGATTTTGCTGATAAATCGCTACTTATTGTCGATGATGACAATCCTTTAAGAGACAGATTAGCAAGAGCCATGGAAAAAAAAGGGTTCGAAGTAACCCAGGCTGATAGTGTTAAACAGGGGATAAGTTTAGCAAAAAATTCCCCTCCAGCGTTTGCAGTAGTAGATTTACGCCTAAATGATGGAAATGGACTAGAAGTAATCAAAGAGATTCGAAAAATTAAAAAAGATAGCAGAGTAATTATGCTTACCGGTTACGGTAATATTCCCACTGCAGTAGCAGCCGTCAAAGCCGGCGCTATTGATTATATACCAAAACCTGTTGATGCTGACGATGTTGAAAGTGCTCTTTTAGCTTCTCCAGAAACCAAAGCAAATCCTCCTGAAAATCCAATGTCCGCCGATAGAGTTAAATGGGAACATATTCATAGAGTGTTTGAATTGTGTAATAGAAATGTTTCTGAGACTGCGCGAAGATTAAAAATGCATCGAAGAACTTTGCAAAGAATTCTTTCCAAAAGATCTCCTAAGTAATTTTTATTATTTTTTTTACTTTTAATAAAGCTGGTATTAAAAACAGTAATAATAGTATTTTGAAAAGCTCTGCTAATAAAAATGGTTGCGCACCAAACTTAAAGACAGGTTTATCCCAGCCAATTAAAGTTCCTAACCATATTAAACCGAGAATATAAATAAAACTTACTGAGAATAAAAGTTTTAAAAAAGTATTAACAAATCCTTTTTCATATTTAAAAGAACCAGAGAAATAAACAGCAAATAAAAAACCAATTAGGTAACCCATAGTTGGACCAGTAAAATATATAAAACCAATACCTTTTTCTGGGGTGCCAGCAAATACAGGTAGGCCAAAAATTCCTTCAAACAAATAAAGACTTACAGTTAGTAAACCAATTTTAGAACCAAGTAGTATTCCAAGAAACAAAACCACAAAAGTTTGCATTGTCATTGGAACTGGATAAAAAGGAATTTTTATTTTTGCAGAAACAGTTAAGAGCAACGTACCCAGTATGGCAAACAAAATAACTTTGGCCACTTTATTAAATTCAACTTTTTTAATTGCTTCCATTTATTAATACAATACTACTTTTTTAAATTAAATCTAGTTTTTTGTAAGATCAATAAATACGTCTTCCAAATTACCTTCATCGGTTGAAATATCATAAATTTCCATACCTACACTTTTTATTTTATTTATTATTTCACCAATTTTATGTTTACTTCTCTCATATGAAACTACTACTTCATTATTAGGTTTATATAAAAATTTTATCCCGTTTAAATTTTTTGGGTCTATTGTAATTATTTTTTTTACCCTAAAAATAATTTTTTTAGTTTTAATACGATTTAACAAATTTTCTGTTGTATCTAAACTAACTAAATCGCCTTTATTTAAAATTGCTATTCTGTTGCACATTTTTTCAGCTTCATACATTAAATGTGTAGTTAAAATTATTGTTACACCTTGCTTATTAAGAACGTTAACGTTGTTCCATAATTTTTGTCGTAATTCAACGTCAACTCCAGCAGTTGGTTCATCTAAAACTAAAATTGGCGGTCTATGAACCATGGCTTTAGCAATTAATAATCTTCTTTTCATTCCACCAGACAAACTTCTTGCATAAGCATTAGCTTGTTTTTCAAGCGAAACTAATTTTAATATTGTATCAGTTATTCTATCTTTTTTTGGGATGCCATATAATCCTGCCTGAAGTTCTAAAAGATTTTTAGGGCTAAAAAATGCATCAAGATTTATTTCTTGGGGGACTATTCCAATTGATGATCTTACTTTCCTGGGATTTTTATCCAAATCATATCCCCACACATTTACTGAGCCTGAATTTTTAACTACTGTCCCTGCTAGAATATTTAAAAAAGTAGTTTTTCCAGCTCCATTAGGACCTAATAATCCAAAAATTTCACCTTCTTTCACCTCCAAGTTTAAATTATTTAACGCTTTAACAGCATTTGAGGTTTTTTTAGAATAAATTTTAGTTAATTTTTCTACTTTTAAAGCATTTTTTTTATTCATGATGATTTAGCTTTTATATATCCATAACAATATTTAAAATAGAGTTATATTATTCTATGAACCCCATAAAAAAAACTGACCATTTTTACCTTATTGACGGCTCAGGATACATTTTTAGAGCATATTACGCATTACCTCCACTTTCTAGAAAGAGTGATGGTTTGCCGACTGGTGCGGTTAATGGTTTTTGTAATATGCTATATAAACTTTTGGAGGAATCTCGAGCTGACGATAGCAAAAACAAACCAACTCATTTTGCAGTTATATTTGATTCTGCAAGAAAAAACTTTAGAAACGAAATATATAAAGATTACAAGGCGAATAGATCTGAAGCGCCTGAGGATCTGGCTCCACAATTTGAATATATAAGAAAATCTGTAGAGGCTTTTAATTTAGTTTCAGCAGAGCTGCTTAACTACGAAGCAGATGATTTAATAGCTACTTACACAGATCAAATATTAAAAAAGGGGGCAAAAGTTACAATAATTTCGGGTGATAAAGATCTCATGCAGTTAGTAAAGCCAGGAGTCAGATTATACGATCCTATGAAAAGTAAAGTTTTAGGTCCAAAAGAAGTAAAAGATAAATTTGGTGTAGAGCCTAATAAAGTAATAGATGTCCAAGCTCTAGCTGGAGATTCTTCAGACAATGTACCAGGCGTGCCGGGTATTGGTATTAAAACTGCTGCTGAGCTTATAAACAAATATAAATCTTTAGATATCTTACTTGATAATGCAAATAAAATTACTCAAAAAAAAAGAAGAGAAACAATTTTAGAAAATAAAAATAAAGCTATTTTAAGCAGAAAACTGGTAGAGCTTAAAAAAGATGTTCCTGTAAAAGAAAAATTGGAAAATTTTACTTTAAAACAAATTAATAAAGAGAAATTGTACAATTTTTTAAGGGAGATGGAGTTTAATCGTTTACTTAGCCAGGTTATTGGAAATTATGGAGAATCAATAGAAGAAAAAATTGAAAGAAAGACTTATAGTATAAAATTTGATTTAAATAAATATAAAACTATTTTAACATTAAATGAGTTAGAAAAATGGATAAAGGAAATAAAAGATAAAAGATTAGTTGCCGTTGATACAGAAACAAATTCAATTAATCCTCACGTAGCAAATTTGGTAGGAATTTCTCTGTGTTACTCTCCTGGAATTGCATGTTATATACCGGTAGCACATGCAACAGAAAAAATATTAGAAAAAGAATTAGTTTTAAAAAAATTAAAGATTATTCTTGAAGACAAAAATATAAAAAAAATAGGCCAAAATATTAAATTTGATTGTATAGTTTTTTTAAATGAAAAAATAAAACTAAACTCTACCGAAGATACTATGTTGATGTCATATGCATTAGATGCAGGTAAGCATAGACATAATATGGATACTCTTTCAGAAATTCATCTAAACCATAAAACAATATCTTTTAAAGACGTGGCTGGCTCGGGAAAAAGTCAAATAACTTTTGATAAAGTTCCAATAAAACAAGCAACACAATATGCAGCTGAAGATGCAGATGTAACTTTTAGATTACATAATATTTTTAGTGAAAGATTAAAACAGGAAAAGCTTTTAAAAATTTATGAAAATTTGGAAAAACCAATGATAAATGTATTAGCCCAAATGGAAATTCAGGGTATAAAAATAGATTCAGAATTTTTAAAAAAACTTTCTGAAAGGTTTGACAATAAAATTAGTAAACTAGAAAAGGATATTTTTAAAGAATCCAAAAAAGAGTTTAATATTGGATCTCCAAAACAGTTAGGAGAAATTTTATATAATGAATTAAAAATTGCGGCACTAAAAAAAACAAAAAAAGGTGGTTTCGCAACTAGCGCTGCAGTGCTTGAAGATTTGGCATTTAAGGGCCATAAATTGCCAAAAAACGTTTTGGATTGGAGACAATTAACAAAATTAAAAAATACATATACTGACACACTTCCAGAACATTTAAATAAAAGAACTAATAGAATACATACTTCTTTTCTTCTTGCAGCTACTACTACTGGCAGACTTGCATCAAGCGAACCTAATCTTCAAAATATTCCAATTAAATCTGCAGATGGTAAAGAAATAAGAAAAGCTTTTATTTCAGAAAAAAATTATTGTCTAGTTTCAGCAGACTACAATCAAATAGAAATGCGTATTCTTGCAGACATAGCTGATGTAAAAGAATTAAAAAAAGCTTTTAAAAATAATGAAGATATTCATTCTCTAACCGCAAGCCAGGTATTTAATATTCCACTAAATAAAATTGACAATGAGGTGAGAAGAAAAGCCAAAGCGATTAATTTTGGAATTATATATGGAATTTCTCAATATGGATTAGCAAAACAAATTTCAGTCTCCAATCAAGAAGCAGAAGAATTTTTAAAATCATATTTTAAAAAATTTCCTGAAATCAAAGACTATATGAATACAACAATTAATTTTTGTAGAAAAAGTGGCTATGTAAATAATATTTTTGGAAGAAGATGTTATATTACAGGTATCAATGATAAAAATTACAATGTTAGAAATTTTCAAGAAAGAGCAGCTATAAATGCACCTATTCAAGGAACAGCAGCAGATATAATGAGATTGGCTATGATTAATTTAGATAGAGATTTAAATAGAAATTTTAATTACAAAACAAAAATGCTTTTGCAAATTCATGATGAGCTAGTTTTTGAAACCTCAAAGGAACAAATGGAAAAAGTTATACCGTTTATTAAAAAAAATATGTCAGATGTATCTTCAAGTAATTATCACCAATTTTCTATACCATTAACAGTCGATGTAAATTCAGGTAATAATTGGGGAGATGCACATTAAATTGCTCTAACACTTGCCCAATTTATGACAATTTAGTATTTCTATATTAGACATATTTAAATATGACTCATTCAATTGCATTAGTAGATGATGATAGAAATATACTAACTAGCATAAGTATGGCTTTAGAAAATGAAGGTTTTAAAGTTCAAACTTATATTGATGCCGAAAATGCATTAGTTGGTATTAGCAGAAATCCACCTGATCTAGCTGTTATAGATATTAAAATGCCAGGAATGGATGGTGAAGAACTTTTAAAACGCTTACGAAAAAAAACAGCTATTCCTATATTATTTTTAACTTCCAAAGATGAAGAGGTTGATGAATTATTAGGGTTAAAACTTGGTGCAGATGATTTTATAAAAAAGTCAGGAGGATTTTCAATAAAAGTATTAATTGAGAGAATAAGAGTTCAGTTGAGAAAAAAAACGCGCACGGTGGATGATTCTAAAAATCTTATCAAACATGGTAAATTGGTGCTAGATCCATCTCAACTTGAATGTGAATGGGGCGGAAAGTCATTACCAGAAAAACTTACAACTACTGAATTTTTAATTGTTAAAGAACTAGCAAAAAGACCAGGAATAATTAAGGAGAGAGCACAATTGATGGATATAGCTTACAAGGATAATAATGATATCGAAGATAGAACTATAGATAGTCACGTTAAAAGAATCAGAAAAAAATTTAAAAAAGTGGATCAAAATTTTTCTGCGATTGAAACTAGATATGGCAGCGGATATAGGTGGAATGTTAGTTAATGCAACCTAATTTTTTTAAAACAAGCTCAATTCTAAGAAAATTTTTAGTTTTTAATTTAATTGTTTTTTTATTTTTGGGAATTTTAACATTTCTGTACCTTAAATCGATAAAACCAAGTTTAGTCCAAGACAGATCTAATCACCATGCTAGAATTATAGATAATACATCTGATCATATTAATAGATTAAATATTGAATTTACAAAGGAAAGTATTACAGATTTTTTATTATCAACAAGATTTTTATTTCAAAACTTAGATCGTGTACAATTATATGATCTAAATTCAAATTTGTTAGCTGATACTGATACTTTAGATTTAGCACAGGATATATTTGCGCGCAGTGAGGATGTTCAAGAAGCTCCAATTGATACATCGGATGAAAATTTAAATATAAGTAAAAATTTAAAGCCTACAGAAACAAGCAATTTTAAAACTCAAAACTATGTAAGAGAATTTTCTAAGCAAAAAAATACTAAAAATAAATTAGTAATAGCAGAAACGATTAACAATAATTTTTATGTAATGACTATAAATTCAGTTAAATTAGATGGAAAAAGCAAAGGTTATATAATTGTTTCTGAAATTTCGAATGATATTTTGCTAGCTGTTGAAGAAAGAAAAAATTTTATACTAAGAACAGTTTTTTCAGTAGCTATTGTTATTTTAATTTTTTCTGTTTTTTTAAATAAATATATTTTAAAACCTATAAGATCTTTGGTTTTGTACACAAAAGCTATTAAGGAAAAAGATGTAAAAATAGGAAAACACGAAAAATATCTACAGAGAAAAGATGAAGTTGGTCAGCTTTCTAGATCTTTAAATGAAATGACCGAGGATCTTTATAAGAGAATTAATATAGCAGAAACATTTTCTTCTGATTTAGCACACGAAATAAGAAATCCTCTAACTTCTTTAAAAGGAGCTTCAGAAGTGTTGGAAAATACTTCTGATAACGAAAAAAGGAAAAAATTAATAAAAGTTATTAGCCATGACGTAGAAAGAATTGAGAGATTGATTACTGACTATTCTCAAATGTTAAAAGATGAAGCGACTTTGTCTAGGGCAAAAATGACAAAAATTAATTTATCCAATGTTATAAATTCTGTAGTAGAAGATTTTAATAGCGATCTATTAAACTCAAACAAAAACGTTCAAATAAAAATAAATAATTCCAAATTAAATGGTACTAAACTAAATGTTTTGGGAGTAGAAAGTAAGCTTGAACAAATTATAGCAAATATTCTTGATAATGCTGTCTCTTTTAGTCCATCTAATAGTAAAATATCTGTTATTTGTGGTATCAAAAAAAAGGATGCACAGTTAATCATTGAAGATGAAGGACCTGGTTTTAATGAAAAGAATATTGACAAGGTTTTTAATAGATTTTATAGCAATAGACCTGAGAAATTTGGTGAACATTCAGGTTTAGGACTAAATATTGTAAAAAATATAATAGAACTTCACGGAGGTTCAATTATAGCCTCCAATCAAGCGGGTAATAAAAAAGGTGCGAGAATTGAGGTACTCTTACCAATTTACAAATAATTAATATTAATCAATAAGTTGATAATTTTATATTAAATTGTTAAATAGATGCAAATTATGTCACAAGATTTTAAAGTAAAAGATATTAACTTAGCTGATTTTGGTCGAAAAGAAATCTCTATAGCCGAGACAGAAATGCCCGGCTTAATGGCTTTAAGAAAAGAGTTTAAAGGAAAAAAACCTCTTAAAGGTGCCAAGATTTTAGGATGTTTGCACATGACTATTCAAACTGCAGTTTTAATAGAAACACTTGTTGAGCTAGGTGCCGATGTAAGATGGTCATCATGCAATATTTTTTCTACACAAGATCATGCAGCTGCAGCGATCGCAAAAGCGGGCATCCCAGTTTATGCTTGGAAAGGTGAAACCGAAGAAGAATATTGGTGGTGTATAAAACAGACAATAGAAGGAAAAAAAGATTGGAAACCTAATATGTTGTTGGATGATGGTGGTGATTTAACAGCTTTAATGCATAAAGATTATAAAAATTTACTTGAATCTGTGAAAGGTCTTTCAGAAGAAACTACAACAGGAATCAAAGCTTTAAAAAAAATGGAAGCTGACAAAAAACTTTTGGTTCCCGCTATTAATGTTAATGATTCTGTTACAAAATCAAAATTTGATAATCTTTATGGATGTAGAGAAAGTTTAGTTGATGGTATTAAAAGAGCTACTGACGTTATGATGTCAGGTAAAACGGCTATAGTCGCAGGCTTTGGTGATGTGGGTAAAGGAAGCGCCGCATCATTAAGACAAAGTGGAGCTAGAGTAATGGTGACCGAAGCAGATCCTATTTGTGCTTTACAAGCAGCTATGGAAGGGTACGAGGTTGTTTTAATGGATGACGCTATAAGCAAAGCGGACATTGTTGTTACAGCAACAGGGAATAAAGATATTGTAACTGCAGATCATATGAGAAAAATGAAAGATCGATCTATACTTTGTAATATTGGTCATTTTGATAATGAAATTCAGGTCGAAGCTTTAAAAAATTACAAATGGACAGAAATAAAGCCACAGGTTCACGAAATAGAATTTCCTGATAAAAAACGTATTTTACTTTTAGCAGAAGGCAGATTAGTTAATCTTGGCTGTGCTACCGGACACCCTAGTTTCGTTATGAGCGCATCATTTACCAATCAGGTCATAGCTCAAATAGAACTATGGAATAATTCCACCAAGTATGAAAAAAAAGTTTACGTTTTGCCAAAACATTTGGATGAAAAAGTTGCTATGTTACACTTAAACAAAGTTGGAGCAAAATTAACTCAACTTTCAAAAGATCAAGCCAATTATATTAGCGTAGATGTTAAAGGCCCATTTAAATCTGATAGCTATCGCTACTAGTAGTAGCAAATGCAATTAAAATCATTAGAAGATACAAAAAATTTTTCTAAAAAAATTTCGAAAATTATAAAATCCGGAGATATAATTTTTCTTTATGGGGAAATAGGTACGGGAAAAACAACTTTTGTAAGATTTTTTATAAATAATTTAGAAAAAAAAAATAAAATAAAAAATAGCGATGTATTAAGTCCAACATTTAATATAGTTTACGATTACAATGTAGGAGATACAAAAATTCTACATTATGATCTTTTCAGACTAAAAAACTATAATGATATTTCACAACTAGGTATGTTTGAAACTTTAAACAACCATATTAAAATTATAGAATGGCCAGAGTTAATTAAACCTAAACCAAAAGATAGAATGGATATTCAATTTAAGTATTCAAAATCTATAAACATTAGAGAAGTTACAATTGTTGGTTTTGGAAAGTGGAAAAACTATAAATTTGATGAAATTTAAATTATTACCGATAGTTGGTGACGCCTCATTTAGATTATTTTATAGGGCTAAAATTAATAAAAGTAGTAAAATTGTTGTTATAGCAAAAAAAGAAAAATATAAAAATTTAGTAGCTTATACTTCGATTAACAACTTTTTAAGAAAAAATAAAATATTAGCTCCAAAACTTTATTTTCATAATTTCTTGGATGGTATAATTTTTATTCAAGATTTTGGCAACAAGTCTTTTTATAGTGAACTTTTGAAAAAAAAAAATAAATTAATAGTTTATAAAAAGCTAGTAGATCTACTTTTAAAAATTCAAAAAATAAAACCCAAATCAAAAATAAAGCGAATTGGCGGCGGGTCATATGTTGTTGAAAAATATTCTAGTAAACATTTACTCAAAGAATCCGATCTTTTTTTTGACTGGTATTTACCATTATTTCTAAGCAAACAAAAAACATTAGATTTAAAAAAAAAATCAAAAAAGATATTAAGAAATCTTTATAATCAATTAAATTTTTCAAACTCATATTTTGTTCATAGGGACTATCATGTTCAAAATTTAATGAAGTTAGGTAAAAAAATTGGTATAATTGATAGTCAAGATGCATTGATTGGAAATCCTGCGTATGATTTGGTTTCTTTAATTGATGATGTGAGAATTAAAACTTCCACTAAACTTAAAAATAAAATTTACGATTATTATCTGAAAAAAAACCATAAAATTCAGAAAAAAAATTACAAACAATTTTTGAAAGATTTTAATATACTCTCAGTTCAGAGAAGTTTAAAAATAATTGGTATTTTTTCAAGACTTTTAAAAAGAGATAAAAAAACAACTTATATGAAATATATACCTTATACTTGGCAACTATTAGAGGCCAGAATGCAGGATAAAACTTTTTCAAAATTAAAAAACATACTTGATAAAAATATTTCAAAAAAAATACGTAGGAAAAAAATAATTAAATGAAAGTACCAGTCCTTTTCCCAAAAATTTTTGATTATCCATTTACTTATAAAAGTGAGATTAAAGAATCTTTAGTTACAGGAGATTTCGTTAAAGTTCCTTTTGGCTCGAATGAAATTACCGGTGTAGTTTGGCCAATTGAGCAAAAAACTGAGAAAAAATTTAAAATTAAAAAAATCTCTAAAAAACTAAATGTAAAAAATTTAAACCCATCAATGATTGAATTTATTTCATGGTTTTCAAAGTATAACCTAGTGCCTTTAGGAATGAGTTTAAAAATGTGTTTACTTAATAAAGATGTAGTTGAAAAAAATTATTCTGTAGAATTTAATAAATTTAATATAAAAAAAAACCGTAATAAATTTGTACTCAACAATGATCAAAAAAAATCATTATCCTTTATTAGAAAAATTGGAAACAAATATAGTGTTATAGTTCTTGAAGGTGTAACTGGATCAGGAAAAACTTTAGTCTATTTTAATAGAATTAAAGATATTGTTGATATGGGAAAACAAGCACTTATACTTCTTCCCGAAATAGCTCTTACAAATCAGTTTAGTAGAAGATTCAAAGAATTTTTTGGGTCCGAACCAGCAATTTGGCACTCTGGCACTACAAAGAAAAATAAATCTATAATTTGGAAAGGTATAACGGAGGGGAAAATTAAAATAGTCATTGGCGCAAGATCTTCATTATTTTTGCCATTTAAAAATCTAGGAATTATTGTTGTTGATGAAGAACACGATGCTTCTTATAAACAGGATGAAGGCGTTTCATATAATGCACGGGACATGGCAATTACAAGAGCATTTCTCGAAAACATTCCAATAAATTTAGTAACTTCAATTCCCTCGATAGAAACTTACAATAATATAGTTACCAAAAAATATTATTTAACAAAATTAAATAAAAGATATAAGGAAGCTTCTTTACCAAATATTGAAATTATTAATTTGCAATCTGAAATTTTGTCTAAGGATTCTTGGATAGCAAATAAAACTATTAAAAAGGTTAATGAGCATTTAAATTCAGGAGATCAAGTACTATTTTTTTTAAATAGAAGAGGATATGCACCTTTCGTAATTTGTAAAAATTGTGGATATAAATTTCAGTGTCCAAACTGTGCAGTAAATTTAAACTTTCATAAAATGTTAAATAAATTGCTTTGCCATTATTGCGGTTACAAGTCTACACTATTTAGAAAATGTAAAAAAAGTGAAAAATGTGATTTACAGTTTTGTGGTCCTGGAGTAGAAAGAATTTTTTCAGAGTTAAAAAAAATATATCCAAATAAAAAGATACAAATATTTTCTAGTGATACTTTAGAAAAAAATAATTCAACAAATATACTTTTAAAAAAAGTTGAGACAAAAAGAATTGATATTTTGGTAGGAACGCAATTATTATCAAAAGGTTTTCATTTTCCAAAATTAAATTGTATTGTTGTTGTCGATACTAATTTTTCATCTCATGGTTATGATCTTAGATCGGCTGAAAAAAATGTTCAGCTATATCATCAGCTTAGCGGAAGAGCAGGTAGAGAAGGAAATTTATCAACAATATTTTTTCAAACGTATACACCAAACGATGAAATTCTTTTAAATATTTCTAAAAATGACCCTCACGTATTTTTAAAAAAAGAACTTTTATTAAGAAGAGAAAAGAAATTGCCCCCTTTTTATAGACTCATTTCTTTAATAATTTCTGGAAAAAATGAAAACTTAATTATGAAATTTGCTGTTGATCTAAAATTTAAGTTACCAAAAATTAAAGATGTAAATATTTTAGGTCCAGTATTAGCTCCAATTACTAAGTTAAAGAAAAAGTACAGATGTAGATTTCTAATAAGATATCCAAAAAATTTATTTATACAGAAATATTTATCTAAGTCGTTAAACAAAATAAAAATTTTGCCTGGAATAAAACTTGAGGTTGATGTGGACCCAATTAATTTCAGTTAAAAGCTGGATTTGCTAGTCTTATCAATGACAAAAAGATACAGTAGAACATGTTGAATTTACTAATATAATTTCATACAAAACGAGTCTTTTAGGAGCAAAAATTGAGTTCAAAATCAACATTTTCAAATTCCACGTCAAGGAGCTACGCAACTGCTCTGTACGAACTTTCAAAAGAAAATTCTGAACTAGATAAAGTTGAAGAAAATATTAAAAGTTTAAGTGTTTTATTGAATGAAAGTTCTGATTTTAAAGATATGATTTTAAGCCCAACTGTTAATAAAGATGATAAAAAAAATGTTATATTTTCAATAGCAGATAAAAATAATTTCCCAAAAACTTTAAAAAATTTTTTAGGATTTATAGCTATTAAAAATAGATTATTTTTTTTAGATAAAATTATATCTAGTTTTTTAAATCTTGTTTCAACTGCCAGAGGAGAATTGAAAGCTAAAGTAGTCTCTTCTAAAAAATTGTCAATTGACGAGCAAAAAAAAATCCAAAGTGAATTATCTGAAAATTTTAAATCTCAGCTCAATATAGATTATAAACATGAACCTAATTTAATAGCTGGCCTAATTATTCAAGTCGGAAGTGTGATGGTAGACACTTCAATTAAAACTAAATTAAAAAAATTAGAAAAAAATTTAATAGAGGTTTAATATGCAAATTAATCCATCAGAAGTAACTAAAATTTTAAAAGAACAAATCAAAAAATTTGGAGAAAAAGCTGAGGTTTCAGAAATAGGGCAAGTGCTATCAGTAGGAGATGGTATTGCAAGAGTTTATGGGCTAGATAATGTTCAGGCCGGTGAAATGGTAGAGTTTTCTGGAGGGATTAAAGGGATGGCTTTAAACTTAGAAAATGACAATGTGGGCGTTGTAATTTTTGGAGACGATAGATCAATCAAAGAAGGAGATGTTGTAAAAAGAACTGGAGCAATTGTTGATACGCCTGTAGGAAAAAGTTTACTGGGTAGAGTTGTAGACGCATTAGGCAACCCAATAGATGGTAAAGGTGAATTAGATAAAAAATTGGAAAGAAAAAGAGTAGAAGTGAAAGCACCTGGAATCATTCCACGACAATCAGTAAATCAACCAATGCAAACTGGTCTCAAAGCTATTGATAGCCTAATTCCAATAGGAAGAGGACAAAGAGAATTAATTATTGGTGATAGACAAACTGGAAAAACAGCAGTAGCTATTGATACAATTATTAATCAAAAAGATATAAATAAATCTGGTGAAGAAAAAGATAAGCTTTATTGTATTTATGTAGCTATCGGTCAAAAAAGATCTACGGTAGCACAAATAGTCAAATCATTAGAAGATGCTGGTGCAATGGAATACACAACCATAGTTTCAGCAACAGCATCAGACCCAGCTCCACTTCAATTTTTAGCTCCTTATACGGGATGTACGATGGGTGAATATTTTAGAGATAATGGAATGCATGCACTAATTATTTATGATGATTTATCAAAACAAGCTGTTGCCTATAGACAAATGTCGCTTTTACTGAGAAGACCTCCAGGTAGAGAAGCCTATCCAGGAGATGTTTTTTATTTGCATAGCAGATTACTAGAGAGAGCTGCAAAACTAAATGATGAAAAAGGTGGCGGATCTTTAACGGCTTTACCAATAATAGAAACACAAGCTGGAGATGTTTCAGCTTTTATTCCTACTAATGTTATTTCAATTACTGATGGACAAATTTTTTTAGAAACAGAATTATTTAATCAGGGTATACGACCAGCCGTAAATGTAGGTTTGTCTGTTTCAAGAGTAGGGTCTGCAGCACAAACAAAAGCTATGAAAAAGGTAGCCGGCTCAATTAAATTAGAGTTAGCACAGTATAGAGAAATGGCAGCCTTTGCTCAGTTTGGATCTGATTTAGATGCCGCAACTCAAAAACTGCTTAATAGAGGTTCAAAATTAACCGAACTATTAAAGCAAGATCAGTACTCTCCAATGACCGTAGCACAAGAAGTAATAGCAGTATTTTCTGGGGTAAGGGGACATCTTGATAATGTTGATCTATCTAAGATTAAAGAGTTAGAAAAAAATATTTATAATGAAATTAAATCTTCGCATTCAGAAATTATTGATAGTATTAACACTACTGGAAAACTGGATGAAGAAATAGAAAAAAAACTAAACTCAGTTATTGAAAAATTCAAAAAAAAAACTAATAAATAAAATTTATGCCTAGTCTAGATGATCTAAAAAAAAGGATTTCAAGTGTTAAATCTACTCAAAAAATAACAAAGGCTATGAAAATGGTAGCTTCAGCTAAACTTAGAAAAGCACAAGAAAGCGCAGAGAAAGGAAGGCCATTTTCTGAAAAAATGAACAATATAATTCTTAATCTGAGCAAGACAATTACAGACAAGAATAATGCTCCTAAATTTCTTATAGGAACTGGTAAAAATGATATACATTTGTGTGTAGTAATAACAGCTGACAGAGGTCTTTGTGGTGGCTTTAATACCAATATATGTAGAAAAGCAAAAAGTTATTTCGAAAAAATTTTAAAAGAAGGTAAAACACTTAAAATTTTTACTGTTGGATCAAAAGGTCACGATCAATTAAAAAGAACATATGGAAAATATATTATAGATAAAATAAGTTATAAAAATGTAAAAAAACTTTCTTTCTTAGAAGCGGAAGAAATAGGAAAAAAAATAATTAAACTATTTAATGATTCTCAATTTGATGTTTGTAAAATATTTTATAATAAATTTAAGAATGTAATAACTCAAATTCCACAAGCCCAGCAAATAATACCTATAGAAAATTTAAAAAAAGAAGATGAGAAGAAAATAGAAAATTTTTATGAATTTGAACCAGAAGAAAATGAAATTTTAAATGATTTGCTGCCTCGTAACATTTCAACTCAAATTTTTAAAGCATTTCTTGAAAATGCTGCAAGTGAGCAAGGCTCAAGAATGACGGCCATGGATAATGCCACGAGAAATGCTGGTGATTTAGTTGATAAATTAACAATCACTTATAATAGAAGTAGACAAGCAGCAATTACAAAAGAACTTATAGAAATAATATCAGGGGCAGAAAGTTTATAAAATGGCAAGCAAAATTGGAAAAATTACTCAAGTAATTGGTGCTGTGGTTGATGTACAATTTGAAGGCCAGTTACCAGAAATATTAACGGCACTAGAGTGTGATAATTCAGGAACTAGATTAGTTTTGGAGGTAGCGCAACATTTAGGAGAAACTTCTGTAAGAACAATAGCTATGGACAGTACCGAAGGACTTAAAAGAGGAGACAAGGTGACTGATACTGGATCTCCAATTAAAGTACCAGTAGGACCAGAAACTTTGGGAAGAATTATTAATGTTATTGGTGAACCAATTGATCAAAAGGGCAAAGTATCAACAAAAGAAAGTTGGCCAATTCATAGAGAGGCACCAAAATTTACAGACCAATCAACAGAAACTGAAATATTAGTAACCGGTATAAAAGTTGTAGATCTTTTAGCTCCATATTCAAAGGGAGGAAAAATAGGATTATTTGGAGGAGCAGGAGTTGGCAAAACGGTAATTATTATGGAACTAATAAATAATATTGCGAAAGCTCATGGTGGTTTTTCCGTTTTTGCTGGTGTGGGAGAAAGAACTAGAGAAGGAAATGATTTATATCATGAAATGATAGAATCTGGTGTTATAAAGCCGGAAGGCAAAGGCTCTAAAGCAGCTTTGGTTTATGGGCAAATGAATGAACCACCAGGAGCTAGAGCTAGGGTTGGGTTAACTGGTTTAACAGTTGCAGAATATTTTAGGGATAAAGAAGGCCAAGATGTTTTATTTTTTGTAGATAATATATTTAGATTTACTCAAGCTGGTTCTGAAGTATCGGCTCTTTTAGGAAGAATACCTTCAGCTGTTGGATATCAGCCAACGCTAGCAACAGACATGGGAAATTTACAGGAAAGAATCACAACTACAAACAAAGGTTCTATTACTTCGGTTCAAGCCATATATGTTCCCGCAGATGATTTAACTGATCCTGCGCCAGCCACATCTTTTGCACATTTAGATGCTACTACAGTGCTATCGAGACAAATTGCTGAATTAGGAATATATCCAGCAGTCGATCCTTTAGATTCCACATCAAGAATTTTAGATCCAAGAATAGTTGGAGAAGAACATTATAGAGTGGCCAGAGAAGTTCAAAAAATACTTCAAACTTATAAATCTTTGCAAGATATAATTGCAATTTTAGGAATGGATGAACTTTCGGAAGAAGATAAACTTACCGTTGCTAGAGCAAGAAAAATTCAAAGATTTTTATCTCAACCATTTTTTGTCGCTGAAGTTTTTACAGGTTCTCCCGGTAAACTTGTTGATTTAGAAGCAACAATTAAAGGCTTTGATGCTATATCAAAAGGTGAATATGATCACTTGCCAGAAGCAGCTTTTTATATGGTTGGAACTATAGAAGAAGCGGTAGAAAAAGCTGAAAAAATGGCAAAAGATGCTGCTGCATAATGGAAGAAAATTTTAAAATAGAAATAATTAGCCCAGAGCAAATAATTTTCTCTGGTGATGCAAAAGCTGTAACTTTGCCATCCTACGAAGGGGAAATGGGTATATTAAAAGATCATATATCAATAATAACTTTTTTAAGACCTGGAATATTACAAGTAAAAAAAGCAGATGGTAATTCTGAAAAATTTTTTATCGAAGATGGTACTGTTGAATTTTTTGATAATATTTTAGTTGTTCTATCGGCTTCAGCAATAAACTTAAAAGATTTATCAAAAGAAGCTATAGATAATTTAAATAAAGCAGCCCAGGACAAACTTTCTAACAAAGATATTAGCGATCACGATCGATATATACTTAATCATAAGCTTGAAGCCATAAAAGAAATTAGAGTTTAAAATAAATTTAAAAATTTAAGTTCTTCTTTAATCTCTCTATAAATATTAGTTTTAAAAGAAACAGATACTTCTGGAAGTTTTGAAGGTTCTATCCATTTCCAATCTAGAAATTCAGGTTTTTTTGTGTGGATGTTTATTTCATCATTTTTTCCAACAAATCTCATAATAAACCATTTTTGTTTTTGACCTCTGTATTTTCCTTTCCAGATTTTGCCCAATAAATTTTTGGGCAAATCATATTTGAACCATCTATTAATTTCTTTTATTAATTTTACCGATTTTACCCCAGTTTCCTCCTCTAGCTCTCTTTTTGCTGCAAGTAGAAAATTTTCATCTTTATCAACCCCTCCTTGAGGCATTTGCCAAAAATTTTCAGGATTATCAATTCTTTTTCCTACAAAGACTTTATTTTTTTCGTTTAAAAGAACTATACCAACACCAATTCTTAACGGTAATTGCATTTAAATTTAGCCGGCAAAAAGTTTAATTGCATAATTTAATTGGTTATCCGTATCTGTATTTATTGAAAATTCCTCACCTTTTTCTTCAACTTTTATATCTGGTAATACACCAACCTCAGAAATAGATTTTCCAGAAGGTAAATAATATTTCGATACAGTTAATCTTATAGCTCCTCTATTTTTAAGCGGTATAATAGATTGAACAGATCCTTTTCCAAATGTAGCTTCGCCTAACAATATAGCTCTTTTTTGATCTTGAAGCGCTCCAGCAACAATTTCTGACGCAGAGGCTGACCCACTATTAATTAAAACTATAAGAGGTTTTCCGTTAATTTTGTCTCCTTTTTTAGCAAAATATTTTTTGTTTTCTCTACTTTTTCTTCCTTTGGTAGAAACAATTTCTCCATCATTTAAAAAAAAGTCTGAAATTTTTATTGCTTGAGAAAGAA
>CACLHW010000010.1 GCA_902606835.1 uncultured Pelagibacteraceae bacterium
AAACCAGTCTTAAAAAAAAAGAGGATGCATTTTTTTTATTAAATCATATAAAAGATAAAAAGCCAAAAAACTTTTTAGAAATAGGAATTTTTCACGGAGTCACTTCAAGAAATGTATGTGAGTTACTTTATAATATTTATGGTAATAGCTTTCAATTTACTGGTATAGACATCTTTTCTAATGACACAAAAATATTAATGGATGAGGTTGCACCAACTACAAAATTTTCTAATCCACTTAAAACTTTGTATTATAAATATATAATTAGATCTGATCCGTATAGTTACAAATCAGTTACTAATTTACTGGGAAAATTTAAAGATAATATAAATATAATTAAAGGTAACTCTAACGAAATACTGAAAAAAATTAACGTTTCTATTTTCGATTATGTTTTTTTGGACGGCGGCCACAAATATGAAACAGTAAGAAATGATCTTAATAATTTAGTCAATGTATTAAATAATAATGGAACAATAGTTTGTGATGATTACAATCTTTCATATGCTCCTGGCGTTAGAAAAGCCATAGATGAATTTGTTTTGAAAAACAATTTTGAATTAAAAGTATTTAAATCAAGATTTGCCGAGATTACAAAAAAATAAATTAAATTTTAAGTTTTAAGAAATTTTCTTAATAGGAGGATAATTAATAATGATTTCAGGTATCCATGCTTTCAAAGATTCTATTCTTCTTAAACTTGATGGATGCGTGCTCATCCACTCCGGAGGTTCTTGACCTTTATTTGCCTCTTTCATTCTTTCCCAAATTTTTACAGATTCTCTAATGTCGTAACCTGCTAAAGATGAAAAAATTAATCCTAAATAATCAGCTTCGGTTTCTTGCTTTCTTCCAAAAGGGTTATCAATACCAAATGTTCTTAACATTCCCGCTACGTCAACTCCTGTAGTTCTTTGTGTATTTGAAATTGCACCACCAGTAAAAATATCCAACGCAGTTGTTCCAAGATTTAAAACTAAAGCTCTACTTGCTCTTTCAACAGAATGTTTGGCCACGGCATGAGCTATCTCGTGACCCATGACTGCAGCTAAGCCATGTTTATTTTTTGTTACTTTTAGTATTCCAGTATAAACAGCTATTTTACCACCAGGCATACACCAAGCATTTTTTATTTTATCGTTATCGACAAGAATATATTCCCATTGAAAATTATAAGTTGGATCTGGCTTATTTATAGAATCAAAATATGAACTAACAGCATTTTCAATACGTGATCCAATAAGTCTAATTTCATCAAGTTGTTTTTTATCTTTGCTGAGTTTTGTTTTTCTTTTAACATTTTCGTATATTTGTGCAGCCTGTTTATTTAATGTGACTTCAGGTATAATTTTTAATTGTTTTCTGTCAGTAATAGGGGCAGTTGTACAAGAGGTTATAATTAATCCGCAACTACATGTGCCAAAAATCTCGAGAAATTCTCTTCTATTTATGTTATTAATTTTGCTCATAATTAAAAGTATATAATAAATGGCAATTAAAGAAAAAAAAAGTAGTATTTTTAAAAGGATACGTAATTATTTTATAGCTGGTGTAGTTGTATTAATACCAATAGGAATAACAGTGTACTTAACCCTGTTTCTTATTACTATTTCTTCTAAAATTATACCTAAAGAAATAAATCCAAATCACTACCTTCCATACAATATACCAGGATTAGAGATTTTTATTGCTATTATTTTAATCACTTTTATAGGTTTTATTTCATTATCTTTCTTAGGAAAAAGATTATTAAATTTATTTAATAATATATTAAAAAGAATACCAATTCTGAGAACTATTTATTCAGCGCTTCTACAAATGACCGAAACTTTCACAAAATCCGAAAATTCAAAAAAAAATGTTGTATTAGTTGAATATCCAAGAAAAGGATCTTGGGCAGTAGGGTTTGCTACTAAAGAAAACAAAAGTGAAATAAGTACAAAAACGAATAAACAGTTAGTTAACGTTTTCGTACCAACCACTCCAAATCCGACAAGTGGTTTTTTATTAATGTTTCCCAAGGAAGAGATAATTTATCTTGATCTTACTTTTGAGGAAGCTTCTAAATTTATAGTTTCAGCAGGAACTTCGGATCCTAAATAGTTTTTTTCAGTTTTATCTCATTAACTATATCTGCTTTATCAAAAAGCTTAATTAAAAACTCATATCTTTTGAAGTTTTTCTCATCTTTTTCTATATCTTTTATGTTTCTATTAGCTATTTCAAATAGATCTTGATGATGAATAGGATCGGCAACTTTAAAGTTTTTTATTCCACTTTGTTGAAAACCTAAAACGTCACCAAAACCTCTCAACTTCATATCTTCTTCAGCTATAAAAAAGCCGTCATTTGAAGATTTTAAAATTTTAATCCTTTTTTTTGCATTTTCACTTAGATTTTTTTTAAATAGCAACAAACAGACTCCTTGTTCTAAACCTCTACCAACTCTTCCTCTTAATTGATGCAATTGAGATAATCCAAATTTATTAGAGTTTTCTATGATAACAAGATTAGCATTTGGAAAATCTATGCCAACTTCTATTACTGTAGTAGATACCAGTATATCTATTTTCCTTTTTAAAAAACTATCAAGCACCTTATCTTTTTCATTCTTTTCTAAGGAACCATGAATTAAACCTACTTTATTTGGAAATTTTTTAGATAAAAAATCATATTTTTTTTCTGCTGATGAATAATCTAAATTTTCAGATACTTCTATAAGCGGGCAAACCCAAAAAACCTGATTCCCATCTAAAATTTTTTTTTTAGCAAAACTTATTATTTCTTCAATTTTTTCTTCAGGTTTACTTAAAGTGATTATATCTTTTCTATCTAAAGGTTTTTCTATAATTCTTGAAACATCCATGTCACCATAAACTGACATTATTAAAGTTCGAGGTATAGGAGTGGCGGACATCAATAGTATATCACAATCCTTACCTCCTTTTTTAGCAAGCTCTATTCTTTGTCTTACACCAAATTTATGCTGTTCATCAATTATAGCAAGGCCCAGTTTTTTAAAAATAATATTTTTTTGAAACACAGCATGTGTTCCAATTAAAAAATTAATTTTTCCATTCAATAATCTTTTATAAATATCTTTTTTTTCTTTTGATTTAGTTTTTCCTGTTAAAAATTCAATAATAATGTCAGTAGATTTAAATATTTTTTTTGCAAGATCGTAGTGTTGTTTTGCAAGAATTTCAGTAGGCGCCATCATAACAACTTGATAATCAGATTTTATAACATTAGCTGCACTAATGAATGACACGATAGTTTTACCTGAACCAACATCACCTTGTAGAATTCTGAACATCTTATATTGAGATTTTAGGTCATGATTAATTTCATCAATTACTTTTTTTTGATCTGATGTTAGTAAAAAATCTAAATTTTTAATAATTTTAATATATTGGTCATGATTAAATTTTTTAGAAATTTTTTTTTGTTTTTTTATTCTTCTTCTCACTTGAGAAAGGACTAACAAATTAGATAAAATTTCATCGTACGCCAATCTCCTATAGTATTTTGAATTAAAATCACTTATTTTTTTTTTATGCAATTGCTCAATTGACTGATTCCAACTAACATTACCAATTTTCATTAAAGTTTCATTATTATGCCATTCATTTAAATTAGTAATTTTGTTCAATACTTGTTCTATCAATTTTAAGTATATTTTTTCTGTAAGTCCCTCCGTAAGCGAATATTTTGGAATAACTCTATTAACGATTTTTTCTTTTTCAACTGGAACAACGTATGCCGGGTTAGTGATTTGGTATTTATTTTTAAAATAATTGATTTTTCCACTTATAATAACGTCATTGTTAATTGGAAGAATTTTTCTTATATAGCCCTCTCTGCTATTAAAAAACACAATATCAATTTTTCCTTTTTCATCCTCACAAATAACTTTGTTAGGAAGATTTCTTATTCTAGGAAAATTATATTTTATTACTTTTACCCTGATAGTAGTAATTTTACCTATTTCAAGTTTATCTAATGTTTGTAAATTAGATCTGTCTGTGTAACCTTGAGGAAAATTCCATAATAAATCAGATATTTTTTCAATTTTTTTCTTCTTTAGTAGTTTTTTAATTTTTGTACCTACACCCTTTAATATAGATATATTCCTTGTTAAGTAATCTTGTATTTTTAGTTGATTCATTAATTTATAATATATAATGAATTTTGTTAAAGTATGAAAGATAATGAAATTTTAAAGAAACAAATTGTTTATAGATCTACACACAGAGGAAGCAAAGAAATGGATATTCTATTAGGCAATTTTGTTAAAATATATATTAATAAACTTAATTGTAACGATCTTGAAGATTTAAAAAATCTTTTACTTATAGAAGATGAAATAATATATGAGTGGTATTTCAAAAAAATTTATAATAAAAAAATTCCTGATAATAAAGTCTCGAAACTACTTAAAACTTTCAAGCTTCAATGATGGCGGAGGGGGTGGGATTCGAACCCACGAATGAGTTGCCCCATTGTCGGTTTTCAAGACCGATGCTTTCAACCGCTCAGCCACCCCTCCAACAGTGTTTGGTTTTAATATAATCTTTTTAAATTTAATACAAATATAATTTTTATATAGTGTAATTCCTATCATTTTGTGATTATTAGCCTTATAATTCAAAAAATACATAAACTGTGCTATGTAAAGTTAATTAAATTATGATTGTAAAAAAATCTTTTGATGAGCATTTAAACGTTCACACTAATACTTTTAAAAATTTAGATGAAAAAATTAATGAGGCTTCTAAAATAATTAGTGATTGTCTTCAAAACGGAGGATTAGTAATGTGGTGTGGCAATGGAGGTAGCGCGACTGATAGCATGCATTTAGCTGCTGAGCTTGTTGGTAGGTTTAAAAATAATAGAAAACCGCTTAGATCAATTTCTCTAGCTGCTGATAGCGCAGTGATAACTTGTATTTCAAATGACTATGGATATGAAAATGTTTTTTCTCGACAAATAGAGGGTATTGCTAAAAAAGGTGATCTATTAGTTTCACTATCTACATCTGGCAAAAGTAAAAATATTCTTAAAGCTATAGAAATAGCAAAATCATTAAAATTAAAAACAATTTCTATGTTGGGAAAAAGCGGAGGAGATTGCGCCGGTAAATCAGATTTAGATTTAATTGTTCCATCGGATAGCACTGCACGAATTCAGGAAATGCACATATTGATTGGTCATTCACTATGTGAATTGGTTGAAAAAAATTTAAAACTTTAGTCTTAATTATGAATAAAATATTTCTTATAGCTGAAATTGGAATAAACCATAATGGAGATTTATCTCTTGCTAAAAAATTAATAAAACTTGCAAAAAATACTGGCTTTGATGCAGTAAAGTTTCAAAAAAGAGATATAAATATTGTTTATTCCAAAGCATTCCTTGATGGACATAGAGAAAGTCCTTGGGGTACAACACAGCGTCAACAAAAAGAAGGCTTAGAATTTGGTAAAAGAGAATACGATGAAATTGATAAGTACTGTAAAAAGTTAGAAATCGATTGGTTTGCGTCTGCCTGGGATTTAAATAGTCTAAAATTCCTAGATGCATATAATTTAAAATACCACAAAATTGCTTCAGCAATGATAGTAGATGACGAATTATTAAAGGAAGTAGCCAAGCGAAAAAAATATACTTTTATTTCAACTGGAATGTCGACTAAATCACATATAGACAAAGCTGTAAAAGTTTTTAAAGACAGTAAATGCGAATTTGAATTAATGCATTGTGTTTCAACTTATCCAATGAATGCTGAAGATGCTAATTTAGCAACTATTACTGATTTAAAAAATACTTATAAATGTAAAGTTGGATATAGTGGGCATGAAACTGGTCTTGGAGTGTCATATGCTGCAGCAATGTTAGGTATAAATTCACTAGAGAGACATATAACTCTAGATAGATCATTATATGGTTCTGATCAAGCGGCCTCTGTTGAAAAAAATGGAATGATGCATTTGGTAAGCACTATAAGAGTAATGGAAAAATCTGTTGGTATACCAAAGCTTGGTCATATTCTTCCTGAAGAAAAAAAGATTGCTAAAAAGTTGAGAGCTCATATTAAAAACCACAAAGCAGATTATTAAAACTTTTAAATTTAAAATAAGTAATAAAACAAAAAACTTGCTTTCCTGTTCATTTAATGAACATATTATAGTATTCCAAATTTTATGAATAATGAGACAAGTACATTAATTTCTCGTGATGGGGAAGAGAAGATAGTCTGTCATAAGTATTTTGAAGACTATTTTGTTAATAAAGAGGGTTATATTCTACTTAAAAATAATTTCATAAGTTCAATATACAAATTTTTAAATATTAGTTTTATAAGAAAAATCAAAATACTTATAAAGTTGATTTTCAAATCAAAATTTTATTTTGGTAAAATTAAAAAAAGAGACACAGTAATTTTTGATTGCGAGACTACAGTCTCTGATATAGATAAAATTTTACCAAATAAAAATTATGAAGTCCTTTCAACAAGACTTGATAAAATTAATAAAATTTATATATCAAGTAAAATTATTTTTTTTGTAATTAAAAACGTATTTAAACGTGGCCTTAAGCAAAGTTACTTAATAGGTTTAATTAAAGAAATATCGCCTAAAATAGTTATTACAGAGATTGAATTTTCACCTGATTTCCATTTAATTTCTAAAGCTTTACATAATGAGATAGAATTTATAGCTATTCAAAATGGTACTCCCCATATATTTGCATTCATGACAGATGAAATGAAACAAAAATTTTTTATACCTAAACTATACTGTTTTAGTGAATATGATAAAGATTTTTACAAGAAAAATAATATCAATGTTAAGAAGATCGAAATTATTGGATCGTTAAGATCTTCATTAAGTCATGAATATGTCAATTTAAAAAAAATAAAAATTGATCCTGAAAAGTTTGACATTTGTTTAGTTTCAACACCATTAGAAATAATTAATTATGACTATCCCCAAGTAAAAAATCTAGCTGATTGTGTTGGATTAATTGCTGAGTTTACGTACAGATTATGTAAAAAACATAATTTAAATTTAGTTTTTTCAGGAAAATCTGACCATGGTACAAAATATGCTGATAGAGAAGTTTATTTTTATAAACATTATCTTAAGAATTATAATTTTCAAATACACCAATCGCTAGATAGACGAGTTGAATATTCTTCTTATGTGAATATTATGCAAAGCAAGCTTTCTATTAGTGGTATTTGTACAATTTTAAGAGAAGCTATAGCTCTAGAAAAAAAAGTTTTATCATGTAATTTTACTGGCCATCCAGAAATCGCATTTCCCGGTTTAGGGTATGAACTTTCTGATAGCAGCATATGTATTATAAAGGAACCCAAGTTTGAAGTTTTTGAGGAGAAAGTTCTTAAAATTTTATCGATGTCGAATCAGGAATATTTCAATCAATTAGGTAAAGATAAATTTTTTTTAATGAGACCCACTATAGATGCGGCAGATAGTATGAGAAAAATATTACATGAAAAAGTGGGATAATTTGATTTATTTTTTTTATAAAGAACTTGCGTTATTCCATTAATAGTTTAATTTAATCACGATGGCTTCAAGAGTTTTATTTGTTGTTTACGATAATGGTGCATATGACCAAATATTTCCAATGGGAGTTGGAGCTTTAGCAGCAATATTAAAAAAGCAAGGTCATGAAATTAAAATTTGGCATCAAGATATTCATCATTATGCAGATGAAAAACTTACAGAATATTTAGATAATAATAAATTTGACGTTGTAATTTTAAGTTTAATTGGAGGTTATTACCAATACCTTAAGATGAAACGTTTATCGAAGGCCATAAATAATTCAAAGCAAAGACCTTTTTACCTTATGGGTGGATATGGACCAACACCTGAACCTGAATTCTTTTTAAGAAAATCTGGTTGTGATGTTGTGGCTATGGGTGAAGGTGAAATTACCATAGCAAAATTAATGGACGCTATAGAAAATAAAACTCCATTAAAAAATGTTCCAGGAATTGCTTGGTTAGAAAATGGAAAGCTTCAAAAAACTCCAAGGGCACCACTAATTAGTAATTTAGATTCTCTTCCGATGATACCTTATGAAATCTTTCCTATGGAGAATTATAGGCTTTTAAGATTAGCTAAATGCTCTCTTACAGATTTTTGTTTTCCACTAATGTCAGCAAGAGGTTGTACTTTTAAATGTACTTTTTGTTATCGTATGGATCCCGGTTATCGTATGAGAGATCCAGAATATTTGCTAGATGAAATTGAATTACTTTATAGAAACTATGGTATCACAAGATTTTCTTTTCAAGATGATTTGTTAATGGCTTCTGTTGAACATACAGAAAATGTTTGTAAAGCAATGTTAAAAAGGAATTTGCCTATTACTTGGGATTGTATGGGTAGATTAAATTATTGTAGTAAAGAATTGCTTCAGCTAATGAAAGATGCTGGTTGTGTTTTTATTATTTACGGAATTGAATCCATGGATCAAACAGTTTTAAATAATATGAAAAAAGGTCTTAGACCTGAAATGATAATTGCTGGAATAGAACAAACTTTTGATGTTGGCATTAGTCCAGGATTTAATTTTATATTTGGTAATAGAGGTGACACAAAAGAGACTCTACAAAAAAGTGTGGACTTTCTATTAAAGTATGACGATTTTGCAGAAAAGAGAACTATAAGACCTGTTACTCCATATCCTGGCTCTCCATTATATTATGATGCGATTGAATCTGGGCTTTTAGATAAAAATAATCCAGCTGAAGATTTTTATGAAAACAAGCATTTAAATTCAGATTTACTATGTTGTAACTTTACAAATTTATCTGATAAAGAATTTTATGAAGCTTTAAAAGGAGCCAACAAAACATTAATGAAAAATTATTATGACAAACAAAGATCTGCAGTTTTAGGTCAAATAGATCATTTGTATGATAATTTAGATGTAACATTTAGAGGATTTAGAAACAGAGGTGGAAAAAGTGACGGTTCAACTTCTGTAGAAAATTCTTTCGATTCTTCAATAAATGGTAAGAAGAAAATTAAGGAAGAAAAAATAGTAAATTGGGAAAATACTATGAACCCAAATGCAGACGCTGCTAGATTTTCATCTAAAACAAACGGATCATCAAATTTGGATAAAAGTATGGATAGCTATCATTCATATATAAAGAAGAAAAAAACAAGACAAGAGAAACAACAAATAAAAGTCTAGAATTTCATAATTATGAGATTTATGAGACTTATACTTTATTTAGTAATAAAACCTTTTTATACTGCAAGACATCATATTTTTGAGATTTATCATAGATCAATTATTACTAAAAAAATAAAGCAACTTTTAAAAAAATTTATACCTAATTTCATTTTTAATCATTTTCATAAAAAAAAATTGGATTATTTAGCTAAGTTTCCAGAAAGTTTTTCAATTGAGACTGTAAATATATGTAATGCTAAATGTTGGTTTTGTCCTCAACCTGACCATACTAGAACTAAAGGCTACATGCATTTTGACATATACAAGAAGATTATTGATGAAATACACCCTTATAGAAATCATGTGAAAAGCATTGCATTATTTATGGACGGAGATCCTACTTTACATAAAGAACTTATTTCTTTTTTAATTTATGCCAAAAAGAAAAAAATTAAACATATCTACATGTCAAGTAATATGGAATTTTTTAACGAAAAATTAATAAACGCTATTTTTGAAAATAATTTGCAGGGAACTTTACAATACGTAATTGCTTCACTAGATGGAATTTCTGAGACTACTCATCAATCTAACAGAATTGGCGTAGATACAAAAAAAGCTTATGATAACACAAATTTATTACTTAATATTAGAAAGAAAAATTTATCTTTTTATCCCTGGGTTTTTCCTAGAATGTTAATCAATGAGACTAATCAGCATGAAGAAGAGGATTTTTATTTATATTGGAAAAATAAAGCAGATAAAGTTCTAAGAACAAAAATGCACAACTGGGGTGGTCAAATAGATAATTCTAAAATTCATGAGAGTAAAGAGATTTTTTCATCAGTTTGTTTATTTCCTTTTAATCAATGTTTTATTCAAATAGATGGCAAAGTTAGAATCTGTTGTCTTGATGTTAATGGTAAAAATATTTATGGAAATTTAAACGATTCTTCCATAAAAGAAATTTGGGCAAATAGTGATTTTCAAGCTCTTAGAGAGAATTTTTTGATGAAAAATATTAATAAACTACCTACAATATGCCAAGACTGTACATATCCAAGAAAAGGTCAATGGACACTGCCTTTTTTTTGGGAAAAAGAAATTTAAATGTGTTAATTTTATATATAGACTAATATTATGAAAGTTTGGTTAGCTGATTTAACATACACACAACAAACGATTGCATCAGATTTTGTTCCTGCTGCTATAGGTATGATTTCGGAATACCTTGAAAGCAAGATGCCTGATTTGCCTAAAACCAGGCTATTTAAATATCCAGAAGATTTATCAAGAGAAGTAGAAATTGAAAAACCTGATATTTTAGGTTTTTCAAATTTTATTTGGAACTCATCATTAAGTGATGCTTATATGAAAAACATAAAAGAAAAGTTTCCCGAAGTAATAACAATTTCTGGAGGACCTAATTTTCCAACAAATGAAAAGGAACAATTTGAATATTTAAAAAATAAACCGTGGATAGACTATTATATTGTTAAAGAGGCTGAGCATGCGTTTTATAAATTAATTTTAGAATTAAAAAATAAAAGTAATATAGAAGTAATTGCCAATCTTCCAAATTTAGTTTTTATTAAAGATGGTAAATTCTATCCTCATAAAAAAATTGAAAGAATTATGGACTTAACAGCAATTCCTTCGCCATATCTATCTGGAAAATTAGATAGTTTTCTTGATGGTAAACTTCTTCCTATAATACAAACAAATAGAGGTTGTCCCTTTAGCTGCACTTTTTGCACAGAGGGCCAAGAGTATTGGCTAAAAGTTAGAGCAAAAAATAGGGAAGTTGTAGAGGGTGAAGTGTCATATATATCTAAAAAAATGAACAATCTGGAATCTAGCAAAAAAAGATCAGATTTATATATAGCTGACTCAAATTTTGGTATGTACAAAGAAGATCTCGATACGTGTCGAGTCCTAGCTAAAGAACAAAAGAAAACAGGTTATCCAAAGTATATAAATGTCTCTACTGGAAAAAATAAGCAGGATAGAATTTTAGAAGCTGCAAAAATTGTTAATGGCGCAATGAGGATAAATGCTTCTGTTCAAAGCATGGATCCTGAGGTTCAACAAAATATTAAAAGAAAAAATATATCTTCGACTCAAATTCTGGACATGGCATTAAAATCATCTGAGATTGGCGCCAACTCTTATAGTGAAGTTATTTTAGGACTTCCTGGTGATACTAAAGAAAAGCATTTTGAATCATTAAAAAAATTGGTAAATGCGGATTTCACAAATATAACGATGTACCAGTTAATGATATTACCAGGCACTGAGCTTGGATCTGATTCCACTAAGAAAAAATATGAAATGAAAACTAAATTTCGCGTTTTGCCAAGATGTTATGGAACCTATGAAATTCTAGGGGAAAAAATAAGCGTCGCAGAAATTGAAGAAATTTGCACTAATAATAACACACTTAGTTTTAATGATTATTTAGAGTGTCGTAAAATGGATTTAATTTTATACATTTTCTTTAATGATTGTTTGTTTGAGGAAGTTTCATTTTTATTAAAGAAACTAAATATTTCAATGTGGGATTGGCTTCAGGAAATATACAAAAACTCAAGTAAAAATGAGTTTTCTAAATTTAATAAATTACTAAGCGACTTTTTAGTGGATTCGGAAAAAGAATTGTGGGTTAAAAATGATGAATTAAGAAAGTTTACACAGAACGCAAACAATATAGGCAAGTTCATAAAAGGTGAATTAGGAAGCAACCTAATGTTTAAATATAAATCTAGATCACTAACTACAGATTTAGAAAATATTAGCAAAATAGCTATATTTACAACAAAACAAATGTTATTAAAAAAATTAGGAAACCAAGTGGAGCTCGAAGATTTTGTTGAGGATTTAGTAAATTACAAACAATGCCAAACAAAAGAAATTTTTAATGTTGTTCCAACAATGAAGAAGAATTTTAAATTTGATATACCTAAATTTATAGCTTCAAAGGATAATATAAGTGAAGACATAGATTTAAAAAAATTGAAATTTAAATCAAACATGGAATTTAATTTTAAACTAAATAAAACTCAAATTGACCAAATTCAAAATTATAATAACTTATTTGGCACTTCACTTGAGGGCATAAGCAGGACACTAACAAGAGTTTATGTTAAAAAATTATTTAGATCCATTGAAGGACAAGAGTCAGCAAAAAATATATCCCAGCAAGATACGGATAGACGGTGGGGTGGAGAAGTGGTAGGTATTTAACATGGCAAAAAGTGTTATTGATAATATATTTAGTGAAAGAGACAAAGAAAGACTTAAATCCCACCAAAAAGTGGAATATCCTCTTGAAGAATCATATTCTCCTAAAACCAAAATAACAAACTACAATAAAAAAATTTATTCTTCGCCAACGGTAATAAATTTAGAAATGACAGAGGCTTGCAATGTCAAATGTAGGCATTGTTATAATCCTTGGCGAGAAGAACATGCGGGTAAATTTAATTTAGATAAAAAGAAAATAGATTATTTAATAAAAGAATTTGATGATAATAAGGTATTTCACGTTATTCTTTCTGGAGGAGAACCTTTAGCAAAATTTGATGAACTTTGTTATGCTCTTGAACAACTCATATCTAAAAACATTTCTGTAAGTTTAAATAGTAATCTTATGTTGGCAACAACAGAGAAAATGGAAAAACTACGAAAAATAGGATTGGATCACGTACTCACATCGTGGTTTTCATATTACGAAAAAGAAACTGATTTTATTACTGTATCAAAAGGTTCATACCAAAAAATTATTGATGGTATAAAAACTACAGTGAAGGCAGGCATAAGAGTGAGCGCTAATACAATTGTCACTCAACATAATAAAAATACAATTTATGATTCAGGTAAATTTTTACATAGTCTAGGAGTAACACAATTTTTTGCTCACAGGGTTATTCCACCAGCTTATGATAGGACTGATAACAAAAAACAACATTTTGTGACAATTAAAGAAGCAAAAAAATCTTTAGACGAATTATTAAGACTTAAAAAAGATTTTGGATTACAAGTTGGTACGCTAATTAATTATCCATTGTGCATGTTGGGAGATTTGGAAAAGTACCAAGATTTTGTTGGACGTGGTTGTCCCACTCAACAAGGTCATCGTTTTAATATAAACTCTAATGGAGGAACTCATGGATGTGTTATGGAAGATAAAGATTATGGAAATGTCTATGAGATAGGATTAAAAGAATCCTATGCTAAAACAAAATCATGGAGGAACGAAAGTTATCTATATGAGGGTTGCAAAGGATGTCATTATATAGATGTTTGTCAGTCAGGATGTCGAATGGATGCATTTTCTGCTTCTGGAAGAATGGATGGTAGAGATCCTATGATGCCTGGTAAGGAATTTATAGTTAAGCCTTTTAAATTTAAAAATGAATCATTTGTAATAGAAAAAATAAAATCTGGAGCTCTAATTAAAGTTCCAAAAACAATTAGATTCAGAGAAGAAAAAGGTTTTTGGTTAATGAATATTAGATGGGGAAATACTATAGAAATAACAGAAAACGAAGGTAAGTTTTTTAAAGAAAAACAAGACTCTCAGGAAACTTTCACATACAAAGATTTAGAGCAAGAAAATGCTATAGAAAGATTGTCTGGTTTGATAAGCAAGGAAGCTTTAATAAGTGATAGTATAAAAATAAAAGTTAGACGTACTGGAGTAAATATTGATCCAGCAAAATTACCTGACTTAAAAAATCAGGATATATTGTCATCTCATCCAAAACTGGCAATAAATTAATTTGTTTAGTTAGATCTTTTTAGGTAAAAATCATGAGAAAAAAAATTAACTTAGCTAAAGAGATGCAAAATTTACTTCTAAAAGGATCGTATTATTTTAAATATAACAGATCTTACTATAATAAAAATAAATTTGAAAAAGAATATCATGGTGTAGTTACTGATCCGGATGGTAAGAAAAGAAATTTACAACTTGAAAAAAAATATAAATTAAATCAAATGCGTCATGTAATTAAATTTTTAAAAGACAGTAAACCCGGAAAGATTTTAGATATTGGATGTGGCCATGGCTGGTTATTATCTTCATTAAACAATAAGTGGAAAAAACATGGTATTGACGTCAGCAATTTTGCAGCAAGATCTGCCTCTAAATATGCTGAGATTTTCATAGGAGATATAAAAAACTTTAAAAAAAAAAGTTTTGATGTAGTTACCGCTTTGCATGTTATAGAACATCATCCTAAACCTGAAAATTTACTAAAAAAGGTATACAAAATTTTAAAACCTAATGGTTTATTAATATTGGAAACTCCAGATTTTGATAGTGGTGCAGCTAGAAGATACGGTAAAAATTTTAGATTACTTCATGATAAAACTCATATAAGTTTATTTTCTCAGGACTCTCTAATTAGATTTGTAAGAAAAAATAGATTCAAGATATTTGATATTAATTATCCATATTTTGACACACCTTTTTTTACAAAAAAAAATTTATTAAAAATCTTTAATAAAAGGGAAATATCACCGCCATTTTACGGTTCTGTTATTACTCTATTTTGTAAAAAATATTAAAATTTGATTAGCAATGTTAGATTTATTATACTGATATAAAATGCGTGGATTTATTTATAAAACAATTATTATAGCTTTTATTTTTATTATAGGTTTTGAATTTACTATTGGAAAAAGAATTGATCCAATTGTTGAAAATATAAATAAATTTACTGATGAGCAAGGCAGAAAAGAGTTAATAAACAAATTACGAAAAGAAATGAGAAAAGGTTTAGCAAAAGAGAATATTTTAAAAGAAGAAGATAGAGTTTTAATTTATAAATTTTATAATAAAGTTAAGACTGAAGTTAATAGCGTTGAGCAAAATTAATTACTAACTAAATAGCAATAATATGAAAAAAATTTTTTACGGAAAAGCTGTATATGATAAAAAAGAAATCAACGCATCAATTAACGTTTTAAAAAATAAAAGTCTCACCCTTATAGATGGTGAAAATGTCAAAAAATTAGAAAAAAAAATTACAAAGTTATTTGGTAAAAAATATGGACTTATGGTTAACTCAGGCTCTTCTGCAAATTTATTAGCACTTAGTTCTTATAATTTTAAAAAAGGAAGTGAAATTATTACTCCTACTTTAACTTTTTCAACAACTGTTGCCCCAATTTATCAACTTGGTTTAGTGCCCAGTTTTGTCGGTGTATTAGATAAAATGTTTATTGTTGATACAGATCAAATTGAAAAAAGTATTAACAAGAAGACGGTAGCAGTGATGATACCAAACTTAATTGGAAATATTGCCAATTGGAAAAAAATCAATTTTATAGCTAAAAAATATAATTTAAAAATTATAGAAGATTCAGCCGATACTATTGGGTACTCAATAGATAAAAAAAATACTGGTAAACTTTCAGATGTTGTAACGAATAGTTTTTATGCTTCTCATATAATTAATGGAGCAGGATTTGGAGGTATAGTTTGTTTTAATGATTTTAATTTATATAATAAAGCCAAATTACTTAGAGGCTGGGGCAGATCGTCAGCAACTTTTAATGAAAATGAAGAAATTAAGAAGAGATTTAATACAAAAATAGCAGGCATTGATTATGACTCAAAATATATATTCACAGATTTAGGGTATAATTTTCTACCCTCAGAAATTTCAGCTGCTTTTGCTTTAGAACAACTTAAGAAATTACCAAATAATATAAAATTAAGGATCAGAAATTTTAAAAAAATTAACGACTATTTTCAAAAATATAATAGATATTTTAGATATCCAAAAGTATTTAAGGGCGTTAAGACCGCTTGGCTTGCATATCCTTTAATTATTAAAGAAAATAGAAAATTTAAAAGAAAAGACCTACAGATATTTTTTGAAAAAAATAATATTCAAACTAGAACAATATTTACTGGAAATATTTTAAAACAACCAGTTATGAAAAATAAAAAATATAAATTTACAAAAAATTCACAGCAAGTAAGCAACGATGTAATGAAAAATGGTATATTAATAGGATGTCATCAAGGTTTAACTTTATCTGATATTAACTATATTTTTAAAGTGTTTAATAAATTTGCAAAAGTTAAAAAATTATAATTATAAATAAAAAAATAATGCGATTAAAATTTAAATTCACCTTATTTTTTTTATTAATAAATTTTCTATTATTACAACCTATGAATTCTTCATTTGCTGAAGAATCTTTTGAACAATGGCTTCAATCATACAAAAAATCTGCTTTATCAAAAGGAATTTCACAAGAAACATTAAATATAGCATTTAAAAATGTGAGATTTTTAGAACAAGTAATTAAATACGATAGAAAACAACCAGAATTTTATGAAGATACTGTAACTTACGTAGGCAAAAGGGCAAATTCTTCTAGGGCAGAAAAAGCAAAAAATTTATTGAATAAAAATAAAAATTTATTTCATGATGTTGAAGAGAAATTTAATGTTGAGAAAGAAATTTTATTAGCATTATGGGGCATCGAGACAAACTTTGGAAAACATGTTGGTAAAATGGATATAATATCATCATTAGCGACTTTAAGCTTTGACAAAAGAAGAAGAGATTTTTTTTCATCTCAACTTTTAATCTTGCTAAAATTAATTGATAAAAAATTGGTAAATCCTGATGATTTATTTGGATCATGGGCAGGAGCATATGGTAATTTTCAATTTATGCCTTCTACAATTGATAACTATGCTATTGATTATGATGGAAATAGTAAAATTGATTTGAAATTTTCGTTAGAAGATTCATTAGCTTCAGCCGCTAACTATATTAACAGAATAGGGTGGAAGAAGGGTCAACCATGTTTTTATAGAGTAAAATTGACAAGAGAAATCAAGAAAAAATTAATTAATTCTTCAGCTAGAGGCATAAAAAATAGACTAAAGATATCAAAGTGGAAAAAAAAGGGTGTTATAAATTATGATGGTACAAAATTCGAAACAAATCTTAAAGCTGCGCTGATAATACCAGACGGAAAACCAAATTCCCCAGCCTTTTTAGTCTTCGGAAACTATGAAAAAATATTAAAATGGAATAGATCGTTAAGATTTGGTATTAGCGTTTGTACATTAGCAAATATGATAAAAATATGATTTGTAGAAAAATAATTTTAATCCTATCTTTTTTAGTTTTTCATGGATGTGCTGATTATAAATCACCACAAAAACAAGGTAAAAAATACTACTCTTCAAGTGGTTTTGTACTAATTTATGAAGATAATTTATATAAAGAAAAAATAATAAGTAAAAAAATTAATAATGAAAGTTTATCTGTAATTCACGATGTTTTAAAAGTTAATACTCTAATCAAAATTATAAATCCTGAAAATTCAAAAGTGATAGAAACAAAAATTTCTAAAAAAGGTAATTTTCCTAAAATTTTTAATATGGTTGTTAGCAAGCAAATCTCTTCTGCTTTAGAATTGGATATTAATAATCCATATGTAGAAATTATTGAAATTAAAAAAAATAAAACTTTTATTGCAAAAGAGGGGAGTATTTTTGAAGAGGAAAAAAATGTTGCTGACAAAGCTCCTGTTGATGAAGTAAAAATGGATGATATAACTTTAGATAAAGTAGAAGATACCAAAAAAGTTAAAGAAAATAAAAATTTTGTTCTTATTATATCAGATTTTTATTATGAAGATTCAGCCTTTAACCTAAAAAAAGAATTAGAAAATAAAATTAATACAAACAAAATGTCAGTAAAAAAAATTAATAATAATAAATATAGGCTTTTAGTAGGCCCATTTGAAAATTTTAATGCTTTAAAAACTACATATATTAGTTTAAATAATTTAGGGTTTGAGGGCTTAAATATATATAAAGAATAATATGAAGTTATTAAGATTTTTTATCATTTTTTCTATTTTTATAAATTTTTATTCAAAATCATATTCCGATGTAAATTTTGATGTAGATCACTTAATTATTCAAGATCATCTATCTGGAAAGATTCTGTACGAAAATGAAGCTGATGAATATATCTACCCAGCATCTATGACTAAAATAATGACAGCTATTGTAGCTTTTGATTTACTTAAAAGTGGCGAAACATCTTTAGACGAAAAAATAACTATATCAGAAAAAGCTTGGAGAATGTCTCAAAGCGGATATTCATCAATGTTTATTATGTTAAACGATCAAGTTACTGTTGAAGATTTACTAAAAGGAATAATTATAGTTTCTGGTAATGATGCGTGCGTTGCTTTAGCCGAAGGGCTTTCTGGAACCGAGGAAGATTTTGTTGTTTTGATGAATGAAAAAGCTGAAGAAATTGGTCTTGATAATACAAATTTTAATAATTCTTCAGGGATTAACGATCCTGATAATTACTCAACAGTTAGAGATATTATGAAAATGTCCAGATATATGATTCAAAATTATCCTGAATATTATACTTATTTTAAAGAAACTACGTTTACCTGGGATAGAACTGGTGGTGACCCAATAACTCAAGGAAATAGAAATCCATTGTTATATAAAAATATAGGAGCAGATGGGATTAAAACAGGATTTTTAACAGTAGAACAATATTCTTTAGCTTCCTCTATGGAAGTAAATGAAAGAAGAATTACAGCTGTTGCAAGTGGTTTTAAAAGTAAAAATATAAGATCTAGAGAGTCTATAAAAATTTTAAATTGGGGTCTAAAAAAGTTTGATACTATTCAAGTAGTTAAAAAAGATGAAATCTACAGTGATCTTGATGTTTGGTTAGGAAAAAAGAAGAGAGTCAAAGTAAAATCAGATGAGGATTTTTATCTAACTATCCCAAAAAGAAAAAAGAAAACAATAAAGGCTTTCTTAGAGTACGATGGACCAATAAAATCGCCTATAAAAAAAGGTGATAAACTCGCAGTATTAAAAATTTATGTAAAAGACGAACTTGAAAAAGAGATAGATATATTTGCTGCTGAAGATGTTCAAAGAGCAAATATATTTTCTAGGATATTTACATCTTTAAACTATCTGGTTTGGGGAGATGTATAAGAAAAAAAATATTTTTATTACTTTTGAAGGCATAGAAGGTTCAGGAAAATCGTATCAAATAAAAAAGCTTAATAACAATCTCAAAAAAATAAATATAAAAGCATTTCTGACCCGCGAACCTGGTGGAACTAAAAATGCGGAAAAAATAAGAGAAGTTATTCTTGATGATTATTTTGAGGGAAATTCTAAAAAACAGTTTGATAAATATACAGACACATTACTATATTTAGCAGCTAGAAATGAACATATTGTTAAAAAATTAAAGCCATCAATACGAAAAAAAAAGATTGTTATATGTGATAGGTTTATAGATTCAACTTTAGCTTATCAGGTATATGGAAAAGGTGTAAACAAACTTCTAGTTGACTCAGTTCATAAATATATACTTGGGAAAATAAAACCTGATTTGACCTTTATATTAAAAGTTAATGTTTCGAAAGCCTTGTATAGAATTAAAAAACGTAGAAAGATTAATAGATATGATAAATTCTCCAAAAGTTTTTACACTAATGTTCAAAAAGCTTTTATTAAAATAGCTAAAAAAGATAAAAAAAGATGTGTTGTTTTTGATAATACAAAAGATTCAAATCTCGTAGAAAAGTTAATATTTAAAAAAGTTTTGAAAACTTTAGGAAAATGACAGAAAAAAAAATAAAAACCATATTAAATCCAATGAATCAAAAAAATCTTTTTGGTTATAAAAATTATTTAAATTCCTTCATCAAATTATATGAAACCAATAAATTTCCACATGCACTGCTTTTGTCTGGACTTAAAGGTTCAGGTAAGTCTACATTTATTTATCATTTTATTAATTACATAATGTCACTTAATGAAAAATTTGCCTATTCCTTAGAAAATATGTCAATAAATGAAAAAAGTTCCACTTTTAATTTAATGAAATCAAATTCTCATCCCAATTTCTTTCTTTTGGATAGTCTTGAACCTGGTGAAAATATTAAAATTGAACAGACAAGAAATTTATTAAAGTATTTAAATAAAACTACTTACTATAAAAATATAAAAGTTGTTCTCGTTGATAACGCAGAATACTTAAACATAAATGCATCAAATGCTTTGTTAAAGGAGCTTGAAGAACCCACTGAAAATACTTTTTTTTTCATAGTTCATAATGATACTTCAAAAATTATTGATACAGTTAAATCTAGATGTGTTAATTACAGATTTCATTTCTCCATTAATGAAAAAATTTCGATATTTAAAAAGTTAAACACAGAATATAACTTTGAAATAAGTGATGATGTTATAAGAAGCTTTTTATCGTTTGATACTCCTGGAAATTTATTAAAATATTTATTAACTTTTGATAATTTAAATTTAACCATTTCAAACAATTATTTGTCGTGTATAGATAGTCTTATAGATACTATTAAAGTTAAGAAAGAATCTGAATTGTTAAAAATTCTATCTTTTTTCATCGAGAATTTTTATACAGAATTATCCTTAAAGGATTCTAAAAATATTAATAATTATTATATGAGAAAAGATAAAATACTGTACTTAATTAATGATACAAGTAAATTTAATTTAGATAAAAAAAACCTAATCTTTTCACTAAACAAAATTCTAAAAAATGAAAGACAATTATAAAAAAAATGATCATGCTTATAAAACTATAGGCGAAACAGCCAAACAATTAAATTTGGTAGATGAAAAAACTGGCGAAATTCAAACTCATACAATCAGATATTGGGAAAAACAATTTAAACAAATTAAGCCCAGTGTAAGAGCTGGTGGTAGGAGATATTATTCAAGCAAAGATATAAAAATTATCAATTGTATAAAATTTCTATTAAAAGAAAAGGGATTCACCATTAACGGTGTTAAAAAAATATTAGAACAAAAAGATATAGATTCTATTGACGATAATATTGATTTAGGTGTATATAAGCAAAGTTCAAATTCTAAAAGATTGATTAAAGATAGGTTGAAAAATATTTCAAAAATTATTAAGGAATTAAGAAAAATAAAAAATGGCTAAAAAAACTTCTATAAAAGTTCGTCTTGTACCGGAAAGTAAACCAGATAGTCCTTTTTTCTATTACGTGAAAAAACCATCATCTGGTGAAAAAGCTAAAATTAAATTAAAAGCTAAGAAATATAATCCGGCTACAAGAAAACATGAAATGTTTATAGAAAAAAAACTTCCTCCACACAGCAAATAATTTAGATTTATTTTTTATAATTATTATACTTGAGAACAAAATAATTAATTAAAACACTCAAAAATATAATTTGTATTGGAATAATATAAAGTCTGTACCTAGGCAATATTCCAAAAAATGAAAAAGAAAAAATATAAAAAAGTATTAATAAAACTAAATAGTTAAATGAAAAAGATCTTTTATCTGATATTAAAATTCCTATTATGGAAAAAAATCCCAAGATTAATAAAGGTATATAATGTAAAGGGTTATAATAATTGGGTTTAGTCGATTCAAGATCAATAAAGAAAAATGATAAAGTCCTTTTAAAGTATAAAAAAATATATTTTTGCGGATCTTCTTTAATATTTTTAATTGCTTGATCTTTATATATTTTGTCCTCATTAATTCTATAAAATTTATCTTTAGGAACTTTATCGATTAAATTTTGAAAATCATTTTTAACAATCTCAGATCCTTCAACTATTGAGTTTGGATTGTTTCCTTTCCAAAGATTAAATCCAAAACCTGAGTGAATTATTATTTTATCAAATATAAGATAATTCCTCACTAAGTATGGAGATATAGTTATTAGAGTTATAATAAAAATTAATAGAGATTTTTTAAAAGATATTTTTTGAAATACCAACATATATAAATTAGTTAAAATGAAAATCACTATAAATTCTCTTCTCACAAGTATAAGCAGTCCAGCAATTATAGAAAATACATATATATATTTATGATTTTTATTTTTATTTATTTTAAAAAAATAATAATAAAAGATAATTGCTAAAAAAATCGTTAATGAAATTGAAGATATTTGAGTGCACGCATACAAGTAAATTGGAATAAATGATAATATTAATGAACTAAAGAAACTAATATTTCTTGAGAAGAAAAAGTTATTAATTTTATAAAAAAATACAATAGAAATAGATGCTAAAATCGCCTGTGAAAAAAGCACTAATAATACAAAATTTTGATTATCCAAATTTAACAATGATAGAATATATAAATAGTAAACGTAGAGAGGCGGCATCCATAAATTAGGTAGAAGGAAACCGTCAAAATTTTGAAGGGCAAGAACATTGTAATTAATTAAATTATTTAATAAATGGAGCCATTCATTTTCAATTTTTGTATCTCCTAAAATTAAAATTGCTGGTATACGCGCTGCAAGCGAGATTAAAAGAAGTAATATAATTATAGATTTTTCATTCTTTTCAAAATTTAGATATTTTTTTAAAAGCATTGGACTATTGATTTCTAATTATTACAAAAAAACCCAAAAATCATCATCTTTCAATTGCTTAAAACTCTCATATAATCTATAAAACTAGCAAAACGGGGCGTAGCGCAGCCTGGTAGCGCATCTGGTTTGGGACCAGAGGGTCGCAGGTTCAAATCCTGCCGCCCCGACCATTAAAATATGAGAAAAGCAAAAATATATAAACCTAGCAAGACAGCAATGCAGTCTGGTAATAGAAACACTAAACTGTGGTTGCTAGAATTTGATACATTAAACACAAGCATAAATCCTCTAATGGGATGGGAAAGTTCAAAAGATACTATGTCAGAAGTTAAATTAGAATTTGAAACTAAGGATGAAGCTATAACTTTTGCTAGGAAAAATAATATAGAATTTTATGTAGTTGAGCCTCAAAAACGTAAACTTATTAAAAAATCTTATGCTGATAATTTTTTAAAAAATAACTAAATGCTTAAAAGTTTCTTTTTCAGTAAAAAATGGCGGCTGTGGGCGTGGGGAGGTTTTATTTTTATAATCGGATCTCTATTAGCACAAACTTGGATTGATGTAAAAATTAACGAATGGTATAAAGGATTTTACGATCTTCTTCAAAAGGCTACAGAAAGAGATGTGTCGGAATTCTACGATGGAATATTCCTCTTTATGAAGCTCGCTATTCCTTATGTAATAATTTATACAATCACAAACTATTTTACTAGATTGTATGCGTTTCGTTGGCGAGAAGCGATTACGTTTGCTTATATGCCTTATTGGAAAAATGTTGATGCTAAGGTAGAAGGTGCCTCGCAAAGAATTCAAGAAGACTGTATGAATTTTGCCAAAATTGTGGAAAGTATTGGACTTCAAATTGTAAGAGCAATTATGTTGTTAATAGCCTTTATTCCAATCCTTTGGGGATTATCATCAAATGTAATCATACCCTGGCTTAAGGATATTAACGGATCTTTAGTTTATGTTTCTCTTACTGCAAGTTTGGGCGGACTTTTAATTAGTTGGTTCGTAGGTATAAAACTACCAGGCTTAGAATATAACAACCAGGTAGTCGAAGCAGCATTTAGAAAAGAATTAGTTTATGGTGAAGATGACAGAGTAGAGTATGCTAAACCACCTACTATACTAGAATTATTTGCTGGTATAAAGTTTAACTATCACCGCTTGTTTTTGCACTATGGTTACTTTGATTTATGGGTAATAATGTACAATCAAACAATGATAATAGTTCCATATATAATTATGGGACCAGGTTTATTTACTGGAGCTATGACCTTAGGAATATTAATACAAACGTCGAGTGCTTTTAGAGAAGTTCAGGGTAGTTTTTCATTATTTATACAAAATTGGACAAGAATTACTGAGCTTAGATCAATATACAGACGTCTCACCGAGTTTGAAAAAGCCATAGGTTATAAAGATCCAAATAAACCACTTCCTGTCGTAGGAAGATCGTAAAATGGATCTTATAATTAAGCTAATTGATGTTCTTTTTCCTGTTTTTTTGGTCATAGGCATAGGCTATTGGTACGGTAAAAAAGATCCTAAATTTGATACTAAATTCATTACTACATTTGCAGGCAATTTTGGTTTACCCGCAATTATTTTTTATTCATTAACAAGCACCAATATAAGCATGGAATTATTTCTAAGGTTTTCGTATTACATCACTTTATATGTATTAATTTTTGCTGTTATAGGGGTAATTATTTTAAAAATACTTAATAAGGATATTTATAGACTGTTACCACCTTTAATTTTGCCAAATACTGGAAATATGGGTATGCCACTATGTCTATTTGCCTATGGAAAAATGGGTTTGGCTATCGCAACAGCAGCTACAGCAATGATCCTAGTTTTTCATTTCAGTGTTAATATATTATTAGCTAGTAAAAAATTTTCAATAAAGCCGTTGTTAAATTGTATTCCCGTATATGCTTTATTAGTTTCTTTGTTATTTGTTTATTTCAAAATTCCTTCACCAAAATTTTTAGAGAACGCAACTTTTTTAATTGGCTATTCAACAATTTTTTTAGTTTTAATGTCATTAGGTGTTGCTTTATCTAAACTTAAGGTCTTTTCATTTAAAGAAACTTTAATTTATTCAGTTATACGAGTTATAATTGGACCTATCGTAGGTTTTGGTTTTGTAAAATTTTTTAATTTATCTGGTGTTGAGGCAGGGGTAATGTTTATCCAAGCTTCTATGCCATCAGCAATTCTTACCTATTTAGTAAGTAAAATTTATTCACCTAAGAAAATATCCGATAGTATAGCGAGCACTGTTGCCTTATCTACTTTTTTATCATTTTTCACTTTAATCTTCGTTGTATTCATTTCATTAAAATACTTTAACTAGCAGTGAAAGCCATTTCTTATAATCTGTTGGCCTGGGCCATACTACCTTTTATGGATACTATTGCCAAATACTTAAGTGCAGATTTATCCTTTTTTCAAATTACTTGGGCTAGATATTTTTTTACTGTATTTTTTACTTTGCCATTTATGTTTTTTTTCTTTAGAAAAAATTTAATCTGGACTACTCAGCCCAAGCTTCAAATATTTAGAGGTTTGACTTTATTTTCTGCTAATGTTTTATTTTTTTATTCAATCTCTATAATTTCAATGGCAAAAGCTCTTACACTTGCTTTTGTAGCTCCTTTAATTACCACTGCGTTATCGCCAATTTTTTTAGGTGAAAAAGTTGGTTTTAGGAGATGGTCTGCTGTAATAATTGGTTTTATAGGAAGTTTAATCGTAATTAGACCAGGTTTTATCGAATTTAATCTAGCTAGCATTTCTGCATTAGGCACAGGTTTTTTTTACGGTATATATCTTATTATAACTCGCAAACTTCATAGTTCAGATAGTCCCTTATTGACTTTATTATTGACTGGTGTAGTGGGGGCTGTAATTGCTTCTTTCCTTGTACCTGTTGTTTGGGTTAATCCATCTTTTAATCAATGGTCTCTACTTGCTTTAATGGGAATTTTTGCATGTCTTGGTCACTTGTTTTTAATACTCTCACTTAAATATGCTGACGCTTCAAAACTTGCTCCATTTGGTTATTTTGAAATCGTTACAAATATAATGTTAGGCTATTATTTCTTTGGTGATTTTCCCCATTATTGGACATGGGTTGGATTAACAATAATTATATGTTCTGGTATCTATATATCATTAAGGGAAAGATCTGGTGTTGTTGTAAGATAATATATATTAAAGTATTACTTTAAGTATTTAATTAAAATGAATAAAATCAATTACTTATAAAATAAACTTAAAGTAAATTATAATAAAGAACTACAGTATTATAAACATTAAAAAAAACCAATAAAATAGCCACTTATTTGAATAAAGTATAAAAGGAAAAATAGAACGACTAAGTTGATGTCTAATAATCGTTAAAAATAGGGGTTTATTTAAATAAATATAAGCAAAGAACGACTATAAAATAATATTAATTTACAAGGGTTGCAGTATAGGAATATAGCGATTAAACGGCCATAGAAGGGGTCTATTTAAGAAACTATGACAAAAGGGTACAACTGGAGGGCGAATATAGTGAATCTAAAAAATAGTAGTCAAAAGATCAAAAAAATAGCATAAACTAAGGGTTTTTTGAGTATTTAGAGTGTAATTTTGCCTTTCTTTTGGGTCCTACAATTAATAACGTCCAAGTACATTTTCCTTCAGGTATCTTAAGACTATGTCGACTGTTGTACTTCCTAAACCCAATATACCCTGGTTTTCTCCAAAAAGTGCCCTTTTCAGTAGTCTCCCAGTAACCACCTTTAAGAATTACAGTTATGTACGTCCAATAATGGTCGTGCAAATCACCTAAATCGCTCTTTAAAAGCTTATGTATGAAGATATTAAACGGAAACCACTTAGGTCTATGCCTAAAAAGGGGATAATAACGAATTACGAACGGCTCAGCAGCCTTATAATCAGGCCAACTAGGTCCTCTATCTAATATAACTCGCTTTCTGTTAACAAACATACTTTAAACACTATAATTAATTACTTGACATCGTCAAATTACTCGATTATAAATTTCCGATAATTAATGGTTATCGGAAAAATATGAATGATTTAGTAACAGATGTTAAAAGCCTGGAATTAGAGACTTTAAAGAATCTTAAGAGTTCTAAGGCTAAAAATACACTTAGGGCGTACAAAGCTGATTATACAGACTTTGCTCGTTTTTGTATTAAGAATGGTTTAAAGCCTATGCCATCAGATCCAAAAATAATAACTCTTTACCTAACCCATCTATCAAAATTCTGTAAATTTAGCACTTTAAAAAGAAGATTAGCTTCAATAAGCGTTATACA
>CACLHW010000011.1 GCA_902606835.1 uncultured Pelagibacteraceae bacterium
AGTAAAAGGATAATTTGCGATTTTTGGTTTTGCACTAGTAAGCACAGACAACAAACTCGATTTTCCAGAATTAGGCATTCCAATTATACCAACGTCAGCTATCACTTTAAGTTGTAACCAAATCCAAAACTCCTCACCTTTATTACCATCAGTTTTTTTTCTCGGCGCTCTATTTGTTGAACTTTTAAATCTAACATTTCCTAAACCACCTTCCCCACCTTTTGCTATAATTAATTTTTGTTCTGACTCAGTAAAATCTTCTATCAAAGTGTTATTATCTTCTTCCAAAATTTGAGTTCCCAAAGGAACTTTTAAAATTAAATCTTTCCCATTTTTTCCAGTTTTATTTTTTCCTTTTCCATTTTCTCCCCGTTCAGCTTTAAAATGTTGTTGATATCTAAAATCAATCAATGTGTTTAAATTTTTGCTAGCAATAAAAATTACTGAACCACCATCTCCACCATCTCCTCCATCAGGGCCTCCAAACTCAACAAATTTTTCTCTTCTAAAGCTCGAAGAGCCCGATCCACCGTTTCCTGCTTTTAAATATACTTTTGCTTGATCTAAAAATTTCATAACGCAACTACAATAAAATTAATTGGAAGTTGTAAAGAATTAGCTGGGGATAACAGAAACAAAGGTTCTGTTTAGCTTTGATTTTTTAAATTGAACTTTACCTTTAATCAATGAAAATATGGAATGATCTCTTCCCATACCAACGTGACTACCAAGATGAATTTTTGTACCTCTCTGTCTTACTATAATGTTTCCAGGCATTACTAACTGCCCTCCATATCTTTTTACTCCAAGACGTCTACCTGCACTATCTCGGCCATTACGTGAAGATCCACCTGCTTTTTTTGTTGCCATGTTTAATATCCTAATTTTATATTATCACTTTTTTTTAGTTCTTAAAGGTTTCTTTTTAACTTCTTTTTTCTCAATATTATCAGTAATTTTTTTTTCTTTATCTTCTATTTTTTTTAATGATTTTTTAATTTTTTGCGTTTCTTCAGTTTTAATTTTTTTTGCTTCAGTAATTTGATCTTTTCTTACTCTTTCACCTTTAACAATTTCTTTTGTTAGTTTTTTCTGTGGTCCAGCTTCGGCAATTAATTTTCCACTTTTTGAAAAAATTTTTGTTATTCTGATTAAAGAAACAGGTTGCCTATGACCATATTTTTTTCTTGAATTTTTTCTTCTTCTTTTTTTAAAGACTAAAATTGTTTTATTTTTTATATTTTTTAAAATAGTGGCTTCTACTTTTGCGCCCTGAATGTTTGGATTTCCTATTTCGGTAGTTTTATCGTCATTTAAAAAAAGGACTTTTTTAAATTCTACAGTTTTACCTTCTTTATCATTAAGTCTTTCGATCTTAAGAATTTCACTTGCTGAGACCTTATATTGTTTGCCACCTGTTTGAATAACTGCGAAAGACATTGTTTTAATTTCATATTTGGAAATAGTGGCAATATAGCTTTCTAACTTGACATGTCAAGTTATTCAATTACTAAAAATTGTCTTTTAAATCTCTTACTTTCTTAAAAACTTTGAAATCTTCTTCATTTTTCATGCTTAATTTAATTTTTAGGTCATTTTGATCACATCTGAGAAAAATATTTGATTTTAGTTCGTCTTTCAAAGTTGATGGTACAGTAGGTAAATTATTCAATCTTAATTTTTTAATTTCTTTGAATTTTTTTTTTAAATCAATATTTTCATCATCATATTTAATGCAAAACTCTGCATTTTTAAAAGTGTATTCATGTCCACAGTAGATCTTTGTATCCAGAGGAAGTTTTTTAATTTTATTTAATGAAATTAACATTTGATTATGATCACCTTCAAATATTCTTCCGCATCCTAGAGAAAATAAAGTGTCACCGGTAAAAGCTACTTTTTCCTTTTCAAAGAAAAAACATATGTGCCCTAATGTGTGCCCAGGTATATGCAATATTTTTACTGATGAATTTCCAAATTTCCATTTTTCTTCATCTTTAAGAAAAATATCGATACCAGGTATTCTGTCTTTATCGGTTATAAAACCAGCAATTTTAGCGTTATATGTTTTTTTTAATTCAAGATTCCCACCTATATGATCATAGTGATGATGTGTATTTAAAATGTAGTTTAATTTAAGATTATTTTTTTTAAGAAATGTAATAATTGGCGCAGCTTCAGAAGGATCAACAACTCCAACTATTTTAGAAGTCTGATCATTAATAATATAAGCATAATTATCTGTTAAACACGGTATTGGTATAATTTCCATAGTTAATTATTCTATAAGAAATATACCTAGCTGTGAAAAAATATTTTTATATTTCATATTTCTTTTGGTAATTTCTGAAATTTTTTCATTTGTTAAACACATAGATTTATCAATCTTTATTTTTTTTTTATCACAAAAATTGACAAAATCTTGAATAGTGCACATATGTAAATTAGGAGTATTATACCATTCGTTAGGTAAATTTTTTGTAACAGGCATCGTTCCTTTAAATAATAAATGTAAACGCACTTTCCAATATCCAAAATTGGGAATAGAAACAATAGTTTGTTTTCCAATTCTAAGTAATTGCTCGAGAACTTCTTCAGGATTAAAAAAAGCCTGTAGTGTTTGACTTAAAACAACATAATCAAATGATTTTTTTGGAAATTGAATTAATTCTTTTTCTGCATCACCTTCAATAACAGGAAGACCTTTTGCTATACATTTTTGAACTAATTTTTTTTGTGGCTCTAAACCTCTAACATCATTTTTTTGTTTTTCTTTTAAATATTCCATTAAAGTACCATCTCCACATCCAACATCTAAGACACGTTTGTTATTTTCAATTATTTTGGATATTGCTTCAAATTCTTTTTTCATTTTTTTACTTCATTATAGGTTGAGTTTATAAATTCGCCTATTGTTTTTAAAAATTCTGGTACATTTAATAAAAAAGAATCATGACCTTTGTCAGAATTGATTTCTGCAAAACGAACATTTGCTCCACACGCATTTAAAGCTATAACTATTTCTTTATTTTCAATTGTAGGGTAAAGCCAATCAGACGAAAATGATATTATACAAAATTTTGATTTATTATCTTTAAAAGCATGAGATAAATTTCCTTTGTACTGTTTTTCTAAATCAAAATAATCCATTGCTCTGGTTATATATAAATAGCTATTTGCATCAAACCTATCAACAAAAGTAGCTCCTTGATAACGTAAGTAACTTTCTATTTGAAAATCTGCATCAAAGCTGAATTTTAAACTACCTTTATCTTGAAGTTTTCTTCCAAATTTTTCTTCTAATCCTTTTTTAGAAAGATAGGTAATATGTGCAGCCATTCTAGCTACAGCCAATCCTTTATCAGGAGAGGAATTTTCTTTTTTCCAATTTGGATCAGCCATAATAGCCTGTCGACCTAATTCATTTAGAGCAATATTTTGAGCTGAATGACTAGCGCTACATGCTATTGGAATAGTAGAATGTGATAGTTCAGGATATAAAGCAGCAAACTGTAAAACTTGCATTCCACCCATTGACCCACCTATTACAGAAAGTAATTTTTCAATACCTAAAGAGTCTAATAAGTATTTTTGAGCTCTGACTATATCTCTTATTGTTATTACTGGGAATGTTGTTCCAAACAATTTATTAGTTTCAGGATTTATTTCCTTTGGTCCATATGAACCCATACAACCCCCTAAAACATTAGCACAAATTACAAAATATTTATTAGTATCAATTGCCTTACCTGGACCCACTGCAAATGTCCACCAACCTTCTCTTTTAGTAATAGGATTAATATTTGTACAAAATTGATCTCCGGTTAAAGCATGAAATGCAAGTATGGCATTGTCTTTATTTTTATTTAAAGTTCCATAGGTTTCGTAGGCTAGAGGAAAACCCTTAATAATTTTTCCACAATCAAGCTCAAGAGATTGATTAACAATTAATCTTTTTATATTTTTTAGTTCACTGTTCATAATCAAACAAAAAAAAAGCCCAGCTAAGCCGGGCAAAAACCTTTTTTAGCTGTTTTTTTAATGCGCTCGCAATTTAAGTTAAATCAGCGCGGTTTTCTTGTACTAAAAAGCGCATCTTTTGTCAAATTAGGTTGTATTTATTTTGCCACAAAGTTGCATATATAGTATTTACCGATACGCATTATATATAAAAAAATTATGAATTTACCAAAACCAATAAAATTTGAGGTTGAAAAATATGTTGGAGGATTATCTCAGTTTAAAAAGATTTCAAATCCAATAAAATTATCTGCAAATGAATCTGCTCTTGGAGCAAGTCCAAAAGCCATTGAATCATTTGAAAAGGAAAAAAATAAACTTTTTAAATATCCCGAAGACGATTCAAATTCTTTGAGAGAAGCTTTATCTAATAAATTTAAAATAGATTCAAAAAGAATTATTTGTGGCTCAGGCTCAGATCAAATATTTGATTTAACTTGCCGTTTATTTCTTAATCCCGATGATGAAGTAATTGTTACGGAGTTTGGCTTTATTATGTATAAAATATATGCTTCTCTTAGTAGGGCCAAAGTTATATTAGCTAAAGAAAAAAATTTTAAAGCGTCAGTAGAAGAAATAATAAAAAAAGTTTCTGATAAAACAAAAATTGTATTTATTGCAAATCCTAACAATCCTACAGGAACTTATTTATCAAAAAAAGAAATGCTTGATCTAAGAAAAAAACTTAGAAGTGATATTCTTTTAGTTGTTGATGATGCTTATTTTGAATTTATCAATTCTGATAATTTTTCTTCAGGGCTGGATCTATTTAAAGATTCTGTCAATGTGCTGGTTACCAGAACTTTTTCAAAAATTTATGGTTTGGCTGGCTTACGACTAGGATGGGGTTATTCTTCCAAAGAAATAATTGATAGCATGTACCAGATAAAACCTCCCTTCAATGTTAACAGAGCAGTTCTTGCTGCAGGTGCGGCAGCTATCAAAGATGACGAATGGACAAAAAAAGCAATTGATCACAATACATTGTGGGCAAAAAAAATATTCTCTATTTTAAAAGAATATAATATTAAAACAAATGAACCCGCAGTAAATTTCTTTTTGATGAATTTTGATAAAACAAAAATTAATTCAGACGAGGTTTTTGAAAAGTTAGCAGCAGATAAACTAATTGTAAGAAAAATGACACAGTATAAAATACCGAATTCTTTAAGATTAACTATTGGCAATAAAGAAGCTAATGAAAATTTTATAAAATCAATGGGGAGTATCTTAAAGTAATGTTTAAAAAGGTATGTATAATAGGATGTGGATTAATTGGTTCTTCTATCGCAAGAGGTATAAAAAAAAATAAACTTGCAACTAAAGTAGTTTCTTCCAATAGATCGAATAGTACCAATAAAAAAGTAATTAAATTAAAAATAGTAAATGAAGCTAGTTCTGATACAAAAAAAATAGTTAGAGGATCTGATTTGATTATAATTGCTAGTCCTTTGAGTAGTTACAAAAATATAATTTTAAAAATAAAAAGTTCTTTAAAAAATGGAGCTATATTAACAGACGTTGGATCAGTGAAAAAAAATGTAATTTACTTAATTGAAAAAAATATTCCAAAAAATGTATCTTGGATTTCTTCGCATCCAATTGCTGGCACAGAAGAGAGCGGACCTGAATCAGGTTTTCCAGAACTTTTTAAAAATAGATGGTGCATTTTAACTCCAAGCAAAAAATCAAAAAATAAAGATGTTAAATTGTTAGAAAAATTTTGGCAAAAACTAGGAAGTAAAGTTGATGTAATGAATGTAAAACAACATGATTACATTTTGTCAATAACAAGTCACATGCCACACTTAATTGCGTATAATATTGTAAACACCACTCTTAAAATTAAAAAGAAAAAAGATCGTAATATTGTAAAATATAGCGCAGGAGGACTTAGAGATTTTACAAGAATCGCCGCATCTAATCCTATTATGTGGAGAGATATTTTTATTCAAAATCGGAAAAATACATCAGAAATGATTGATAAATTTATAGACAATCTAAAAGATTTAAAAAAGGCAATTAAAAGTAAAAATGAAAAAAAATTAGAGAAAATTTTTACAGAAACTAAAAAAATTAGAAAAGAAATTATAAAAGCTGGTCAAGATATTGAAAAACCCGATTTTGGTAGAAAATAGTACTAAGAGATATTTTTAATTTCATCATAAATTTTCATTTCCAAATTTTTGATAAATTCTTCTTTATTTAAGCCAGGTTTTATTGGTTCTAAAAAAGACACTGTTATTTTTCCAGGATATTTAATTATTCCATTCTTAGGCCATACTTTTCCTGAATTTAATGCAATAGGTACACAGGAAATATTTAATGCTTCATATATCCTGCCCACACCTTTTTTAAAAGGAACTCTATCTTCAACTTTTACTCTTGTTCCTTGAGGAAAAATTAAAAGAGGTCTGTTTTCGTTTTTAACAATTTTTGCAACTTTATCAAAAAAATTAATATTTTCTTTGGTAGTTGTGTCTCTTATTATTTCAATTGATTTTATTTTTTTTAGATATTGTCCAAATAAAGGAATTTTTAAAAGTTCTTTTTTTATAATAAATACGGGATAATCTAATACACTTTGTAAAGCAAAAGTTTCAAACATTGATTGATGAGCTGAAGCAACGAAATATTTTTCATTTTTAGGTATATTTTCAGTTCCTTTAAACTCTACCTTTGTATTGAGAAATATTCTTACAATAAATACTACGTAGTGACCTAAAAGTTTTCCAAATAACAAAGTAATTTTTGTGGGCAAAATTAATGCTGGTATTGCAATTAAAAAAATAAGAACAATTCCTGAATAAATAAAAAAATTAAATAGTAATGATCTTAAAATTGACATTATGTTATTTATTGAATTAATTATTAACTAAATCTTCTAAACTCTGTCTTTTTCTAATTATTTTATGTTTTGAATTAGAAACCATAATTTCAGCAATAGTTGGTCTAGTATTATAATTTGAAGACAAAGTCATTCCATAAGCTCCTACATTAGCTAAAGCTACATAGTCACCTTCTTTAATTTTTGAAAAAGTTTTTTGGTTTGAAAATTCATCTGAACTTTCGCAGATTGGTCCAACAAATTTAATATTGCCTTTAGCAAATCTGCCTTTTCTTATAAGTGGAATAATCTGATGATATGCATTATATAAAGCTGGTCTCATTAAATTATTCATACCCGCATCTAAAATAATAAAATTTTTTCTATTACTTTTTTTTATGTAAATGATTTTTGTAATTAAAATTGCGGTATTAGCAACAATATATCTACCAGGTTCAAAAATAATTTTTGAATTTTTGTCTTTTGAGAATTTATTTACTAATTTTGCATATTGTTTCAAATCAAATGGCTTTTCATTTTGATAATAGGAAATACCCAAACCTCCACCCAGATCAATAAATTTAAAATTTATTTTTGTTTTCTTTATTATTTTATCTATTACGGACAATACTTTTTTAAAAGGTGTAACACTAGATATTTGACTGCCTATGTGAACACTTAATCCTAATAAATTTAAATTTTTCATTTTTTTAATTTTTTTACAAAGATTTATAAAATCATTATAAACCAAACCAAATTTTTCATCTTTTCCACCAGTTGATATTTTTTCATGTGTTTTACCTGTTATATTAGGGTTCAATCTAATTCCAATCGAAACCTTTCTCGAAGTTTTTTTTGCTATTTTATTTATAAGGTTCACTTCGCTTTCTGATTCAACATTAATCAATAGTACTTTTTTTCTTATAGCCATTACTATTTCCTCTTCTGTTTTTCCAACACCAGAAAAAACTATTTTTTTTGCACTAATTCCTGCTTTTAAAGCTTTTAACAACTCTCCAAGTGAAACTACATCAGCTCCAGAGCCCATATTTTTTAATTCTTTTAGTACTACAGGATTAGAATTTGATTTCACCGAGAAACATATAAGTGGCTCAATGTTTTTAAATGCATTTTTCATATTCTGATAATTGTCTTTCAATTGGGCAAGAGAATAACAATAAAAAGGTGTTTTATACCTTTTGGTAAGTTTTTGTGCTGATACATTTTCAACACAAAGGTTATTTTTCCTAAGTCTAATATGATTCATTTTTTTTTTAAACTAAATATATAACTTTATTGTAATTTTTCTGAGATTTATACTCAGGATCATCTTTTACTCCACACGATGCACAAAAAAGGCATAGCACAAAAAATATTAAAAATTTATTCATTTTTTAAATTCTTTCCTTAGTTTAGATATCATTTTTTTTATATTCTTTGTAGACGTTCCTCCATAAGAAGTTTTTAAATTTACAGAATTTTCTATATTAAAAACTTTCATAACATTTTTATCTAAATCTTTTCTCAATTTTTTAAGCTCAATAAAATTCAGCTGATTTAATTTTTTTTTTCTTTTTTCAGCATAATTTACTAATCTAGCAGAAATTTTATATGCTTCTCTAAATGATAAATTATTATTTTGTACCATATAATCTGCAAAATCAGTAGCTGTAGTGTATCCCTCATTAGCTAAATCAAACATTCTTTTTTTATTAGGTTTTATACTTTTAATAAGTTCATTAGCAATTAGAATCGACTGTGCAAGAGTATCATAGCTATTAAAAACCAATGCTTTATCTTCTTGCATATCTTTATAGTAAGACAGAGGTAAACCTTTCATTGTAGTAAGCATTGCTTGCAAAGATCCAAAATTCTTACCGGCTCTACCTCTAATTAATTCTGCAGGATCAGGATTTTTTTTTTGCGGCATAATTGAAGAACCAGTTAACATTTTATCATTTAGCTGAATAAGCTTAAATATATCTGAATTCCAAATAATTAATTCTTCTGCAAATCTTGAGATATGCATTGCACAAATAGAAGCTGATGATAAAAAATCCAAAGCAAAATCTCTATCAGATACCGAGTCAATTGAATTATTAGTTGGCTTTTTAAATCCCAACTTTTTTGAAGTAAAATTTCTATCTATGTTATAAGAAGTTCCTGCTAATGCACCAACTCCAAGCGGAGACTCATTAATATAATCAATATTATTTAAAAATCTTTTTTTATCTCTTTTAAACATTTCAACATATGCCAACAAATAATGTGCAAAAGAAATAGGTTGAGCATTTTTTAAATGTGTAAAACCTGGCATAATTGTTTGGATATTAATTTCTGATTTTTTCAAAAAACTTTTAATTAAATCATCTAAACTTTTTATAATTTGATTTGAAGCTTTTTTTATCCATAATTTGAAGTCTGTGATTACTTGATCATTTCTGGATCTAGCTATGTGTAAATAGCCAGCGTCATCTCCTATTATCTCAAAGAGTCTTTTTTCAATATTCATATGAATATCTTCATATTTTTTTTTAAAATTAAATTTATTTCTTTTAATTTCTTTTTTAATTTTTTTTAAGCCTTTTATTATATTTTTACCTTTTTTTTTACTTATTATTTTTTGTTTTACTAACATTTGCGCATGCACAATTGAACCAAAAATATCTTCCTCAAATAATCTTTTATCTATGTCAATTGATGCACCAATATTTTCAAAAATTTTTGATGTGGCATTATTGAATCTAGCGCCCCAAACTGTTTTATTTTTGTTTTTCATATGTTAAGTTATTATTTTAATGTTTATAAATCAAAAAATTTCAAAGTTTTTAGTTATCATATTTTGTTTTAGTATTTTTTCATCAATATCACAAACAAATGAAGATGTTCCACTTAATAATATAGCTATAAGCGAAGATCCTAAACCAATTTCGTCACTTTTATTTGAGGATTTTTCAGGGAATGAAATTAATTTAAAGGACTATCATGGCAAGCTTGTAATTATCAATTTTTGGGCAACATGGTGTGCTCCCTGCAAAAAGGAGATGCCCTCTTTAGACAATCTTAATGGTGATAGTAATTTTAAGAATTTAGTAGTTTTGCCAATAAATGTAGATAAAGGTAAAAAATTAAAAGCAAAAAATTTTTTTAAAAATCTTGATATTAAAAATTTAGAAGTCTTTTTTGATCCCAATTTAAATTTGATAAATAAATTTAAATTAAGAGGAGTGCCCACTACAATTTTAATTAATAAAAATAATGAAGTTTTTGCTAGAATTATTGGAGAAGCTAATTTTCAAGAAAAAAAATTTTTGAAATGGTTATCGAAGTATGACTAATTATATTTTAGACACTAAAACAATATTACCCATATCAGAAAAAAAACCACAACAAGCTATTATTTTGTGTCATGGATATGGTGGAGATGGACAAGACATAAGTATTCTAGCAATGAATTGGCAACGTTTTATGCCTGACGCTGTTTTTTTGTGCCCTAATGCCCCGGAAGCTTGCTCTGTTAACCCCCAAGGCTATCAATGGTTTGATTTAGCTTCTGAAAAAGAAGAAATAATTCTTGAAAAATCTTTAATTGCGGAAGAAAAATTAAGTAAATTTTTGGATCAAATTTTTGATAACTTTCAACTAGCAGCACACCAAACAGCATTAGTAGGTTTTAGCCAGGGATGTATGATGAGTATTCAGGTCGGGTTAAAGAAAAAAAATCAAATAAATAGTATAATTGGATATTCTGGTAAAATAATTAATCAAAAACATTTGTCACAAAATATTAAATCCAAGCCAAAAATGTTTTTATTACATGGTGACAAAGATACTATTGTATCACCCATATATTTATTGGAAGCAAAAGAGTATTTAAAAAAGCATGAAATTAAAGTTAAAACTAAAATGTTTAAGAATTGTGAGCACAGAATTCCTGTAGAAGGATCAAGTCTGGGCTTAGAATTTTTGAAAAAAAATCTTTTATAATTGAAACATTTTTTTAACAAACTATTTCTTGCAAATGTTATTTTAATCCGTTAACTTATTTGTATGATTATACCATCATCTGAAAGAGTGCCTTTAGAAAAATGCCCAGCACTAGTTCTTAACGCTGATTTCAGGCCATTAAGTTACTATCCTCTATCCCTTTGGTGTTGGCAGGATGCTGTAAAATCTGTTTTTCTTGAAAGAGTAAGTATTGTTTCTAATTATGATAGAAAAATTAGAAGCCCATCTTTTGAAATGAGTTTACCAAGCGTAATAGCTTTGAAAAATTTTATAAAACCCTCTGAACATCCTAGCTTCACAAGGTTTAATGTTTTTTTAAGAGATAAATTTTCATGCCAATATTGTGGAGACAAAAAAGATTTAACTTTTGACCATTTGTTACCAAAGTCAAAAGGAGGGGTTACGGATTGGGAAAATGTTGTTACAGCATGCTCAACTTGCAACGTAAAAAAAGGTGGTAGGCTATATTCTACTTCAGGTATGACTTTATACAAAAGACCTTTTAGACCAACTGTAGATGACCTACATCAAAACGGTAGAAATTTTCCTCCAAACTTTTTACATGAAAGTTGGATGGACTATTTATATTGGGATGTTGAGTTGCTGCCTTAAATTAAATTAAATTTTTTCAGAAATAGTTATAGCAATTCTTGAACCAGTTTTAATTAATTTATTCATTATAGAATAAAATCCTTGGTTAGTAGCACCAGACTCATAAGCTATATTTTTGTGCTCCACCTCATCTCCCTTAAATTTTTCAATTTTAGTTTTGAGATCCATTTCATCATTACCTAATTTTTTAAGTTGATTTTCGTAATGATCTTCAATTACTTCTTCTACGGATGCTGTGCAAAGCATTGCAGCTTTTTTTCCAAGCAATACAGTTCCAAAACCTAAAGTAACACCCATTATATCCCAAAGTGGAAGCAAATAAGTTGGTTTTATTTTTCTTTTATGAATTTCTTTTTCAAAAAAATCAAGGTGCTCTTTTTCATGTTCTTTCATTTCTTCAATTTTTACTTTTAAGTCAATATCTTGTTTTATAGTTTTGAGCGCAAGCAATTGACCTTCATATATTTTTATCGCACCTCTTTCTCCTGCGTGGTCAACTCTTATAATTTCTTCTAATATTTTTTTATCAGTTTTTTCCATAATTTATAAACAATCTTCCAAATATAACACTTAATGTAATAGAAAAAATGGTATTAATTGCAGCAAGTGAAAAACCTAAAATTTTAAAACTAACATCCTTACAACTAATAGTTTTTTGGCTTAATTGTTTTAAAAGCTCTTCTTTTGTAAGGTTATTTAATGAACTTTCTGTTGTACATGCTAATGATTCTTCAAAAAAACCTTGCTCGATACCAAAATGGTAAAAAGCTAAAATTGAACTAGCAATAAAAATTAAAGATAATATTAGTAAAACAATCTTTTCATTACCTCTAATAAAAAATATTTTTACTATTAATAAAATTGAGAGAAAATAAGGAATGCGTTCATATAGGCATAGTTTACAAGGTTTATGATTAAGACCATATTCTATTATAAAAGTAGAAAGCAAAATAGTAGAAACAAATATAAATATAATTAATAAAAATTTTTTATTTATTTCTTTAGTCATTTTTATTTAATGAAAAAAAAGTAAATTAATGCCGCAATTAAAATAAGTCCTACAGCAATAAAGATGCTCCATATTGTACCTTGTTTATCTAGAAAGGGACCTATTTTTTGTCCAAACTTATAAGTTAAATATGCAACTAAAAAAAACCTTAAACCTCTTGTTATAATGCATATAAAAATAAAAGATATTAAGTTAAAATGAATAATACCGCTTGAAATAGTTAATAGTTTAAATGGTAAAGGAGTAAAACCTGCGGTGATTAATATGCCTAACCATGCAAAAAATCCGCCCCTAGTCGTAAAATTTTCTTTGAAATTATCAGAATATTCATAACCATAAATTTCAAAAATTCCTATTGCAATTTCATTTAAAGAATAACCAATATAGTAACCAAATAAAGCACCCAAAACTGAAAAGACGGTAGCCAATAGCGCAATTTTAATAAAATCTTTTCTTTTTGATATCACCATCGGAATTATCATTACATCGGGAGGTATAGGAAAAAAGGAACTTTCTATAAAAGCTTCAATGGCTAAAATTGGTTTAGCATATTTGTGTCCAGCCCAAATAACACATTTATCATAAATTTTTTTAATCATTTTTTATTAAATTTTTATAAAGCTATTTTTAATTGCTCTATTCCATTTTTTTTTGGGCTCTTCATTAAATGTAATATTTAAATCAATATTTGATAGAATCCAATGATCTCTCTCCATTTCACCTTCTAACTGACCTTTTCCCCAACCTGAATATCCTAAAATTACTAAGCTTTTATTTGGGCCCTTGTTCTTAGCTATATCAAATAAAATTTCATAATCTTGACTAATTGAAATATCTCCATATTTTTTAGTACTCTCACTTTTATATTCATTTGAATGTAATACAAAAATTTCTTTTGTATCAACGGGTCCACCCCAAAATATAGGAATACTAACTTTAAACAAGTCTTCTCTTTCTTCAGATGAATTTAAAGAAGGATCTATTAATAGTGCAATTGGCATTGTTCCTAATTGTTTATTTATTGCAAGTCCCCAAGCTCCACTTTCGTCGCTTTCGAGCATTATAATTACTGTTTTACTAAATCTATAATCTGTCATTTTTTCTGTGGCTATTAAAAAGTGATTTTTAACACTGCTGTAAAATTTACCTTTTAGATAATTTTTTGGACCTTCATCTGACCTTACATCATAATTAAATAATGCTACTGTAATGGCAAAAAATAATAATATTATTTTCCTCATAAAATCCTTATAATATCATATATGAATATTGTAACAGATGTAATTTTACCTTTGGCCTTAGCTTTTATTATGTTTGTGCTAGGTTTAGGTTTAACCGGTGCAGATTTTTTAAGAGTGGTTAAACAACCTCGCGATTTTTTTGTAGGGTCTTTTTCCCAAATTTTTATACTTCCAATTATAGCTTTTATTCTTGTTAAGATATGGCCAATAGCTCCAGAGTTGGCAATTGGGGTAATGATAATTGCAGCAGCACCCGGAGGAGTAACATCAAATTTATTAACTTCTTTTGCTAAAGGAGATGTGGCTCTCTCAATATCGCTTACAGCAATAATTAGTTTGTTTTGTATATTTACGATTCCATTTATTGTCTTAACATCCGTTAAACTTTTGGGATCATCCATAGTTGATTTAAATATTTCTTTAGCAGCGATGTCACGCGATATGTTTTTAATTGTTACAGTGCCAGTAATATTGGGAATGTTGTTAAGAAAAATTTCTTTTAATGTAGCAACAAAATTTGAACCTATAGCAAGAAAAATATCAATTATTCTTTTTATACTTGTATTGTTAGGTGCTATAGCCGCAGAGAGAGAAAATGTAGTTTCTTATTTTGCTCAAGCTGGACTAATAACTTTGATGCTAAATGTAGTTATGATGTTTGTTGCATATTTCGTCGCTCAGCTACTTGCTTCGGGAACAAAACAAAAAAAATGTATTACTATTGAGTGTGGTTTACAAAACGGGACTTTAGCAATATTTGTAGCAACATCTGTTTTTGGAGGAGGTATGTATGTTATACCTGCAGCCACTTATAGTTTGATAATGTTCGCTACTTCATTAATATTTATATATTTAGTAAAAAAGGTTGATAATTAAATGAATATAATGTGGGCGAATGGTGGAACTGGTAGACGCGTTGGACTCAAAATCCAATGGTAGCAATACTGTGAGAGTTCGAGTCTCTCTTCGCCCACCAAAATAAATGATTTTAAAAGAATTTAATAGTTTAGTTGATTTATTTTTTTATAAGGTAAAAAAAGAGAATCCAAATACAGTTTTTTTAGAATGGCTAAACCCTAAAAATAAAAAAAAATATACTTGGGGAGAAACATCAACAAGCATTCAAAGACTTGCTAAAGTTTTAAAAAGTAATCTTTCAGAAGGCGAAAGATGTCTTTTGGTTTCTGAAAATAGACCTGAATGGTTAATTGCTGATATGGCCATTATGTTAGCTGGCGGAATTACTGTACCTGCATATACCACTTATACTGAAAAAGATTATAAGTATTTAGTAGAGGACTGTGAACCTTCAGTAATCATTGTTTCTAATGATGAAATGCACAAAAAGTTAAAAAATATAATTCAAGAAAAAAATTTTATTAAAAAAGTAATTACATTTGATTATCTTAACAATATAAAAAATCCTGAAAAGTATTTAAAATTAGATTCTATAATTAACGAAAAATCAAACGAAAGTATAAAAACAAAAAATGAAAATTTAAAAAGAAATTCACCAGCATGTATCATCTATACATCAGGAACATCTGGAAATCCCAAGGGAGTTATCCTTAGTCATGGAGGGATACTAAACAATTTAGAAGGTGCTCAAGAAATTTTAAAACCATTAATTGACAAAAAACCAGTTTTTTTAACTTGGCTTCCTCTGTCGCATTCTTACGAACATGCAGTTCAATTTGTACAAATTGCAGTTGGTGCAAAAGTTTTTTATGCAGAAAAAATAGAAAAACTCTTAGAAAATATTTCACAAGCGAAACCAACCATCATGACTGCTGTGCCAAGATTTTACCAAAACCTTTATAACAAAATAAATATAAATATGAAAAAGGCCACAGGTTTAAAAGCTAAATTAATTAAACTTACAATTAATTTAGGTAAGAAAAAATTATTAGGAAAAAAAATGAGTATTACTGAAAAATTTTTAAATAAATTGGTAGATGTTTTGGTTAGAAAAAAGGTTAAAAAACAATTTGGTGGAAACTTAAAAGCTTTTGTATCTGGAGGGGGGGCTCTAGATAAAGAAATAGGTGAATTTTTAAATTCAATAGGTTTGCCCACCTTACAAGGCTACGGTCTTACAGAAACTTCTCCCGTCGTAAGTTGCAATCCTATTCATAAGATTAAAGTCGAAACAGTGGGTCCTCCTTTTAAAGGCAACCAGGTCAAAATAGCCCACGATGGCGAAATTTTGGTTAAAGGAGAAAATGTAATGTTGGGATATTGGAATAAAAAAGAAGATACAGCAAAAGTATTAAAGGATGGTTGGTTATATACGGGAGATATAGGTGAGATAGACCCGAAAGATGGTTATTTAAAAATAACTGATAGAAAAAAAGATATAATAGTTAGCGCCGGTGGAGACAATATTTCTCCAGCAAAAATTGAAAATCAGCTGACAAATTCTCCAGCAATCGAACAAGCCATGGTTTTTGGTGAAGGAAAAAATTATTTAGTAGCACTTATTGTTCCAAGCAAAGAATTTATAAACCAAAAAGAAAAAATGAAAGAAATCATAGATGAAATTAATAAAAATTTAACTTTAGTTGAGAAAATTAAAAATTTCTCTTTGCTTGATGAAAATTTTTCAATTGAAAATAGTCTATTAACGCCCACAATGAAAGTAAAAAGAAACAAAGTGATTCAAAAATACAAAAGTATTTTAGAAAACTTTTACAAAAAATAATTAAATTAAAATTAATGTTTAAAAAACATTGTTATTGCTAGTTTTTTTAATATTTAAAAAAAATAATTTATTTTTTAAAAAAAATAATTTTTTAAAAAATTGTCAACATAATTAACGTTTGACATCAGCGAAAATAATTATAAAGCTTAAATATATAGGCGAATCATTAATTGATTTGTTTTAATTAAAACAAAAAGGGAGCTAATAATGGCTAAACGTAGAAAAAAGAAAAAAGGTAAGAAAAAAAAAGGTAAGAAAAGAAGAAGAAGAAGATAAGCTAGACCTTTTTTAAAAATTGCGCCCTCTCGTAAATTATTAGGGAGGGCGTGTTTATTTAGGGGCCTCTTCAATTTTTACAGTCTCTTCAACTCGGTTTAAAGCTTTGTCCATTTTTATCTTGGCTTTTTCACCCAAAACAACTTCAAATTCAGATTTTAATCTTTCATATGCTTTTTCAAAAAGCTGTCTTTCACTGTAAGATTGTTCAGCAATTACATCTGTTTTTTTATTTAGATCTTTAACAACTTCTGCAAGCTCATAAAGTTTTCCAGAATTAATTTTTTGTTCGTATTCTTGAGCTCTTCGGCTCCACATAGTTCTTTTTATTTTAGGTTTGCTTTTTAAAATTAGTATTGCTTTGCCAATTTGATTAACGCTAGAAACATGCCTCAAATGTGATTGTTGGTTAAGTGGTATACTTAATGTTAGCTTCTCTTTTTCAACAAAAACTTTATAAAAATTAATGTCTATATTTCCTATTTGTGCTTTTTCAATAGCAATTATACGGCCTACTCCATGCTTAGGGTATACAACATAATCTTTTACATTATAGATTCTTTTTTCTGTTGGTTGTTTAGTAATCTTTTTTATTTTTATTTCATTGGCCTTATAAGTTTTTGGTTTATAAAAATTAGGTTTTGTAGACTGATTAGATAAATTACTTGTTTCTTTTTTTTTATATTTTTTTTTAGCTTTGATTTTTCTTTTTTTTAATTTCTTTTTTTTGGGCATAATAACTATTAGTCTCCCGCGCCCGGTTTTTCACTTAAATATTGCACCTTACCTTTTACATCTCTCCATTTCTCTTGATCGGTAGGCACATCTTTCTCTCTCTTTTTTGTAATGTTGGGCCAAGTTTTGCTATACTTGTTATTTATTTCAAACCACTTTTTTGTTTCTTCATTTTCAACGGTATCTGGCTCTATAGCATTAATTGGACACTCGGGTTCACAAACTCCACAATCTATACATTCATCAGGTTTTATGACCAGCATATTTTCACCTTCATAAAAACAGTCAACTGGGCAAACTTCAACACAATCCATTAATTTACATTTTATACAATTGTCTTTAACTAGATATGTCATATTCTATTTCATTAAGCTTTGGATCTTTGTTTTTATTATTCCACTGTCTTTGTCGGAAACATATAAAAGGCCACAAATTCTCCTGATTAAATTTGATTCGTAAATGTCACTAGAGCCGTCAGAATATACAATTTTCCAAATAATTTCAATTACTTTTAATCTGAATCCCATTGAAAATTTTTTAATTTCGTTGGTGAATTCAATTATCTGATTTGATTCATCTTCCTTTTTTTCAGCAAGTTTTAATATTTTTTCAGATTCTTCTTCGTTTGTTTTATTTAATTGTCCAATTACTTTTTTAATAATTTTTTTTTCATTTTCTGTATATTTTTCATCAATTTTGGCAGCATGGACTAACAAAGCAATTACTAAAATATTATCATTAGAATTCTCTATTTTTTCTTTTTTAAAAAATTTTTTTAACATTTATCTAAATCTTAACTCTGACAGTTTATTAAATGGGTTATCTTTACTAATTTTTTTATTTATGCCTTTTTTATTACTTTTTTGAAACTTTGGTTTATATATGAAAAATTCGTTTTTATCATTATCAATTTTTTTTCGTTTATATTCCATAAGATTTAGAAGTCTATAAAAATTTTCCTTACTGCACCCTATTAAATTAATCATATTTGAGTCTATTTTAAACGCGCCATCCTTGGCATTTTCAATAATTTGTAAAAATAACCTTTCCAAAATATCAACTCTAACATAAAATTTATCAAAATTTTCAAAACCGCATATTAATAAAAATTTGTTATTTTTTATTTTTTCATCTTTAAGAAAATTTAATCCAGATTTTGGTATATTATAATTTGAATCTTCTGGAAAATATAATTTCCACAATTTAACTCTTAGTTCAACCGCACCTGGTTTTAACATTCTTGGTAAAAAAATATGATATCTTCCAATTTTAACACCTGCCCGCCTTAAACTAGATCTGTCTTCTTTAGAAATATTTTTAATTACCTGATTAACAGTTTCTCTTTTCATCACTCCATTTTTTTCAAAAAGTTGATAGCAAAGTGCCCTGACGTAATTATTATTGAATTTTGATTTAGTTAAATTAACAAGATCAGATAACTCTGATGAAATAAGTGCATATAATTTTTTTTCTAAGTTTATCTTTAACTTTTCTTTAGATTCAACATCAATTGCTTCATCAACTATAAGTTCAAGTTTTGGATTTAAATAATTTTGCCCTTTAACTAAATATGCTATTGGATAATCCATCCAATATATTTTGTGGTCATTATCTATTCTTAAAATTTCATTTTTTATAATTCTATTTACCCTTCTCATTAATTCAGGCGCTATTGCTTGTCTTGCGGCTTTTCTTAGAGATTTAATATCTGTTTTTAATGAACCAGATTTTAAATCTAAGTCTAATTTCAAACCGTTTAATCTTCCTATATATTGATTATCAATAATAACTTCATTTTCATTTTTTATTTCAGTAGCTAACACGATATCTTGTTTTAAGCTTCTAGATAAAATACTTATTCTTTTGTCCACAAAACTTCTTGTAAGCTCTTCATGCAGTTTATCTGAAAGTTTATCCTCGATATATTTTGATCTTTCAATCCAATAGTCTGAATTATTTGCCCAATTTTTTTTGTTTGCGACATACGACCAGGTTCTTACGTTTGAAATTCTATTCGCGAGAGTATCTATATTTCCATCGTACCTATCTAAATATTGAAGTTGTTTTTTCATATATTCATTTGTTACTTTTCCTGATTTAGATGTTAAAAATTCAAAAACTTTTTTTACTACTTCTATATGATTTCCGTAAGTTTTTTTTGAAAAATCAGGTATTTGGCAACATTCCCAAAG
>CACLHW010000012.1 GCA_902606835.1 uncultured Pelagibacteraceae bacterium
ATTGGGAGGTGGAGAAGAAGTTTGTCTTCAGAGTGATTATGTAGTTTCTCATACTAATATTGTTATGGGATTGGTAGAAACAATTGTAGGTTTAATACCTGCTGGCGGAGGAACTAAAGAAACATTATGGAGATGGATGCAAACCGAAGAAGCTCAAAAAGATGCTGACTTTGCCCCTCAAAAAGTATTTGATATCATTGGTTATGCTAAAACGGCCACATCGCCAATTGAAGCAAAACCTTATAGATTTTTGTTAGAAAAAGATAAAAGTATTATGAATAGAAACAAACTTCTTACAGTTTCTCAAGATTTAATAAATGAGAAAAAAAATAGTTATAAACCTCCCAAACAACCAATTTTTAAGTTATCAGGAAGTCAAGTTAGAGATAAAATGTTACTGACCCTTGAAAATCTTTTTAAAGAAAAAAAAATTTTAGAGCACGGAATGGAAGTTGGAAAAAAATTAGCTTTTGCACTTAGTGGAGGCAATACCAAACTTAACAAAGAATTATCAGAAGATGATATGTATAATTTAGAATTAGAGACATTTATTGAATTAATTCAAATGGAAAAAACTCAAGCGAGAATTAAACATACACTTTTAACAGGAAAACCTTTGGTGAATTAATGGCAACTTATAATGCTCCAATAGATGATATGATGTTTCTCTTTGAGAAGTTAAGAGACAATCCACATTATAATGAACTTGAAAAATATAAGGAAGTCAATTCTGCTCTTGCAAAGGATATATTAGAGCAAGCAGCAAAGATAAATGAGACTCTCATACTTCCTTTAGCAAAAATTGGAGATGAAAAACCTACGACTTTTGAAAATGGAGTTGTAATAACTCCCCCAGGATACAAAGAAGCATACAAAAAATTTATTGAGGATGGGTGGGTATCTTTATCTTGCGACCCTCAATATGGAGGTCAAGGCATGCCAAAGACTGTAAGTTCATTTTTTGATGAAATGCTATCTTCTGCAAGCCTTTCTTTTAAACTTTATAGCGAACTTAGTATTGGTGCATATAATTGTATATTTCATCATGGAGAAGATTCATTAAAGAAAAAGTTTCTTCCCAATATGGTTAAAGGCACATGGAGTGGAACTATGTGTTTAACAGAGCCAGTTTGTGGAACTGATTTAGGATTATTAAAAACAAAAGCTATAGAACAATCAAACGGTACTTATAAACTAACCGGTCAAAAAATATTTATAACTTCTGGGGATCACGATCTTACAGAAAATATTATACATTTAGTTCTAGCAAGAATTCCTGACTCTCCACAAGGAACAAAAGGGATAAGCTTATTTCTAGTTCCAAAAATTCAAGTTAAAGAAGATGGATCTTTAGGTCCTAGAAATGGTGTTTCAACTGGTTCAATTGAAACAAAAATGGGAATTAAAGGATCAGCTACTTGTGTTTTAAATTTTGATGGTGCAATTGGATATATTATTGGACCTAAAAATAAAGGGCTAAGCTCAATGTTTACAATGATGAATTTAGAAAGAATTGTTGTTGGCATTCAAGGATTAGGATTATCTGAAATTGCATATCAAAATGCTTTAAATTATTCAAAAGAGAGGAGACAAGGTAAGTCTAATAGTAGTAAAGCAAAAAATGGAGCAGACTTAATTATTGATCATGCAGATATTAGAAGATCATTATTAAATATGAAATCAATTATAGAGGGCGAAAGAGCTTTAAGCTTTTGGCTAGCTCAACAAACAGAAGTTAGCTTGCATCATAAAGACAACAAAATAAAGGAAGAGGCTTTGGATTTTGTATCTTTAATGACACCTATTGTTAAATCATTATTTACTGATATGGGCATGGAAATTACTAGCGATGCCATGCAAATTTTTGGTGGATATGGTTATACAAAAGATCAAGGTATTGAACAATTGTATCGCGATAACAGAATTACGCCAATATACGAAGGAACAAATTCAATTCAAGCAATTGATTTAGTTTTCAGAAAACTTATTAGTAAAAATAAAGATATAATTGGAAGATACATAAAATTAGTTGATGAAGAAATTAAAAAAAATAAAAACCAAAATGAAATCAAGCCTTTAGCTGAAAAATTAGATAAATATTTAAAAATAACAATAAGTTTTACAGACTGGATTAAAGAAAAAGTGAAAAGCTCAAAAAACGATGCAGGAGCAGCTTCTAACGATTATTTAAAAGTATTAGGTTTAATTGCATTAGCACATTCATGGCTTAAAGTTTTAAATGTAAGTTATAAAGAATTAGATAAAAATAAAAAGTTTTTTGAAGATAAAATCAAAACGGCAGATTTTTTCTTTAATCGAGTTTTACCTAGAATAGATTTTCATTATAAGTCTGCCATTTCTGGTAGTAGTAATATAATGGATTTTAAATTTAATTAAGATTTAACAAAATATAATTTTTTAAAAAACTAGGCAGATATTTTGTTATCCCATAGTAAAGGGATCAGACATAGGTTTGTTAGAAGTATTAAACCAAGTAGTTTTAACTCTTGTATAATCTTTTATTGATTCAATTCCTGCTTCTTTACCGTAACCACTATCTTTCATTCCACCAAAAGGAGCTGAAGGTGATATTAATCTATAAGTATTAACAAACGTGATTCCAGCACGTATAGCTTTAGAAACTCTTAAGCCTCTTCCCAGGTCTTTTGTGTAAATTCCAGAGGATAAACCATATTGATTATCATTCATTTTATTAATGACTTCCTCTTCAGTTTCAAATTTCATTACAGATAATACTGGGCCAAATAATTCATTTTCAGCTGTTGGAAGATTATGATTTTCACATTCTATTATTGTAGCTGGAAAATAATAACCTTTATTTGATAGACTATGTCTTTTTCCTCCACACTTTATTTTTCCACCTTGATCTACGGTAAGTTTAATATTTTTTTCTATTATCTCTAGCTGTTTTAAACTACTCAATGGTCCCATTTGAGTATCAGATTCCATTGGATTACCCAATTTTATTTTTTTTGCACGATTAACTAATTTATCCAAAAAATTTTCATAAATATTTTTTTGTAAATATAATCTTGAACCGGCTATACAACTTTGACCGCTTGCCCCAAAAATACCTGCTGTAATCCCATTCAATGCATTTTCTTGATCAGCATCTTCAAATACAGCGACAGGACTTTTTCCACCTAACTCTAGACTAACTTGTGATAAATTTTCAGCTGAATTTCTAATAATATGCCTCGCTGTTTCTGGCCCTCCAGTAAAAGCAATTCTCTCAACATTTTTGTGAGTTGTAAGTGCTTTTCCGCAAGGATCTCCAAACCCTGTTACAACGTTTACCACTCCTTTTGGTATGCCTGTTTTTTCTATTAGTTTTGCAAATTCAAACATTGTGGCAGGAGCCAATTCTGAAGATTTAATTACAACAGTATTTCCCATGGCTAAAGCTGGAGCAAGTTTTACAGCAGTTAATAACATTTGCGAATTCCAAGGTATAATTGCAGCAATTACACCTATCGGCTCTCTCGTTGTAATGACTTGCATATTTGGTTTATCAATTGGTAAAACTGTCCCTTCAACTTTATCAGTTAGTCCTGCAAAATAATCATAATATTCAGCAATATAGTTAGCCTGGGTTTTGGTTTCTCTAAAAAGTTTTCCAGTATCGATTGTTTCAATTTTCCCCAGCATTTCAGCATTTTCTCTTAATTGATTTGCGATAGCTTTTAAATAATTGGCTCTTTCTCTTGGCATAAGTTTTGGCCACTTTCCTTCAAAAGCTTTTTGTGCTGCCCCAACGGCATTGTTTATATCTTTTGCGCTTGCTTCTGGAACAATAGCCCATGGCTCATTATTTTCTGGGTTCAAACTTTTAAAAGTTTTTTTATTTTCAGCATCAACCCATTCACCATTTATGTACATCTTGTATTCTTTAAGTTTAGTCATCATTTTGATCTATAAAATTTTTAAAAGTTATATTAACATCATTGGAGCATTCTATACTACAAAGATGTTTTCCTTTCTTTATTTCAATAAATTTACTTTTTTGAATTATTTTACTTAGATTTCTAGACATTTCAGGAGTAGATCCTACATCATTTTCTCCAGTTGTTATAAGAGTATTAACACTTATTTTTTTTAGCATACTGTCATCATCAATATAATTTACAAAAGGTTCATAACATTTTAAAAAATTTAAACGATTATTTTTTTCTAAAATTGAGTATATTTTTTTATAAATTTTAGGATTTTTTTTTGAAAAATCTTCAGACAACCATCTTCTTAAAGCAGCTTGTTTTGAGGCGGGTTTTCCTTTTTTAGCTACTTCAAATCTATTTCTAACTACTCTTTTCTGTTCTTCAGTTCTTTTATAAATAGATCCATGCATTATTAAAGAGCTTAACTTATCGTTATGTTCAGAAGCAAAATGCCTAGCAATGAGAGCTCCTAATGAAAATCCAACTAAATGAATTTTTTTAAAATTTAGTTCTTTAAGTAATCTAGCCAGTTGTTTAGAAAAATCTTCAATATTAATTTTAGACTTTTTTAAAGGCGTTTCTCCATGTCCTAATAAATCATAAGTAAGAGTATTATAATTTTTTAAAAAATTAATTTGGGGCTCCCAAATTTCTTTAGTTAAACCTACACCATGTATAAATACAATTGGGTTTTTTTCACTTACTTTATTTAATGAATAAGATGTACCAAATGAGTCAATTTTTTTTGACATTAAATTTATTTAGAATTTTTAATTCCCATTTCTTTCATATCTTGGTATCTATCACCAGTTCTAGCGTGTGCTCTTCCCCCAGGAGATCCACCAATAGCAATAATGATTTCGTCAGGACATGGAGCATCTTGAATGTTAAATTCGTGGGTCAAATAAAAAGGTCTTAACCCGCTATCAGTTTTGTGCATCATTGGAATAGAAACTTTACATCCAGCTGGACCTCTTGTGTTTGTAAAGCTTAGGTAAGAAGTTCCACCTACTGCGTCTCTAAATTTGTTTCCAAATCTTAGGGTATGAATAAAAGCTGAAGCATGCTCAATTTCACCATTTAAACCTACGACGCCAGCTTTGCCATAAGCTAAAACTTTATCTCCAGAACCTATTTCTTTTATTAGCTCGGGTACCAAAATATCACCAAGCTTAGGAGCTAATGCAAGAATTTCAGGTTTTAGGTTTTCAACAAAACCTCTATCAATCCATGGATTTTTTATGACGGCAGCTATGGAAACTAGCAAGACGGGTGTTTTTGCTTTTTTTCCACCTTCGATAAAAGTTTTATCAACAAACTTTACAAGTTTTCTTAAATTTAGATCCATTATTAACTTGCCTGCCTAACTTCAGGTTTTAATGGTTTTATTTTAGGAATTACTTCATCATTAAAAAGTTTAATACTTCTCATAGCATCCTCATGCTTAACACCTGGCATATTAGACCAAACTTGTAAATTTTGTAGATTAAGTTCAGATTGCAATTCTTCAATTTTTTCAAGAACATAATCTGGTGTTCCAAATAGCATATTTCTTTTATGTAAAAAGTCATAATTTAATAGATCTAATTTACCTTTAGTTTGAGGAAGCTCTTCACCTGGATCCATATGATTACCCAAACCTCTCCAATGACAAACCCATCTCATATAATTTACCATTTGCTCCCCAGCTAATTTTTTTGCATCTTCCATTGTTTCAGCTACAAACATATCTCTAACGAGAGAAATACCTTCTCCCATAGGAACATCTTTTTTTTCTGCTTCAGATTTTGCATTTTTGTATATTTCAAATCTTTTTTTTTAAAGTTTTAACTGTAGGTATCCACATTATACAATTAATTCCGTTTTTTGCTGCCCATTCAATAGATCCCGTAGAATCAACTACCTGCCATAAGGGAGGATGAGGTTTTTGATAAGGTTTAGGTATTACACTAATTTTTTTAATTTGATTAGTTTTTAAATCTATAAAATTCTCATCAGGAGGACTCATATCATGTTGCCAAACAAAGTTAGGTGAAGGATATGTATAAAATTCGCCCTTATGACTAAAAAAATTTTCGGTCCAAGCCTTTTTCATTATAGCTAGAGTTTCTTGAAATAATTTTTTATTTTTTACCTGATCTTTTAAATCTGATTCTATGTTCATATGTACCGCTTCCCTACCGTAAACACCTCTACCGATACCAACCTCAACTCTTCCTTTGGAAAGGTGGTCCAGTGCAGCTATGTCTTCCGCTAGCCTTATTGGATTCCAAAAAGTAATAACATTACAAGCTTGTCCTAACCTTATTTGTTTTGTTCTTGCAGCAACATCTGTACACATCATCAATGGATTAGGTTGGGATTCCATGCCTTCATGATTAAAGTGATGTTCCGTGAACCAAATAGAATTCCAATTATTTTGGTCGCAGTACACAGCTATATCACGAGCATTATCTAATATTTCAGTATATGGTTTCTTTTTCCAATTGGTAATATTACAAAAATATCCAATTTTCATCAGCAACTCCCTAAAAAATAAGTCGACCGATCCCGCTTTCGTAATATACGATGAGTTATGTATCGCCTCGATAACGATAGAATAAATTAGCGATAATCAGAATGCAACGATTTTAAAATAGAGTTAATAAACTATTTATGCTAGTTTTTTCGCCTTTAACTTAAATCTTAAGAAAAAAATATGGAATATCAAAGCCCACTTCATAAAAAATTACATACAGGTAATTTTATATTTACTGCTGAAACAACTCCTCCGGATGCTTCTGATAAAGAAATTTTATTAAAAAAAGTTAGACCATTACAAGATATAGCTGATGCAGTAAACGTAACAGATAGCCCAGGCGCCAAAGTACACATGTCCGCACTTACAGCTGCTATTATTTTAGCTCAAAATAAAATTGATCCAATTTTGCAATTAACCGTGCGTGATCGTAATCGATTGGCTATCCAAGGTGATTTGGTTGGGGCATCTGCATTAGGAGTTCATAATATTCTTTGTTTATCTGGTGACGATCCCAAAGTAGGTGATCAACCAGAAACAAAATCTGCAAAAGATATTGACAGCACAACTTTGGTTTTAACAGCTAATATGATGAGAAAAGATAAAAAATTTCCATCGGGAAGATCTATAGATCCAGCACCTAAATTATTTATTGGAGGAGCTGAAGTACCATCCAAAGGAAAACCAAACATTGAAAAAATTTTAGGAAAAATTAAAAATGGAATTGATTTTTTTCAGACCCAATATGTATTTGAAGCAAAAAAATTAAAAGATTACATGAGAGTTTTAGAAGATGGTGGAGTATTAGAAAAAACGTCTTTTCTAATTGGCCTAGGTCCTTTTGCTTCAGCAAAAAGCGCAAAATGGATGAATGATAATTTATTTGGTGTAGATGTTCCCGACGAAATAATAAAAAGACTAGAACAAGCAAAAGATCAAAAAGAAGAAAGCAAAAAAATATGTCTTGAATTAATTCAGATTTTTCGCGAAATTAAAGGGGTAAAGGGTATTCATTTAATGGGACATAAAAAAGAGGAAGTAATTGCAGAAATTATAAAAGAATCTAAAATAAGTTAATTTTTATGAATCATTACGATAAAAATCTTGATAAAAATAATGCGAATTTTGTTCCATTAACACCACTATCTTTTTTAGAAAGAGCTAAAGATATTTATCCCAATTATGAGGCATTAGTTTATGAAGATCGAAAATACACTTGGTCAGAAATTTATAAAAGATGTACAAAATTTGCAAGCGCATTAGAAAAAATTGGAATTGGAAAAGGTGATACAGTTTCATTTTTGGCTTTTAATACTCCAGAAATTTTTGAGGCTCATTATTCTATTCCAATGACCGGTGGAGTATTAAATACAATTAATATTAGATTAGATGCCAAAACCATCGCCTACATTTTAGATCACAGTGAAGCCAAGGTACTAGTTGTAGATAGACAACTTCATTTAGAAGTTAAAAAAGCATTAAGCAAAATAAAAAGAAAAATTATTGTCATAGATATAAATGATAAATTTGCAGATCAAACAAAATTACAAAAAATTGGTGATTTAGAGTATGAAGAATTTTTAAGCACAGGTGATGAAAATTATCTTTGGAAAATGCCAGAAGATGAATGGCAAGCTATTTCATTGAGTTATACTTCTGGAACAACAGGAAATCCAAAAGGAGTTGTTTATCATCACAGAGGATCATATTTAATGTCCACAGGCAGTGCAGCAGCTTGGAATATGCCAAATAGATTAAATTTTTTAACTGTTGTACCAATGTTTCATTGTAATGGCTGGTGTTATCCTTGGACCGTTCCTATGCTAAATGGAAAAACAATTTGTCTTCGAAACATTGATATTAAGAAAATTTTTGAATTAATTGATAAATATAATGTGACTCATTTTGGAGGTGCGCCAATTGTGCTTAATATGATTACAGGAGCACCAGAAAGTGATCGTAAAAAATTAAAGAAAAAAGTTTATGTATTAACTGCAGGAGCACCCCCACCAAGCATAATTTTTAAAAAAATGAAAAGTCTTGGTTTTGAAGTAATGCATGTTTATGGTTTAACCGAAACCTATGGACATGTAACACAATGTGCATGGAATGAATCATGGAACGAATTAGAAGAAGAAAAACAAAATGAGATTAAAGCTAGACAAGGAGTAAGATATCCCAATACAGAGGGTGTAACAATTATGGATCCAGAAACCATGAAGGAAGTTCCTAGAGATGGAAAAACAATTGGAGAAATAATGATTAGAGGTAATGTAGTTATGAAAGGTTATTTTAAAGATAAAGATGCTACCAACAAAGCAATGAAAGGTGGATGGTTTCATACTGGAGATCTAGCAGTAATGTATCCTGACGGGTATGTAAAAATTCAAGACAGGTCTAAAGATATAATTATTTCTGGTGGTGAAAATATATCATCAATTGAAATAGAAAATACTTTAGCAAAACATCCTTCTGTATCTATAGCAGCAGTAGTAGCAAAACCAGATGAAAAGTGGGGAGAAGTGCCCTGTGCATTTATTGAGTCTATTAAAGACAAACCTATTACAGAAAAAGAATTAATTGATTTTTGTAAGGAAACCTTAGCTAAATTTAAAGTTCCAAAGAAAATTGAATTTTGTGAACTGCCCAAAACATCAACAGGAAAAATACAAAAATTTGAATTAAGAAAGAAAGCCAAGGAGATCAACTGAATTTTGAAGTAGACCAAAAAGATGTTTTTGCATCTACTGGCGGACTAGATTTTGATATCAAAAAACCAGTAATTCTATTGATGCATGGAAGTGGCCTCACACATATAGTTTGGTCTTTACACGAACAGTTTCTAGCTACGAAAGGATATAGCATTTTAGCTGTTGATTTACCCGGCCACGGAAGTTCTGAAGGACCAGCAATAAAATCAATCGAAGGAATATCTGAATGGATAAAAAGATCTATGGAAAAATTAAAAGTTAGTGAAATTTCATTTATAGGCCATTCTCAAGGTTGTTTAGTAGGTCTTGATTTTGCTTCTCGATTTCCACAATTAATTAAAAATTTAGTTTTAGTCGGCGGATCATATGAGTTACCAGTTAACCCTGCTTTAATTGATTATGCAGATGGAGGCGACATGAAATCTGTAGAGCTTATGATGAAATGGGGATATGAGGGTGTTAAAAAATTCATCGGGGGAAATCCAGTGCAAAAAATTATCAATTCACCTAGACAGGTTCAAGAAGGATTAGCAGTAGACCTTAGAGCATGCAATGATTATAAAAATGGTTTAAAAGCTGCGGCAAATATAAACTGTCCTACGCTTTGTATATTAGGAGATAAGGATAAAATGGTTCCATTAGAAAAAGGAAAAAAAATGTCTGAAAGTATTAAAAATTCTCAATTAGAGATTCTCAAAGAATGTGGTCATATGATTATATTTGAAAAAGCTTTTGAAATGAGAGAGATTGTTAAAAAATTTATTGAAAAAAATCAAAAATAATTATTATGAAAAAGTTTTACATAGCAAAGTCTAGAAGGCTTAGAAGCACTCCATACACAAGCAGAATAGAGAAACAAGGTCTTACTGCTTATACCATTTATAATCATATGCTTTTACCTGCATCTTTTGGAAATTTAGAAAAAGAATATTTGCATTTAAAAGAACATGTTCAAGTTTGGGATGTGGCAGCCGAAAGACAAGTTCAAATAAAAGGAAAGGACGCAACAAAATTAGTTCAATTAATGACTTGCAGAAATATTTCAAAAGCAAAAATTGGTAGATGTTATTATGCTCCAATTATAGATGAACAAGGAGGAATGTTAAATGATCCTGTTCTTTTAAAACTGGAAGAAAATAAATGGTGGATATCATTAGCGGATTCCGACATTAGTTTATATGCCAAAGGTATTGCTAGTGGTTTATCTTTGCAAGTTGAGATAAGCGAACCTGATGTGAACATATTGGCTATCCAAGGGCCTAAATCATTTAAACTAATGGAAAAAATTTTAGGTAAAAAAATCAATGAGCTTAAATTTTTTGGATTTAATTATTATGATTTTAAAGGAAATAAATTTTTAGTAGCTCGATCTGGCTGGTCTAAGCAAGGAGGGTACGAAGTTTATGTTAAAAATCGCGATGCAGGAAAAAAACTATATGATGAATTATTTTTAGCAGGAAAAGAATTTCAAGTAAAACCAGGATGTCCAAATTTAATTGAAAGAATTGAAAGCGCTTTACTGTCCGCAGGCAATGATTTTGATAATGGAGATAATCCTTATGAGTGTGGTTTTGATCAATATATAGATATTGATTCTAATATTAATTATCTTGGCAAAAAATCTTTAATTGAAATTTCTAAAAAAGGAATTAGTAGAAAATTAATGGGGGTTTTAATAGATGCAGATAAAATTGAAGTGACGGAAGAAATGCCTCTTTATAATGTTGAAAATTTAGTAGGTTTTTTAAGATCAGCTACCTATTCACCTAATTTGAAAAAAATTGTTGGTATAGCTATGATAAAAAAAGAATTTTGGGATAAAAAAACTCCTTTTGAATTGAAAATTGGAGATAAAAAAAGCAAAGGTGTGCTTTGTGATTTACCAATAGTCTAGAATTGGTCACAAAACAATAGTAATACTTTAATTTATATGAATATAGCAATTGTCGGTGCGACAGGAAATGTCGGTAGAAAACTTTTAGAAGTTATAGAAAAACTAAATTTTAAATTCAGTGAGCTGTATCTAATTGCTTCTGATAAAAGTATTGGAAAAAAAATAACTTTCAAAAATAAAACTTACTCAATAGTTGGTCTTAGTGATTTTGATTTTTCAAAAGTAAAAATAGCTTTTTTTTCCGCAGGAAGTAGCATAGCAGAAAAATGGGCACCAATTGCAGCTAAAAAAACTGTAGTAATAGATAATTCAAAACATTTTAGGATGCATGAAAATATTCCTTTAGTGGTTCCAGAAGTAAACCCTGAAGCTTTAAAGCTTTATAAAAATAAAAATATTATTTCAAATGCTAATTGCTCAACAATTCAATTGGTTTTAACTTTAAAACCTTTGCATGATCAATTCAAAATTAAAAGAGTAATTGTTTCTACTTATCAGTCAGTGTCAGGAGCAGGGAATGCCCATATAAATGAATTACAAGAGCAAAGCAAGAAAGTTTTAGATAAACAAAAAGTAAGTTCAAAAAACTTTACTAAGCAAATTGCTTTTAATGTTATTCCCCACATCGATTCTTTTATGAAAGATCGTTATACAAAAGAAGAATGGAAAATGAGTGTGGAAACAAAAAAAATTTTAGATCCAAATATATCTTTAAGCGCAACATGCGTAAGGGTTCCAGTGTTTGTTGGTCACGCAGAATCAGTAAATCTTGAATTTAGCTCTGAAGTTAATGCTGAAAAAATAAGAAAATGTTTAGAAAAAGCACCTGGATGTAAAGTTGTAGATGAAGCTAAAGATGGAGGCTATGTCACTCCAGTTGAGTCAAGCGGTGACTTTGTAACATACATTTCAAGAATAAGAGATGATGAGACACAAAAAAATTCTATAAATATGTGGGTAGTATCAGATAATTTGCTTAAGGGTGCGGCTCTTAATGCAATTCAAATTGCAAATCTTTTGACTAAAAAATATATTAAATAAGTAATGAATGATTTAAAAAATCCATTATCACCACATCTTCAAATTTATAGATGGCATATTTCATCTTTACTTTCTATATCACATAGGATTGCGGGTGTTATAAATCTACTTGCATTAATTTCTATTTTTTTTTGGGTGCTTACACTAAGTTTTGGTGAAGATAATTATAATTTATTTCTATTAGCAATTAATAGTTTTTTTGGAAAATTTGTTTTAATTGGATTTACTTGGTCTATGAGTTTTCATTTACTGAGTGGTATAAGACATTTATTTTGGGATTTAGGTTATGGATTTGAAATTAAAACTGCCAACATTTCTGGAATAATAGTTATTGTTTTTTCCTTTGTTTCAACAATTATATTTTGGTTATTAGCAAGAGGTTTTATTTAAATGAATGATACTAGAAAATGGATTCTTCATAGAATAAGCGCTATAATTTTAGCTCCACTATATTTTTGGCTTTATTTTTCAGTAATTTCCCTTTCAACAAAAAAGTATTCAGAAGCTATTTATTTTTTTAAAAATCCATTATTTGAAATTTTAACAATTATGGTATTTTTTGTTGGCTTTTTTCATGCTAAAATTAGCTTAAGCGAGATATTTGAAGATTATATTCATAATCAAAAAATCAAAGATGTCGCAAATATTTTAACGCTAATATCGAGTATAATAATTCCTTTTATAACTTTAATTTTATTAATATACAAAATTTAATGAGTGCTTATAAAATAATTGATCATGAATATGATGTGTTAGTTGTAGGAGCGGGAGGTTCTGGCTTAAGAGCAGCAGTTGGATTAAGCGAATCAGGTTTGAAAACTGCTTGTATTTCGAAAGTATTTCCAACAAGAAGTCATACCGCTGCAGCTCAAGGAGGAATTTCGGCAGCTTTAGGTAATGCTGGTGAAGATGATTGGCGTTGGCACATGTACGATACTGTAAAGGGATCAGACTGGCTTGGAGATCAAGATTCCATAGAATATTTGTGTAAGGAAGCTCCACAAGCAGTTATTGAACTCGAACATTATGGAGTTCCCTTTAGCAGAACTAAAGATGGCAAAATATATCAAAGAGCTTTTGGTGGTATGACTAAAAATTATGGAAATGAACCAGTTCAAAGAACTTGTGCTGCTGCAGACAGAACAGGTCATGCCATATTACACACTTTATACGGCCAAGCACTTAAACATAAAACTGAATTTTTTATTGAATATTTTGCATTAGATTTGTTAATGAAAAATGGAGAATGCAAAGGTGTTTTGGCTTGGAATTTAAATGATGGAACTATTCATAGATTTAGATCACACATAACAATACTGGCTACTGGAGGATATGGTAAAATTTATTATTCGGCTACAGCAGCCCATACATGCACTGGAGATGGAAATGGAATGGTTCTAAGAGCTGGTTTTCCATTACAAGATATGGAATTTGTTCAATTTCATCCAACAGGTCTTTACGGAATTGGATGTTTAATTTCTGAAGCGGTTAGAGGCGAGGGTGGTTTTTTAGTAAATTCTAAAGGTGAGCGCTTTATGGAAAAATATGCTCCAAAAGCTAAAGACCTTGCTTCTCGAGATGTTGTTAGTAGATCAATGTCTATAGAAATTAATGAAGGTAGAGGAATAGGAGAAAACAAAGACCATATTCATTTACATATAGATCATATAGATCCAAAAATTATTGAAAATCGATTACCAGGTATATCTGAATCTGTTGAAACTTTTGTACACCGAGATGTAACTAAAGAACCAATACCGGTTGTTCCAACAGTTCATTATAATATGGGAGGAATACCAACTAACTATAAAGCAGAAGTTATAACATCAAATGGAACTGATAAAACCGTTCCAGGATTAATGGCCATAGGAGAAGCTGCATGCGTTTCAGTACATGGAGCTAACAGATTAGGTTCAAACTCTTTAATAGATCTTGTTGTTTTTGGCAAAGCGGCAGCCAAAAGAGCTACTGAATTAGTAAAACCAAATTCTCCACATGAAGAAATTTCAAAAAGTGAAACGGAAAAATCTCTTGATAGATTTGATAAGTTAAGAAATGGAAATGGATCAAATAAAACTTCAGAACTTAGATTATCTATGCAAAAAACTATGCAAGAAAAATGTGCCGTTTTCAGAACTGAAAAAACTTTAAAAGAAGGTGTTGATGAGATTAAAAAACCTTTTGAGGGAATGAAATCCATATTGGTTAAAGATAGATCTTTAATTTTTAATACTGATTTAATGGAGACCTTAGAGTTTGACAATCTTATTCGTCAAGCAATCACCACTATGGAGTCAGCATTTCATAGAAAAGAAAGTCGAGGAGCTCATGCAAGAGAGGATTTCCCAAAAAGAGATGATGAAAATTTTATGAAACATACTTTAAGTTGGCACAACGGAGATAAAGTTAAAATTAATTATAGAAAAGTTAATTTGTCAACACTATCAAATGATGTTCAAACATTTCCACCAAAAGAGAGAGTTTATTAATGGTACAATTTAATCTTCCTAAAAATTCTAAAATTTTAAAAGGAAACTATTTTAAAAATAAAACAGAATCATCAAATATTAAAATAGTTCATATTTACAGGTGGAATCCTGAAAAAAATGAAAATCCCAGGGAAGACACTTTTGAGGTCGATTTAAATAAATGTGGAAATAAGGTTTTGGATATTCTAAATAAAATAAAAAATGATTTAGACTCATCTTTAACATTTAGAAAATCATGTGCACACGGTGTATGTGGATCATGCGCTATGAATGTTGATGGTGTTAACACTTTATCTTGTATGAAGTCTCATAAAGATATTAAAGGAGAATTACGAATTTTTCCTTTACCACATCTAAAAGTTATAAAAGATTTAGTTGTAGATTTAAGTATTTTATACAAACAGTATGAATCAATAGAGCCTTGGTTAAAAACATCAAAATCTAAATTTCAAAAGAATGAAATAAACCAATCCAAAGAAAGTAGAGAAAAACTTGATGGTTTGTATGAGTGTATTATGTGTGCATGTTGTTCGACTTCTTGCCCGAGCTATTGGTGGAATGGAGAAAGTTATCTAGGCCCTGCTGTTTTACTGCAGGCCTATCGCTGGATTTCTGATAGTAGAGATGAAGACAAAAAGGAAAGATTAAAAATGGTTGCAGATAAACTTAAACTTTACAGATGTCATACTATAATGAATTGCACAAGTTCTTGCCCAAAAGGCCTAAATCCAGCAAAGGCTATTGGTTCAATTAAAAAAATGCTTGCAACAAGCTAGAAGCTTAATTAAATCATTTTAGGTACAATGAATTTAATTGAACATTTTATAGACGGAAAAACAGTTAAAGGATCTTCAAAGAAAAAATCGAAGGTTTTTAATCCTGCTACAGGTGAGCAATCTGCAGAAGTTATTTTAGCATCTAAATCAGATGTAGATCTGGCTGTACAAAAAGCAAAACAAGCTTTTAATGATTGGTCTAGGAAGCCACCCGCGCAAAGGGCCAAAGTAATATTTAAGTTTAAAGAATTAATAGAAAAAAATTCAGACGAACTAATAAAAATAATAGTTTCTGAACACGGAAAAGTTTATGAAGATGCTAAAGGCTCATTAACAAGAGGATTGGAAGTAGTAGAATTTGCTTGCGGTATACCTCATTTGCTTAAAGGAGAATTTACAGAAAATGTTGGTACCGATGTTGATAGTTGGTCTGTTAGACAACCTTTAGGAGTTTGTGCTGGTATTACACCCTTTAATTTTCCAGCAATGGTTCCAATGTGGATGTTTCCAATTGCAATTGCTTGTGGAAATACATTTATATTAAAACCTTCAGAAAAAGATCCTTCTTGCTCTATAAAACTTGCGCAACTTTTTTTAGAAGCAGGTTTGCCACAAGGAGTTTTTAATGTTGTTAATGGAGATAAAGAAGCTGTTGATGCTTTATTAACTAATAAAGATGTTAGTGCTATAAGTTTTGTAGGATCTACTCCAATAGCAAAATATATATATGAAAATGCAGCAAAAAATGAAAAACGTGTTCAGGCTTTAGGAGGAGCTAAAAATCATTGTGTAGTTATGCCAGACTGTGATTTGGACCAAGCGGTTAATGGTTTGATGGGAGCAGCATATGGATCAGCCGGAGAAAGATGCATGGCCCAATCTGTTGCAGTTGCAGTAGGTAAAGTTGGAGATAAACTTGTAAACAAACTAGCTAAAAAAGTAGAATCTTTAAAAGTCGGACCAGGGATGGATAAAAATTCAGAAATGGGTCCACTTGTCACAAAACAACATCTGGAAAAAGTTATAGGTTACGTTGATCATGGTGTTAAAGAAGGTGCCAAGCTTGTTGTAGATGGAAGAAATATAAAACTTCAAGGATATGAAAAAGGATTTTTTATCGGCGGATGTCTTTTTGATCATGTTGAAAAAAAAATGAAAATTTATAAAGAAGAGATTTTCGGCCCAGTTCTATCTGTTGTAAGAGTAAAAGATTTTGAATCAGCTGTAAAACTTATCAATGATCATGAATTTGGAAATGGAACCAGTATATATACACGCGATGGAGATGTAGGGAGAACTTTTGCTAGTAGAATTAAAATCGGGATGGTAGGTATTAATATTCCAATACCTGTGCCAGTTGCTTACCACTCATTTGGAGGATGGAAAAGATCATTATTTGGCGACCAACATATGCACGGACTTGAAGGAATTAGATTTTATACAAAGTTAAAAACTATAACATCAAAATGGCCTACAGGTTTAACATCGGACCCTGATTTTGTAATGCCAACACTAAATTAATCTGTATGAGAAAAAAAATTTCATTAATTGGAGCTGGACAAATTGGAGGCACTTTAGCTTATATAATAGCAAATAAAGAGCTTGCCGACGTAGTTTTGTTCGACATAGATGCTGGTATAGCAAAAGGAAAGGCTTTAGATATAGCTCAATCAACATCCGTAAGCGGTAGTGATATTAATCTCATAGGCACAGATAATTATGAGGACACAAAAAACTCAGATGTAATTATTATTACGGCGGGAATTCCAAGAAAACCAGGCATGTCAAGAGACGATTTATTAGGAACAAATCTAAAAATAATAAAACAAGTTGGGGAAAATATACAAAAGACCTCTCCCAATGCTTTTGTAATTTGTATAACAAATCCCCTAGATGTTATTGTAATGGCTCTTCAAAAATATTCAGGTTTAACAACAAATAAAGTTGTTGGTATGGCAGGCATTTTAGATTCTTCAAGATTTAAATACTTTCTTTCACAAGAACTTAAAGTTCCAGTAAAAAATATTGAAAGTTTAGTATTAGGTGGACATGGAGATACCATGGTTCCAATGCCTAATTATACCAAAATAAATGGAAAACCAATTGAGAAACTAATTTCTAAAGAAAAATTAGATTTAATAATTGAAAGAACACGCAAAGGTGGTGGAGAAATATCTAAGTTACTTAAAACAGGTACAGCTTTCTACGCACCTGCCGCAGCAGGTGTTGAAATGGCCGAATCTTATTTAAAGGATTTAAAAAAAACATTGCCCTGCGCAGCATTTCTAAACGGAGAATTTGGTGTAAAAAATTTGTATGCCGGTGTGCCTGTAATTATTGGCAAAAATGGTGTTGAAAAAATTGTCGAAATTAAATTATCGATTCAGGAAAAAAATCAATTAAATTTATCTGTAAAAGCAGTACAAGACTTATATCAAATTGCAAAAAAAATAGATAAAAATTTATAAAATTACTTTTTTGTTAAAACTATACATCTATTCAAACCAAAAATTTTTGGAAAAGGTTTTGAAAATATAGAATAAATTTTATCAAATAAATTTAAAAAAAAATAGTTTAAAGGTATATAAAAAGTTTTAGCAGTAACCCCACCCGAATTTAAATATGATATTTGATGTATAATTTTTTCGTAATCTATTTTAAAGTACGTACCTAAATACTTATTAAAAATATTTCTATCATCAAAAACAAGATGAGGTATAGCGTTATTACCTGACCACAAATCTTCATCATCTGTAGCAGGAGTTGATTCACTCCAAATATTTTTTGTCCAATCAAACCCTTCGTGTTTCATAATTATTAAAATTAATTGTAGAAAAATAGATAGGTATTCTTCATGAATTAAAAGCTTTCCATCTTTTTTTAATATTCTATACATCTCTTTAAAAAACTTAATTGGATAAGGAACATGATGTAATACATGTGCAGCTATAATATAATCAAAAGTATTATTATTAAAATTAGTGTTGTGAGCATCAACATTTTTATAATCAAGATGTTTATGATCTGAAAAATCACTAATTTTCAAGTTTTGATTTTTAATAAACTTTTTAGAAAATCCAGCTCCTGCCCCAACTTCCAAACCGACATCATTTTCCCTTATATATTTATTCATCCATTCGAATCTTTGTTTAAGAACATATTGTAGGTTTTTGTTTTTTCCCTTTTCAAAATTTTTTATCGCTTCATCAATATTTCCAAAATTTTTCATTTTATTTTCTTTCTTTGAAAATTTAATTTTTTTGGTTAATTTAAGCATTTATATTTTTATTAAAGTTAGCAATTTGATAAATAAAATTTATTTACCAGCATCAGAGATTTCTGTTTTTAATTTGTTTAAAAATTTATTTATAAGTAAAGCAT
>CACLHW010000013.1 GCA_902606835.1 uncultured Pelagibacteraceae bacterium
ATGAATAACGAAGAAATTATTGGTGGTTTTTCTTTAAGTGTTGGAAATCCTCACGTAATCTTTTTTGTAGATAGTTTAGAAAAATTTGATTTGAAAAAAATAGGACCATTAATAGAAAATCATAAATATTTTCCAGAAAGATGTAACGTGACATTGGCTAACGTTAAAAATAGTAAACATATAATAGTAAAAGTTTGGGAACGTGGCGCAGGTATAACTAAAGCATGTGGAACTGCTGCATGCGCTACAGCAGTATCAGGTGCTGTTCAAAAACTTAGTAAAAGATGTGTGGATATAGAATTTGCTGAAGGGATATTAAATATTGATTGGAAAGAAGATAATAATATTTATATGACTGGAAAAGTTTCTGAAATAAAAAAAATAACAGTTGATATCTAATTATGGGTATTTTTGAAAAGTTTAAATTAGGTTTAAGTAAAAGCTCTAAAAACTTATCTTCTGGTTTTAATGACTTAATTTTTAAAAAAAAGATAGATCAAAAAATGCTGGATGAATTAGAAGACTTTTTAATACAATCTGATGTGGGAGTTGAGTCTGCAAAAGAATTAAGAGAAAAGTTTGGTAATACAAAAATTGACCCTAAAAACACTGAAAAAAATAAAATCTTTAAAATTTTTTCTAACTATGTATCTGAAATATTAAAGCCCCTAGAAAAAAATTTGGCAAATATGAATAATAATAAACCAAATGTAATTTTAATAGCTGGAGTTAATGGTGTAGGAAAAACTACTACTATTGGGAAATTGGCCAAAATTTTTGTTCAAAATAATAAAAAGGTAGTTTTGGGAGCAGCAGATACTTTCAGAGCTGCAGCTGTAGATCAGCTAGAAGTTTGGTCAAAAAAAATTGGAGCTGATATAATTAAGTCAGAAGAAGGAGCTGATCCCGCCTCTGTTGCGTACAAGGCTCTTGATTATGCCAAGAATAATAATTTTGATTATTTGCTTATTGATACGGCTGGAAGACTTCAAAATAAAAAAAATTTAATGGATGAATTTAAAAAAATAACTAAAGTTGTAAAGAAAATTGATTTAAATGCGCCCAATGAAACTTTCTTAATACTAGATGCTACTACTGGCCAAAGTGCTATTAACCAAGTAGAAGAATTTAGAAAAATCACACCAATAACAGGAATTATAATGACAAAACTAGATGGTACAGCGAAGGGCGGAATTTTATTAGCCATTGGAAAAAAATTTAAAATACCAATTGTGGCTTTGGGTATGGGGGAAAAAGAAGATGATCTTCATATCTTTAATGCAGCGCATTATTCAAATGCATTAATGATTGATTAATTTAATTTATTAAATTTTCTGATATTAGCGGTTTATAAAAAGAACATTTGTAAGTTGATTCTATATCTCTATATCCACAGTCTTTTAACAATGAAGATATATATAGTTTGTAATCATTATCCAACGGTAATTTTTCAAGTTTGTTATTTTTAAGATTAAATTTAAAATTAGAATTAATTGACTTTATTCCACTAATCATAATTAAAGTTTCATTATCACTAAGTAGATAATAGGCGTAATCCTCTGGGAAAACTGGTAAATTATATTTTGTGCCTAATTCTTTAACTTTTCTTGGAAACCAATCATATGTAATTACTGGACTTGATCTTCCAGTTTCATTATACAAAATATATAAATCTTGGGGGTAGTCAGTAATATAATTAAATTCTTTTCCTCGAGCTAATACAGCTTTTTCTCTAGTTTTAAAATATAAAGTAAATTTATCATCGTGAGAAAGCATTTTTCCAATATTAAAAACTTCGTAAAAATCTTTTTTTATAGGCTTAATTTCATCAGAATTAGCATAAAAATTAAAAGATAGAAAAAAAAATAAAATATACAAAAAAAATTTATTCATGCTTTAAATATATTTTTTAAGTATGGAGTTAGATTGTTTAAATTGTGACTTAATTTAAGCTATTAATAAAATCTTTTAATGCTTTTAAAAGGTTTTCATTATATTCCATCATATGATCGTCATAATCAGAAAAGTATGAATATTTAGGATCATTAGCAAGTTCATACATTTTTTTTCCCATATGAAATGGGACAAGATTATCAACTTTTCCGTGCATAATTAATATTGGAATATTTATATTTTTTATTTTCTTATTACTTTCGTATTTATCTTTTAATAAAAATCTTACAGGTAAATATGGATATTTATCTTTTCCCGCATCTATCATTGAAGTAAAGGGAGATTCTAAAATTATTCCTGCAAAATTTTTATTTTGTGCTATCTCCGTTGCAACCCCAGTTCCAAGCGATTCGCCATAAACTATTATATTGTTTTGTCCTATACCTTTAGATTTTAACCAACGTACTGCGCTTTCAGCATCTTCGTAAAGACCCTTTTCTGTTGGTTTGCCTTTGTTTCCACTAAAACCTCTCCAAGCAATAAGAAGAAAATTAATATTCATTTCTTTAAAGTGATTAATTTTATGAATTCTATTTTCTAGAGAGCCAGCGTTACCATGCAAAAAAAGAATAGTCTTATACTTATTTATATTTTTGTTGTGATACCAGGCTAAAAGCTCAATATCGTCCTGGGTCTTAATTTTTACTTTTTCTACAGAAACGGCTATATCATCTCCAAAATAATTATTTTCTCCTGGATGATATAATAAGTTTCTCTGGAAAATATATGTAGAAATTAGAATAAAAAAATAAATAAGTATAAAAATTAGCAATATAGACGCAATAAAGTTCATTTTTTTAGAGTTTTTTTTAAACAAAAAATTCATTTTATATTTTGCTTATTTAACTTATCATAAGCTTTTAAAAAATAATGCGAAAAGAATTTAAAATTAATGATATATTAAATGCTGTAAATAGCATTTCTAAAATAGAGAAAAAAAAGAGTAAAAATGTAAAAAAAAAAGACCCTGATGAAAAAAGTGAGATTTTAACTCTTAACAATCAAGCAAAATCTAATAAAAGTGACATCCTTGTCCTTGATCAAATGATTGAATAGAATATCAATATTTTTAATGGAAAAATTAGATGATTATTCAGTGCAAAAGTTGTTCTAGAAAATTTGTTGTTAAAGATGCGGACATACCAACAGAAGGAAGAATGGTGCAGTGTGGATACTGCTCAGTAACATGGCAACAAATGCCTGCTACTTCTCCAATTAAAAAAAGCGAAAAAAAAATAAAAAAAACAATATCAACCACATCTCCAGATGAAAGTCCTTCGATTGATAGTATTAAAGCATCAGATGGTAAAACTTATAAATTTTTAGGAAGTCAGTGGGCCGAATTACTTCCTTCAGGAAAAACAGGATTGTTTGCGAGAAAAAAAATTTCTCAAGAATTAGATGAAATTACTGGAAGAAAAGAGAAAAGAACTATTAAAAAAAGCAAGAAAAGAATTGAAGATGTTGATCCGTCCTCAGAAAGTTTTCAAAATGAAAAAAGACAGATGGATATTAATAAATCAAAACAAGGGTTAGGTTTTTTTAGCTATATTTTATTACTTATAATTGTAGGATTTTCTATTGTTGGAGTTTTAAAAACTTTTGAAAATGACCTAATAAATATTTTTCCAGATATAGAATATTTTTACAAATTACTTGATCAGCAACTAGTTTACCTATCTGAAACAGTAAAAAATATTATTGTAATAATTAAAGATTTAACAAATTCTTACTAATTTATTTTTTAATTGATTTTAATGAATCTACAACAAGCAAATAAAGACAGAATATAACAATTACCCAAAAAGGAAGTCCTCTCCAAAATCCGGCCAAACCAGTGCTTATACTCCAAGCTAAACCTATTACAAATGTTGCAACAAGAGATATGCCTATTATGATTGTTATTTTTTCACTTAATTTCATTTTTTAATTTTACTTGTTAACCAATTTGCATTCCTAAATAATCTTTCATCATCAAACAGAGATGAGACTAATTGCACTCCTATTGGAAGACCATTTTTTCCCTGAAGTAATGGTAAGCTAATAGAAGGCATTCCACAATACGTCCATAATGTACAAAAAATAGGATTGCCTGTAAATTCTAAACCATTAGGTGCTTCGCCTGTTGCTGAAGGAGTTAAGATTGCATCATAATCATGAAAAAATTGTTTAAAGTAAGTATTTGCTGTATCTATTTTTGATAAGGCTTCATTATATTCAACTGAAGTATATTTCATACCTCTTTCAATGGCCTCTACAATTTTATCACTTAATTTATTTTTAGAAGACTTATATTCTTCAGAAAAAGAAGTAGCCATGTCCGACTCCATAATTGTTTTATGCCACTCTGAAATGTCTTTAAAACCTTCGGGAAGTTCAACTTCATCTATTTTGCCTTTTAATTTATTTTTTATTTCATCTTTTATTTCTTCAAAACCTCCTTTTGTGTCCTCTTCTAATTTATCCATAAAAGGTAATTTGATATAGGCCAATACTGGTTCCATTGGAGGTTTTTGTTGACTAGCAGCAAATAATTTTGGTTTAGGATTCAAGGATGTATCAGGATCCTGTTTATCGTAGCCAATAAGCTGTTCGCTAATTAATGCTGCATCTTCTACAGAGTTGGAAAAAACTCCTATCTGATCTAATTTTCTAGATACCCGCAACACCAAATGCCGTGAAATTAATCCTCTTGTAGGTTTATATCCTACAACACCACAGTAGGATGCAGGTCTAATTACTGATCCATTAGTTTGACTGCCAACAGCAAGGGGAACCATATGTGATGCTACAGCTGCTGCTGAACCACTTGATGAACCACCAGGAGTTCTACTAAGATCATGTGGGTTTTTAGTTTTACCAGGTGAATAGTATGCAAGTTCACATGTTACAGTCTTGCCCATAATAACTGCCCCTGCCTGTTTTAATTTCGACACAACTGTACAATCGTTTAAACTTGGATTTTTCTTATGAATTTCTGTTCCATGTCCAGTTGGCATATCTTCTGTATCAAAAATATCTTTAATGCCGATTGGAATACCATGAAGGTCGCCGTGTTTTCCTGATTGATGGAGCAAATCTGATTTTTTTGCTTGAGCAATAGCAAGTTCTTCATCAAAAAACTCCCAAGCTTGAATATCTTTTTCTTTTTTTTTTATTTCTTTTATGTAATTTTTTACAAGTTCTTCTGATGTAATTTCGCCCTTTTTAATAGATTTAACCATTTCTACTACGGAAGTATTAAGTGCAGACATTAATTCTATTTAGCAATACCAAAAAAGTAATCTGGTAAATATAATGCTATCCCCGGAAAATTATACATAAGAACCATTGTGAATATTACTATGGCTAAATAAGGCATGATGCTTTTAAATATTTCTATTAATTCAATCTCATCTCCAACCACACCCTTTAAATAATAGGCTGCCATCGCCATAGGTGGAGTCAGAAAGGAAGTTTGAAGGTTTAAAGCAACCAACATAGCAAAAAAGTATGGGTTCACACCAAATGCATCAAGCATAGGTAAAAAAATTGGAACAAAAATAATTAATATTTCAGTCCATTCTAAAGGCCAACCAAGTAAAAAAATTATTAACTGAACTAGAACAAGAAATTGCCAAGGCTCCAAGTTCATAGCAAGAATCCAATGTTCAATTATGGCATGACCACCTAGATATGAAAAAACCGAGGCAAAAGTCCAAGAACCAACAAATAACCAACAAACCATGGCAGTTGTTTTGGCTGTTAAGAAAATCGATTGTTTCAATGTTTTCCAATTAAGTGCTCTGTAACAAAAAGCTAAAAATAATCCACCAAACGCACCAATTGCAGCAGCTTCTGCTGGAGTTGCTAATCCGAGTAAAATTGAGCCAAGTACTGTTAAAATTAATAATGCTAAAGGAACAAAAGAAGTTAATAGTTGAAGTAAAATAACTCTCGATGGCGGAACTTCTTCTTCTATAGGTTTTGGTGCAAGACTTGGATTAAAATATGCACGGGTAATAACATAAATCATATAAAAACCAGCTAATAAAAAACCAGGAAAAATTGCTGCTGCGTAAAGTCTCAACGGAGATAATTCAGCTATAGCCGCATAAACAATAAGCATAATACTTGGAGGAATTAATATTCCTAAAGTTCCTCCTGCACAGATAACTCCAGAGGCAAAGCCTCTGTGATAACCAGCTTTAACCATGGCTGGGAAAGCTAGTAATCCCATTAATGTAACAACTGCTCCAATGATTCCGCTAGCGGTAGCAAATATTGCACAGGTAGCAAGCGCTGCTACAGCCATTGATCCTGGAAGATGTCGCGTAGCCAATTGTAAACTAAAAAATAATCGATTAACAATATTTGCACGCTCAACAACATAACCCATAAATAAAAATAGAGGTATGGCAACCAAAACATCATTTTCCATTACAGAATAGGTATTTTGATTAAGTAAATAAAAAATTTGATTATTAAATAAATTGTCTGCTTGGAAGTAAGCGTAATAACCAAAACCCACGCCCATAGCAATAAGTGTAAAAGCTATAGGAAAGCCTAATAAAACTAGAAAGATGAAAAGCGAAAGCATTAACATAGCTACTTGTGGATCAGTCATTTAATTGTCCTTCCCCAATGCTTTTTTTCTTCTTAGCTCTTCTTGCTGTTGTTTAATTAAATCTTCTTCAGTTTCTCTGACATCTTCATGTCTTTTCATCCATGTGCCATTTCTAATACAAAGAATACATCTCATAGATTCTGAAATTCCTTGTAATATTAGTAATCCTCCAGCAAGAGGTATTAGAGATTTAAAAAAATAAATTTGAATTCTAGCAGGGCTATTCCAGCTAACTTCTTTATATCTCCAAGAGTCACTAGCTATTTCATAACCAAACCAAACTAAAGCCAACATCCCAGGAAAAAAGAAAAATATATAAAGTATTAAATCTACCCAAGCCTGTGCTTTGACAGGAAATAATCTATATAAAACATCACCTCTTACATGAGCATCTTGTGCTAATGCATATGCTCCAGCCATTAAAAATAAGCCGCCATACATTTGGACCATCATATCAAACGCCCAAACTGTTGGAGCATTTAAAACATATCTAACAAAAACTTCATAGGTAACGGAAAGTGTCAAAACAAGTATACACCAACCGAAAGCTCGGCCAATCCATATACTTAAACTTTCAAAGAAATAAATAAATTTTTCCATGAGCCCCTCTAACTAAAAAATAGTTTATATAAAACTACATAAAACTCAATAAGAAAGGGCGGCCTTTTGGACCGCCCTTAATAATATATCAGCTTAAATATTTAAATTGCTTTCGTTGGTTCACCGAAGTGATGTTTGTAAGCCATTCCATAATCAGGCTGGTTAAGCAATAAATATGCCATAACTTTTTTAGCATATACTTTCTGAGATTTTACAACTTCTGCAAAGAAAGGATCTTTCTTAGAAAATTTCTTTGTAATAACATCCCACGCCTTTAACTGATCTTGCATAACACCGTCTGGCGTTCTGTAAACGTTAACACCGAGCTTGTTTTTTAATTTAACAAGGTCATCGGCATATCTTAACGTGTTGTGCCAGAAGAAGTTAGAGTTTTCAGCTTCAGAAGCATACTCAAGAATTTTTCTTAATTCTGGAGCAAGACCATCAAATTTTTTCTTGTTAAATGTGATCTCAAAAGCCTCTTGTGATTGGTGGAAGCTTGCTAAGTGATAATGTTTTGATACATCTTGCATACCAAAGTCACTATCAGAAGTTGGATTGTTAAACTCAGCAGCATCAATTAATCCGCTCTTCATTGCTGGTTGAATTTCTCCACCTGGTAATTGAACAACTGACATTCCCATTTCTCCTAGAACGTCTGCAGCTAATCCCACAGTTCGATATTTCAAACCTTTCATTTGAGAAGATTTTTTAATTTGCTCTTTAAACCATCCAAGTGGTTGAGCTGGCATCGGACTATTAAAGAAACTAACAAGGTTTAATCCTAAACTTCCCATCAGTTTATTGAATAGTTGCATACCGCCCCCGTACTGTATCCAACCTAGCAACTCTTGTGCACTCCAACCCCAACATGGGCCCGTGCCGAAAAGAGAAGCAGCAGGTGATTTACTGTACCAATATGCTGGTACATAGTGAGCTCCATCTAGAACTCCTCTGTGAACAGCATCTTGCATTTGACTCGTTTTCACTACAGAATTTACAGGTAGTAAATCGATTTTCAAACTACCGCCCGCCATATCGTTAACTCTTTTAACGTATGCCTGAGCATTCTCTAGGAAAATTCCTCCACCCCAAGCAGCTTGTACTTTTAAAGTAGTCGCAGCTTTAGCGATAGAAGGCATAGCCAACGTTGCAGCAGCAACAGCACCTGTTGCAGCAGCAGCCTTAAAGAATTTACGTCTTGAAGGAGTTTTAATTCCTTTCAACGTTTTATCTTTTTTTGACATAAGTTCCCCCTTAATTGTCATTAGTTAATTAACTTAAATAGAATTTAACCATATTAAGAATTTAGAGTCTTTCTAAATTTTAAAAAAAAATACAATTTATAATTGAATCTAATTTACTTTATTCTTTGTTTCTCCAGTTTTGAAAAAATCTAACATATTTTGAATTGCAAGATTTGCCATCGCGGTTCTAGTTTTAATAGTTGAACTACCTAAATGTGGTAAAACAAAAACATTAGGTAAAGTTAAATAATCTGAATGAATATCAGGTTCGCCATTATAAACGTCTAAACCTAAAGCAAAAATTTTTCCACTTTTTAATGCATCTACCATTGAATCATCATCGATCATATCGCCTCTAGCACTGTTAACAATTACTGCTCCATTAGGTAAATATTTAATAGTTTTGCTGTTAATAATATTTTTGGTGTTTGGCGTTGCAGGACAATTAATCGAAAAAAAATCTGAAACAGACAACAAACTCTGTAAAGAACTATGATAAACAGCATCTTTCTCCAAATTTTTATTTAGCCTTGATCTATTGTGATAGTGAATTTTCATTTTAAACGCCCGAGCTCTATCAGCAACAGCTCTACCAATTCTTCCCATTCCTAAAATTCCCAATCTTGAACCTGTCAATTGCTTTCCCATTAAAAAATTAGCTGCCCATTTCCAATTTTTTTTTTCTACCCAATCTATTCCTTCTTTGGCTCTTCTTGTGGCTGCTAGTAAAATAAGTATCGTAATCTCTGCTGTAGCATCTGTTAAAACGTCAGGGGTATTAGTAACAACAATATTTTTTTTTGTAGCAGCTTGAATGTCAATATTACCAAAACCAACTGCAAAATTTGAAATGATTTTGATTTTATCTGAAAGTTTAAAAATAATATTTGAATCTAACTTATCCGTAATAGAAGTAAGTATTCCATCACAATCTTTACTTTTTAATATTAGTTCGTCATTTGTAAGTATTTCATCACTGTGATTTAATTTTACATCAAAAATTTTAGAAGCAAATTCTTCGCTAGATTTTATAAGTTTTCTAGTAATTAAAACTTTTTTCATAATCTTCTTAAAATTTCAGGTTTGGGACCTCCAGTGTACCAATCAATAACTTCGACTGTATGTAAAATTGGAATCTTTGTACCATTTGCAATTTGAGTAATACATCCAATATTTCCTGTAGTAATAAATTGAGGGTCTACTTTTTTGATATTGATTACCTTATTTTTTAACAACTTTTTTGCAATATCATTTTGTAGCAAATTATAAGTACCAGCAGAACCACAGCACAGATGCCCTTCAGGAATATCAACTACATCATTTCCGGTTTTTTTAATTAAATTTATAGGAATGTCGTGTACTTTCTGGCCATGCTGCATTGAACAAGCTGAATGGTAAGCAATTTTATAAATTTTTTTATTTTCTTTATTATTAATAAAGTTAAGTTTAACATTTTCATCTAAATATTCTGATATATCTTTTGTAAGTTCAGATATTTTTTTAGCCTTCTTTTTTAATTCATTATCTGATCTAAAAATAAAGCCATAATCTTTTAGAGTTGTTCCACATCCAGATGTATTGGAAATTATAGCGTCCAGCCCATTTTTTATATATTCTTCGTACCAAATAGAAATATTTTTTTTAAAAGTTTCTTCTGCTAATTTACTTTTTCCCAAATGATGATTTAAAGAACCACAGCAGTTTATATTTTTTGGAACAACTACTTCTACACCGTGTCTATTTAGCAATCTAATAGTTGCTTCGTTAATCTGAGGAGATATTACTCTTTGAACGCATCCAGTTAATAAAGCAACCCGTGCTACAGGTTTTTTCCTTTTTTGTGCTGGATATATTTGCATTTTTGGTAATTTTTTTTTAGGAAATTTAATTGGCATAATACTAATCATTTCTCTTAATTGCTTAGGAAATAAATATTGAAAAGGTTTAATTAATATTGTCAGTGTTCCAATAATTCTAAAAAGAACAGGGTTTGGTAAAACTTTAGATAGAAAATTTCTAATAACTCTATCATTAAAGGGCCTTTTATATGTTTTTTCTATATGACTTCTGCCGTGGTCAACAAGATGCATGTAATTTACTCCCGAGGGACAAGTGGTCATACAACTATAACAAGATAAACATCTGTCTATATGTTTTACAATTTTTTCATTGGCTGGCTTTTTATTTTCTAACATATCTTTTATTAAATATATTCTTCCTCGAGGCCCATCTAACTCATCACCCAATAATTGATAGGTCGGACATGTGGCGTTACAAAATCCACAATGGACACATTTTCTTAAAATTTTCTCGCTTGATTTATTGTCTTTATCTTTCAGTTGTTCTTTTGAAAAATGAGTTTCCATTAAATACCTGTATACATTTTTCCTGGATTTAAAATTCTTTTAGGATCAAAACTTTTTTTAATATTTTGAGATATATTAAAACGGTCACTATTAATGGTAAATACGTCTTCGACAAAAGGTAGATAATCAGAGTTTTTTATCATTGTTACATAGCCACCAAGTCTAACAACTTTTTTTCTTATTGATTCAAACATTTCCTCAGATAATTCAAAAGCTTCCATCCACATTAATGCACCACCCCAATCTAAATAATACCTAAACTTATTTGACATTTGATAAACTAAATTAACACATTCTGATGGGGGAATAACTATTCTAATAATACTGTTATTTGTGGATAGAAAAAAATCCAAATTTTTTACTTTAGTCCAAAAAATTTCTGACTGCAGAGATTCAAGAATAGAAATATTATGATTTGATATTTTAAGTTCATTTACCAAATTTTTCATTCTTTGTTCAATCGATTTTTTAGACCCTTCAACTCTAATTGCAGTAATTGAACCATCTTGTTTAAGATCATTTAATTTAAAGGTATTTTCAATGTTCATTTTAAAACCAGTGACATCTTGCTCTTTAGGTAAAAAAATAGCTCCAGATACATCATTGGAAGAACTTATAGCTTTGTCCAAAAAATATAAAGCTGTCTCTATTTTTTGATTATGAATAATTAATGTATTGCCTGCATCGGGTGCTGGCAAAACTTTAAATGTAACTTCAGTTAAAGCAGCTAGTGTTCCATAAGAACCACACATTAATTTACTTAGATCATAACCTGTAACATTTTTTACTACTACTCCACCTGATTTTATAATTTCTCCTCTACCATTCACTCCTCTAAACCCCAATAAATGATCTCTTACACTGCCAACTTTAAATCTACGTGGGCCAGAAATATTACACGCAACTTGTCCAGCAGCAGTTCCATAGTCACTTTTTCCATTTAATAAATTTCCAAAATCTATAGGTTCAAAAGCTAATTGCTGTTTGTTTTTTTTCAACTCCTCTTCTATTTTCTGTATTGGTGTAGCAGCTTTAACCTTAATATAAAGTTCTTCTGGCAAGTATTCTACGATTCCATTTAATTTAGACAAACTCAAAGTTTTTGCACACTGAAGTGGTTTACCTATTTTTTTTTTTGATCCCGTGCCTATTAATTCAACAGGAAAATTTGATTTATAAAATTTTTTTATAAAACTTGATACTTCTTTCTCATTTAAAGGATACTCGATAGAATCAGAATCTTGGGATGTCAGGGAATTTTGTTTTTCCTCTATGGACATGAATTCTCCCTTCCTCAGCGCACTTTCTTAATATTGGATATACTTTTCCTGGATTTAATAAGGAACTTGCATCTAAAGCTTTTTTAATTTTAATTTGTTGTTGTATATCATTATTATTAAACATTTCGCACATTAACTCTCTTTTTTCGACACCTACTCCATGCTCTCCTGTTAAAACTCCTCCTACTTTTACACAATATTTTAATATATCTGCGCCAAATTTTTCAGTTCTTTCAAGAGAATTTTTTTCATTTGCATCATACATAATAAGTGGGTGGAGATTTCCATCTCCTGCGTGAAAAGCGTTTGCAACAGGTAAATTATATTTCTTTGATAGTCTTGCAATTTCTTTTAGCACTAAAGCTAATTTTCCTCTTGGTATTGTTCCATCCATACAATAATAGTCTGGTGCCATGTCACCACAAGCAGGAAAAGCTGCTTTACGTCCAGCCCAAAATTTTAATCTCTGCTTATCATTTTTACTAATTTTAATACTTGTAGACTTATTTTTTTTAGCTATGGAATTAACTTTTTCAATCAGTTCATCTACTTCGCTTTCTGATCCATCTAATTCTACTATTAACATTGACTCTGCATCTCTTGGGTAACCAGCTTTTACAAAATCATCTGTGGCATGAATTAAAGCCTTATCCATCATTTCCATACCAGCTGGAATAATTCCACTCGCAATTATTTCGGATACACAATTACCGCCATCTTCGATCGAAGAAAATCCAATTAATGCCGCTTTAACAGTTTGAGGTTTTTTTAAAATCTTAACTGTAACTTCCGTAATTACACATAAGAGACCTTCTGATCCAGTAATTAATCCCAGCAAATCATATCCTTCTGAATCAAAAGTTTTTCCGCCTAGCCTACTAATAGTACCATCCATAAAAACAACTTCTACACCAAGAATATTATTTGTGGTTGTTCCATATTTTAAAGAATGAACTCCTCCAGAATTTTCGGCTACATTTCCACCAATTGAACATGCAATTTGACTTGATGGATCTGGAGCATAATAAAAACCATGATCTTCAACAGCTTTGGTAATTGATAAATTTGTTACACCTGGTTGAGCCACTACGCATCTATTTTTAAAATCAATATTAATAATTTTATTAAATTTACCTAGACACAAAAGTATACTATCTTCCAAAGGTAAAGAACCCCCTGACAAACCTGTGCCCGCTCCTCTTGGAACAACTTTAATTCTCGACTGATTGCAGTATGATAAAATTTTACTAACTTCCTGAGTATTCTCTGGAAAAACAACTACCAATGGTTTCTGTTTATATGCTGATAACGCATCAGTTTCAAAAGGACGAGTTTGGTCTTCGTGATCCAAAATATTTTCAGCTTTTAAAATTTTTTTAAGACTCGCTACTATTTCCGCTTTTTTTGATATTAGTTTGCGATCAACTTTTGGCATGGCTAATTTAGTCATAAAAATATATTACAGCCAAAAAGCTTAATGGTCAAAAACTTACAAAGAATTATTTGAGTATTTTATCTATTTTTTCTATTGCTTTACTTATATTTTCTCTTGATGTGGCAAAATTTAATCTAACATTATTTACAGCAAATTTTCCAAAAGCAGTTCCAGGTATCATAGCTACACCCGCTTCATTTAAACATTTTTTGGTAAACTCCTCTCCATTCATGCCAGTGTTGCTGACGTTAGGAAATACAAAAAAAGAGCCTCCTGGAATTGTACATTCAATTCCTTTTAATTTTCTTAGACCACTTACGATAAGTTTCCTTCTCACATCAAATTCTTTCATCATGTCATCAAGATGATCCTCTGGTCCTTCCAAAGCTGCGATTGCGCCATACTGCGCAGGAGTATTAACACAGGAATGATTGTTTACACAAAATTTAAATACATGTTCAATTAATTTTTCAGGCCATACACTCCAACCTAGTCTCCATCCAGTCATAGCGTATGTTTTACTCCATCCATTTAAAATAATGAGTCTGTCATAAAGTTCTGGATAATTTAAAAGAGTTGGAATTTTTTTATTATCAAAAATTAATCTATCGTAAACTTCGTCACTTAAAATTGCTAGATCGGGAAACTTTTTTAATCCATTTACAAGTTTATCAATTACTTTTTTTTCAGTAAAACCACCTGTTGGATTGTGAGGATTGTTTAAAATTAATAACCTGGTTTTTTCATTAATTAATGTCAAAATTTTATCAGGATCGATTGAAAAATCTTTATTTTCGGTCATGTTGTATGGAATTGCCTTGGCTCCTGTAAAATTAATCATTGATTGATAAATAGGAAAACCTGGATCAGGATAAATAATTTCTGAGTTTGGTTCCCCAAAAAAAGAAATGGCATAATGCATCGTTGGTTTTCCACCAGGCATAATAATTATTCTTTCTGGATCAATATTAGCGTTGTATAAACTCTTTATTTTTCGACTGACTGCTTCCCTGCATTCAATAATTCCATTAGGCAAGGTGTAGCCATGATAGCCATCATTTAAAGCTTTGACCGCAGCGTCAACAGCATGTTTTGGAGATTTAAAGTCAGATTGTCCTAAACTTAAATCAATAATTTCTTTTCCTTGTTTAATTAATTTTTTTGTTTTTGCAAATATATTATAAACAGCTTCTGTACCAAGTCTATTTACGCTTTTAGCAATTTTCATTATAAGTTTTTTCTAAACTTAATTTTTGATTTGTTAAGATCTTTAACAGATTTACACCCCATTAAAATCATATCACGTTTTATTTCTGATTTCATTTTTTCTAAAACAATTTCAATTCCTTTTTGTCCACCTGCTCCAAGAGCATATAGATAACCTTTACCAAAACTACAAGCTGTTGCTCCTATGGCTAAAGCTTTTAAAACATGAGTACCTCTTCTCACTCCTCCATCAAGAATTATTTCTATTTTACCTCCAACAGCATCTACAATTTCAGCCAGTTGATCAAAAGGAGATCTGCTCCCATCAAGTTGTCGTCCACCATGATTTGAAATCATAATAGCGCTCGCTCCTATATCAATTGCTCTTTTTGCATCTTCAATGGACATCACGCCTTTAAGCGCAAAAGGACCTTTCCATTTTTTTACACAATACTCTGCATCTTTCCAATTCATCGAGGGATCAAACTGCTCATTTATATAACCCATAACTGACTTTTCAATGCTACTTCCTTTTTGCGTCATATGAATTAAATTAGAAAGTTCAAATTTTTTTCTTAATAAATAATTTAAACTCCACTTTGGATGAAAGGCAAAACTTAACAAACTCCCCAATGTTAATTTAGGAGGAGTTGAAAATCCTGTTCTATGATCTCTTTCTCTATTACCAGCTACTACTGTGTCGACAGTTAAACATAGAGCATTAAATTTAGCTTTCTGACATCTTTCAATTAAATTATCGGTTAGCCCTTTATCTTTATGAATGTATAATTGAAATAATTTTGGGCCATTTGTTAAATTTCCAACTTCTTCTATACTCGTAGTTGCCATAGTAGACATGCTGAAAATTGTACCTAATTTTTCTGCAGCTTTAGCAGACCCTAGCTCTCCTTCATGATGATAAAGGCGATGCATTGAACATGGAGATAAAAATAAAGGAAAATCAATCTTTTGACCAAAAACATTTGTTGAAAGATCAACATTGCTTACATCGGTCAACACATTTGGGACCAGATCACATTTATTAAATGAATCGGTATTTCTTTTTAGTGTTGATTCATCATCAGATCCTCCATCAATATAATGAAATATAGGTGCAGGTAATTTTCTTTTTGCTAATTTTCTAAAATCTTCAACATTATAGCAGTCTTTAAGATTCATTTATTAGTCTTCTGTTTGAACTTAATAATTTTAAATTAAAATTGTTTTAGAAAATTAATCATATAACTATTTGCTCCAGGGTTTTTGTCTCCAAGGCTTGCATTAGATATATGATTATAAGACATTCCGAACTCTGTACTATCAGATAGATTTAATGACATTTGAATCTCGCTTTTAAATTCAAGAGCAGATCCTAAATCTTTCCCATCTCCAGAATTATAATAACCAGGAGCAAAACTTGGTGTAACTTTTAATAGTCCAAAATTATATTCGGCTTGCGCTCCTGTATAAAGATAAAATGCACTTTTCTCAGTCAAAAAACCACCGGTGATTGGAGATACTTTTCCTAGGAAACTATCTCTAAATAAATCATCATTTTGGTGTTGAAGACCAATTAAACCTGATGCTTGGTTATCATCGCTAAAATCAAACATGCCAG
>CACLHW010000014.1 GCA_902606835.1 uncultured Pelagibacteraceae bacterium
CATAAAGAAAAAAAAGGATTATTTTTTGTAGTCAAAAAACCTTTATTATATTTCTTCATTATTTTTCTTAAAACAGAATCTTTTTTGGATAGTGCTCTTTTTGCTTTTGGCCAATAAGTTGGTGGACGCTTCATTGTTGCCTAGGTAGGGTAATAGGTTTTTTTAACTGGTGTTCTCTAACAAATATTATTGCCGATGAAATTACAATTAAACTCGCGCCAGATAAAGTATAAATCGTTGGCGTCTCGTTGAAAAGATAGAATCCAAAAATTATAGCAAAAACAAGTGACAAATACTTCAATGGGGTTGTTAAAGATACTTCTGCTAGTTGATAGGATTTTGTAAGTAATAAATTTGCAATACTTCCAAAAAGTCCTATTAAAATTAGTAGTCCAAAATCATATCCTGTAGGTGTTATCCACCCACCAAATGGTAAAGTAAAAAGTCCAAAAATTGCTGAGCAAACAGAAAAATAAAAAGCAATGAGATAGACGGGTTCGCCTACAAGAGTTAGTTTGCGAATAAATATAGAAACGCCAGCGAAACCTAAGGTAAATATAACTGGATAAATATAATATAAATTTAAATTATCAAATCCTGGTTTAGAAATTATTAGAACTCCTACAAAACCAAGACCTACTGCAATCCATCGTTTCATTCTTATTTTTTCACCTAAAAATAAAATTGAAAATATCACTACCCATATTGGTCCCGAAAAGGCCATTGAAGTAACTTCTGCAAGTTCCAAATTTCTAAGTCCTACAAAAATAGCATACATGGCAATTGCTCCTACAAAAGATCTATAGAAATGCAAACCTACATATTTTGTCTTGTAAAAATCTTTTAAACGTTCTTTAGGTATTAAAAAAAAGATTGGAATAAGGCCAAACAAAGCTCTAGAAAACATTACCTGGCCAACATCATATTCATGTGTAATTTTTATCAAAACATCCATAAGCGAAAAAAATAAAACGCTTAAGATCATACATATTCCGCCTAGATGATTTTGATTTTTGATCATTTGTGTATTTTAATTTATATTTATCATTAAAATAAAAAATATTATGCAAAAATTTATTGGAGGTATTGGTTGCTTTTGGGATGAAACTGAATATCAAGGTGTCCCTGGTATTATTTCTACAGAATGCGGGTATTGTGGAGGAAAAAGTCCAAATGTAACTTATGAGCAAGTTTGTGGTGGAGATACTGAGCATATAGAAGTTGTTAAAGTTATATTTGACCCAAAAGTAATTTCTTATGAGGACGTTACTAGATTGTTCTTCAAAATCCATGACCCAACAACTCTTAATCGTCAAGGTCCAAATGTAGGCTATCAGTATAGATCAGAAATTTTTTATACTACCGAGGAAGAAAGAATATCTGCCCAAAATGTATTGGATGAGGTTAATAAAAATCTAAATGGTAAAGTAGTTACAGTTATTAGAAAAGAAAAAAATTATTGTAAAGCAGAAGAATATCATCAAAAGTATTTTGAAAAACGCAGTAAAAGATGACTTTAGTTTCAACAGATTGGCTTAATAAAAATTTAAGTAAGGTTAAAATAATTGATGCATCCTGGCATTTAGTTAAAAATCGAAATGCAATTGAAGAATATAACGAAGAACATATAGAAAATGCAATTTTTTTTGATTTAGATAAAAATTCCAATCAAAAAAAAATTTTACCACATGGTCATTTTCTTCCGCCAATTAGCAGTCACGAAAAATCTATTTCAGAAATGGGAATTTTAAATACTGATAAAATTATTATTTATTGTTACAGCGATTTAATTTCTAGCTGCCGTGCTTGGTTTCAATTTATCTATTTTGGGCATGATCCAAAGTTAGTTTCTGTATTAAATGGAGGAATGAAAAAATGGAAATTAGAGGGACGAAAAGTTACAAATTTAAAAACTAAAATAATTCCATCTAATTATAAAGCTAAAGAAAATAAAAATATGGTAAAAATTAAATCAGAAATTTATAAAAATATAGAAAGTAAAGATTTTACTATACTAGATGCTAGAAGCAAAAATAGATTTTTAGGCTTAGAGCCTGAACCAAGACCTGGAATTATGAGCGGCTCTATTAAAGGATCAAAATCAATGCCACTTAGTGAAATTGTTAATGTTGTAGATAATACATTTTTGGATACTAAAAAATTAAGAGATATATTTAGTTCAAGCAAAATTAGTAGTGATAAAATAGTAATGAGCTGTGGAAGTTCTGTATCAGCGGCAAGTCTAGCTCTTGCATATTCATTAATAAATGATGATTATATCCCAAAAATATATATTGGGAGCTGGACTGAATTCGGAAAAAAATAAATGAGAAGATCAAAGAAAATAACAATTGCTATAGTAATATTTTTTCTAGTCATTGCCTTAGTTGTAATTGGTAGATATGCAGTAGGATTATATTTTAAAAAAAAATTTTCTAAGCGCCCACCACCTGGGGTAATTGTTGAAATAGTAAATAATAAAAGTTTTAGTCAGTCGTTAGAAAGCTACTGCACTTCCTTAAGTAGCAAAACTTTATCTTACAAAATTAAAAAAAACGAATTACTAGAACCTATCAAATTTAATACTGAAGTTAACAAAGGTGATGTTATAGCTAAATTATCATCAAAAATTATAATTGCCCCTTTTGCTGGTGTTGTTGGGAAAAGAGGTATTAGTGGAAGTAGCTTGGGTTCGGAAAATACAATTATTCTTACTATAGATGACTCTAGAAAAGTTTTATGTGACTTAAAAATACCTGAAGTTTATGCTGCAGTTTTAAAAAAAGGACTTAAACTTAACGCAAAATTCTCAGCCTACAAGGATAAAACTTATAAAGGTAAAATTGAATCTGTTGCTTCGCGAGTAGATGCTCAAACAAGATCTATATTGGCTCGCGCTAAAATTAATAATGAAAATTCTGAAATAATCCCCGGTTCACTTCTTGAAATCGAAATACTTTATAATGAAAAAAACACCTTAGGTGCTCCCGATACAAGTATTATGTACGAGGGAGATAAAAAATTTATTTATAAAATAATAGAAAATAATATAATTAAAAAAACAGAAGTTAAAACTGGAGTACGAAATAAAGGAATTATTGAAATTCTAAGTGGTTTAAATAAAGGTGATAAAATAATTGCTGAGGGATTAACTAAAGTTAGACCAGGCATGAAAGTAAAACCTATTACAAATTCACAATAATTAAAATTAATAATGTTTATTACCGATCTATCAATCCGCAGACCAGTTGTATCAGCAGTTTTTTCTATAATATTAGTAGTTTTTGGATTATTCGTATTTTGGAAGTTGCCAGTAAGAGAACTACCTTCTGGACTGCAGCCACCTGTGGTTCAAGTTCAAGTAGATTACCAAGGTGCATCTGCTGAAATTATTTCAAGCGAAATTGTAGAAATAATAGAAGACGTAATCGGAGGAGCTGAAGGAATTAAAAATATTGACTCTACTTCAGAAAATGGACGAGCTACGATAAAAATAGAGTTTGATACTTCTATTGATCTTGATGCTGCTACAAATGATATAAGAGATAGAGTAAGTAGAGTTGCTGACAATCTTCCAGAAGATTCGGATGCTCCGGAAATACTAAAACAAAGCGCAGGGTTCACCACTTCTATGTGGCTTTCCGTATCCTCAACTACTTGGAGTGATTTAGAAATTGGAGATTACACACGTAGATACCTAGTAGACAATTTTTCAAATGTAAAGGGGGTAGGAAGAATTTTGGTAGGTGGTCTTCGAGAATTAAGTGTTAGAGTATATATATCCCCAGCTAAATTAGCTGCAAATGATTTAACAATTCAAGAAGTAGAGCAAGCTTTAAGAAAAGAAAATATTAGTCTACCTGCAGGTAGTCTAGAAGCTACAAATATTGATTTAACAATTAATCTCGATAAAGCTTACAAAGATTTATCTTCGATAAAGCAATTGCCAATAAAAAAAATAAAAAATAGTGTTATTCGTTTAGAAAATATTGCTGAGGTAAAATATGGTCCAGTATCAGAAAAAACACTTTTTAAAGCTCAAAGCAAAGATGGAGAACCAAATGAAAAAGTTGTTGGAATAGGAATTTATGCCAAAAGTGGCGCGTCTACAGTAGAATTGTCAAAAAAAATAAGGGAAAGAATTAAAATAGTCCAAAAAACTTTACCTGATGGATTAAAACTTGGCGTTTCATTTGATAGAGCCACCTACATAAACGCTGCAATAAACGAAGTATACAAAACACTGGTTATTGCTTTCTTTTTAGTCGTAATAATTATTTATTTATTTTTAGGAAACTTAAAAGCGGTAATTGTTCCTGCTGTAGCATTACCAGTTAGTCTAATTTCAGCTGCATTAGGTTTATGGTTTTTTGATTTATCTATAAACATTTTTGTACTACTGGCAGCAATTTTAGCTATAGGAATAGTGGTGGATGATTCAATTATAATGACTGATGCAATATATAATAGAGTAGAAAATGGAGAATCTCCTCTGGTTGCATCCGTCAACGGATCAAAAAGCGTAACTTTTGCAATTATTTCAACAACGTTAGTTTTGGTTGCAGTTTTTTTACCATTAATCTTTATAGAGGGAATTTCAGGCACTCTTTTTAGAGAAACTGCAATTTCTTTAACCTTTGCCATAATCGTATCTTCTTTTGTGGCTTTAACTCTGTCTCCTATGTTAGGAAGTAAATTTTTAAATGCAAAAACAAAAAAGTCTAAAGTCGTTTTAAAGTTTGAAAAATATTATAAGTCTTTTTTAGATTTTTATTCAGAAACATTAAATTATTGGATAAACAAACAAAAATTAATTGTAGGATTTATGTTTTTTATTGTAATTGCATCAGTATTACTTTTTAATTTTGCTCCTAAAGAATTATTACCTCAAGAAGATAGAGGTGTTTATCTCGTTATAGGTAAAACAGATGAAGGAAGTTCATTTCAATATACCGCCGATAAAGCTGAAGAAATAGAAAGACGATTAATTCCTTTAATTAAAAAAGATGGGGAATCTTACAAAAGAGTAATCATGAGAGTGCCTGGATTCGGAAGAGCGAGTAAATCATATAATAGTTTTATTATTATTGCTTTGCTAGATGACTGGAAAGACAGAAGTGAAAGTGCAAAAAAAATTATGAGAAAAGCAATTGGAAAAATAGTGACGGTACCACAGGCTCTTGCTTTTCCTATTTCTCCACAAAGCATACGAGTTAGCAGTTATAACAAACCGGTTCAAATGGTTTTATTAGGAAATAGTTATGATCAACTTGAGAGATGGCAAAAGTCAATAATGATAGAATTAAGAAAAAATAAAAATTTAGCTGCAGTTGAGTCTGACTATTCAAGAAACAAACCTGAAATAAAACTTGTAATAAATCGAAAGAAAGCTCAAGATCTAGGTGTCTCTATTCAGTCAATTGGATCAACTATTAATACGCTTTTTTCAGGAAAAACAGTCACGAAATTTAATAGGAAGGGAAAAGAATATCCTATTATTCTTCAAGCTAACATTGATAACAGAAAAAAAAGTGAAACTTTAAGTAAAATATTCGTCCGTTCAGACACGACAGGAAAATTAGTATCCTTAGCTAATCTTGTTGAATTTAATGAAGTTGGATCAGCAAAAATTCTGGCTCGTTATGATAGGCAGCGTGCAGTTACTATTAGTGCTCGATTAGTTGGAGATTATACTTTGACTGAGGCTTTAAGCTATCTAGAAAAGACTACAAATAAAAATGTTCCTGATGCTAGAATTGAATGGAAGGGTAAGTCAGAAGAGCTTAAGGAAACAAGCAATGAATTATTTATTATATTTGCGCTAGCTTTAGTAACTGCCTTTTTAGTTATGGCAGCAAACTTTAACAGTTTTATCCACCCAGCTGTAATTATGTTAACAGTTCCTTTAAGTGTATTTGGTGGAATTATTTTTATTTTACTTTTTAACTCAAGTATAAATATTTTTTCACAAATCGCGCTTGTAATTTTAATAGGAATTTCTACAAAAAATTCAATTTTAATTGTAGATTGGGCCAACCAACTAAGAAGGACTGGAAAAAACATTCAGAGCGCAGCTTTAGAAGCTTGCAGAAGAAGATTCCGTGCTATTATTATGACTTCTCTTTCTACTATGATTGCAATGCTTCCGTTATTAGTTGGTAATATAGGTCCTGGAGCTGGGGAAGGTAGCCGTTTAGCTGTTGGAGCTACAATATTTGGAGGAATGCTGATATCAACTTTTTTCACACTTTATGTAACGCCAACAATGTATGTTCTTCTCACAAAAAATACTAAAAGAATTGATGCTGTAGACTTACAATTAAGTAGGGAGCTTAAAAAATAATATATTTATTATTTAAATTTTTTTGACATTTTGCTAATTGATTTTTATAAATTTTAGATTGTTCTTGCACTTTCTTTGCGTAGATTATTGAATTTTTATCTGTTTTATATTTTTTCTTAGCATAATTTCCCCATCCTAAATAATAATTCAGATACTGACGATAAGAATCATTTAAAGGAATTTTATTAATTTTTTTAGTCTTGTTCATATACCATCCGATAAACATAACCGAATCTTTAAATCGAGTTCTTAAAGCTAAAGGATTATTAGTTTCAGTCTTATATAGCTCCCATGTTTTTTTAACAGCTTGTGAATATCCAAACGAACTGGAAGGCCTTTTATAAGGAACTATTTTAAATAATTTCATTCTTTTAGGTTTGGCCCATCTATTAAATCCTGACTCTTTGTTAACAAAAGCTAAAATAATATGAATTGGAGCTCCATAAGTTTCTGAACTTTTTTTTGCAGATTTATACCAAAGGTAATTTTGTCCAAATATTTTACAAGCATTTTGTGGATATTTGGGAACAGAACTACAAGAAACTGCGAATAAAAAGATAATAAAGTAAATTAAATTTTTATTTAAAATCTTCTTTTGCACGTAATAAAGCTTTCTCCATTTGATTTCTTATCTCTGAATCTTCTATTGCAATTGATGCTGTTTGAAAATCTTTTTTTATTTTTCTAAAAACATCTTCATTTCCAGCCTCTTCCATATCAGCCTTGATTATTTCTTGAATATATGCCTCTTTATCTTTATCTGTTTTACCCAGCTTAGAACTTACGAATTCTGCCAAATATTTATTACTTCGAGCCGCTACTTTAAATTGTAGTTCCTGATCGTTAGCAAATTTTTTTTCAAAACTCTTTTCTCTCTCGTTAAATTTATTCATAATTTTTTAAAAAATAAATAAACCTTTACTATAGAATAAGCAATTATTACACCTAAAATATTACCCATCAAATCCACAATTTGAAATGAACGATTAGGAATTATTATATGTAAAAGTTCAAGAATTACAGACAGTGAAAATAATCCATAAAAAATATTTCTGAAGTTTTCAGATTTTAAATAAACAAAAAGCCCTATTAAAGAGACATAAAAATAATAAATAAAATGATTAATTGCTGTCCCGAATGGATTTTTAATTAAATCTGGTTGTGTTCCCCAATCACCATATAGGAAATATCCTATTAAGCTACCTGGCCATAGGGAAATTATAATTAAAAATAATACCGAGATATTAAAAATAGTCTTAAAAATTTTGTTCATTTTATTAATATACAATAGTTATAATGAGTCGTATTATATTTTAAAAAAAATGAATAATCTAATTTTAGTTAGACATGGACAAAGTATTTGGAATAAAGAAAGAAGATTTACAGGTTGGGCAGATGTTGGCTTAACTGAACAGGGGAAGATAGAGGCCCAAAAGGCTGGCCAACTAATAAAAAAATTAAATATAAGTTTTGATGCATATTTTACTTCAGAATTGAAGAGAGCAAAAAATAGCTTAAAAATTATCCTAGAAATTTTAAATGATAAAAGTTCAAAAATTAATTCAACATTTAAATTAAATGAAAGACATTACGGTGGGCTAACTTCTCTAAATAAAGATGAAATTATAAAAAAGTACGGAAAAGAACAGGTAAAAATTTGGAGAAGAAGTTATGAAATATCACCTCCTCCAATGAATACTGATCATCCATATAAAAATAAAATAAATTCCAAAATATTAAGTGAGTCTTTAAAAGATACTTTTGAACGAGTAATACCTTTTTATAATGAGGAAATAGAACCTCTTATTTATTCAAAAAAGAATATTTTAATAGTTTTTCATGGTAACAGCTGCAGGGCTCTGCTAATGAAAATTTTGAATATTTCTAAGGAGAAAATTATTAAATTAGAAATACCAACAGGAAATCCTCTTTTAATTAAATTTTCAGACAGTTTTAAAGTAAATAATTATCAATATCTTGATAAAAAACGAGCTAAAAAAATATTTTTTAATGTTTAAAAAATTTTTCTGATATTTGTTTATAAATATTCAAAGTGCTCACATGTATAAATTCAATATTACTCTGAATTCCGAATAACTCTTTTTTTGCTATTAAATGATCCCAAATTTCATTTATTGAAAAAACATCAAAAGTCTTACCTGAAAATACCTCTGGTTTAATAATTTGAGCACCCGTATATATATAATTTAATTTATTTCTATTTGTTCTATTAATTAATTTATTTTCTAAATTAAAGTCACCTTTAAAAGATTTGTCAAAGCTTTTTTTTTATCTACTACGAGAATAAAACATTTATTATTTTTATCTTCATAAAAATTTTCTTCCAATAACTTTAATTCAGATAAATAATTTAAATTCCATATAGTGTCAGGGTTTATAACTAAAAAAGGCTCGTCAGAAAAAAATCTGATGGCATTTAATATACCTCCACCTGTATCTAAAATTTTATCTTTTTCTTCTATTATTTTAATATTTAAATTAAATTTTCTTTTTTCTAAATATTTGATAATTTGTTCTCTCAAGAAATGCACATTAATAAAAACTTCTTTGACACCAAAAGATTCTAAGAACTTTAAAGTATTCGATAACAATGTTTCACTACCAATTTTGAGTAAAGGTTTTGGGCATTTAAGAGTTAGTGGATGGACTCGCTTACCAAAACCCGCTGCAAGAATCATTGCTTTTTTAATCATGTTTTTTTATGAATTTAAAAATGAATTGGTCTTTTATCAACAGCCATTGCTGCTTCCTTAACTGCTTCACTATGAGTTGGATGAGCGTGACATGTTCTGGCTATATCTTCTGCACTAGCACCAAATTCCATTGCAAGAGCTAATTCGGCAATCATTGTTCCTGCTACAGAACTTATCATTGAAACACCCAAAACTTTATCAGTTTTTTCATCAGCTATTATTTTAACAAACCCTTCTGTTTCAGAATTAACTTTGGCTCTTGAGTTTGCTAAAAATGGGAATTTTCCTACCTTATATTTAATTTTTTCTTCTTTTAACTGATTTTCAGTTTTTCCAACTGTAGCTACTTCCGGTGAGGTATAAATAACAGCTGGAATTACATTATAATTAACATGGCCAGCTTGGCCAGCTATTATTTCGGCAACTGCTATTCCCTCATCTTCTGCTTTATGAGCTAACATTGGTCCTTTTGATATAACATCTCCAACTGCATATATATTTTTTATTGATGTCTTAAATTTATCGTCAACTATAATTTTTTTTTGTTTGTCTGTCTTAATACCTAATTTAATTATATCTTCGCCTACATTAGATTTTCTTCCCACAGCAATTAAAACTTTATCACTTTCAATTCTTTCCTTTTTTTTTGTTTTATTGTTAGTAAAATCAACTACCGCTTTATTTTTAATGGTTTTTACATCTGTTACTTTTGTATCAAGTTTAAAATCAATACCTTGTTTTTTTAAAATTTTTAACAGTTCATTAGAAATATCTTTATCCATTCCTGGAATAATATGATCTAAAAATTCAATTACGGTAACTTTTGAGCCTAATCTTTTCCAAACGCTCGAAAGCTCTAAACCAATATAACCACCTCCTATAACTATTAAATCTTGAGGCACTTTTTTAAAAGTTAATGCTCCAGTTGAAGAAACTAAAAGATTTTCATCTATTTTAATATTTGGTAGAGAAGCTGGAACCGAGCCAGTGGCGATTACTATATTCTTAGTTGAAAAATTAGTTTTTTTTCCACTTTCATCTACAACTTTTACAGTATTTTTGTTTAATATTGATCCCAAACCTTTTATATGCGTAATTTTATTTTTTTTAAATAAAAACTCTATACCTTTAGTTAAAATTGTTACCGACTTATTTTTGTTTTCCATCATTTTAGAAAGATCAAGTTTAACATTGCCGACTTCAATGCCTAAATTTTTAAATTCATTTTTTTGATTTGTGATACATTTCAGAAGAATTTAGTAAACTTTTTGACGGTATACACCCCACATTTAAGCAGGTGCCGCCCAAACTCTTTTTTGATTCTACACACGCTGTCTTAAGTCCTAATTGCGCTGCTCTTATAGCGCATACATAGCCTCCGGGACCTGATCCGATTACAATTAAATCAAAATTATTATTCATTACTAAAGGTCTAGAAATAATCTGCGCGGTTCCTCAAGACATTCCTTAATTGTCTTTAAAAAGGAAACTGCTTCCTTGCCATCAATTATTCGATGATCATAGGATAAAGCTAAATACATAATTGGTCTAACTACTATATTGCCATCTTTAACAACTGGTCTTTGAACAATATTGTGCATGCCTAAAATGCCTGTTTGTGGAGGATTTAAAATTGGCGTTGAAAGCATTGATCCATAAATTCCGCCGTTACTAATTGTAAAAGTTCCTCCTTGTAAATCGTCGATTGTAATTTTTCCTAATCTAGCTTTTTCTGATAGTTCAAAAATATTTTTTTCTATATCTGCAAAAGAAAGTTCATCAGATTTTTTCAAAACCGGAACCACAAGTCCTCGATCGGTCCCGATAGCAATAGAAATATTATAATAATTTTTATATGTAATATAATCACCTTCTATTTCAGCGTTTACTGCTGGAAAATTTTTTAGTGCAACCACTGAAGCTTTCACAAAAAATGACATGAAACCTAGTTTGACAGAATATTTTTTTTGAAAATCTTCTTGGTAATCTTCTCTCATCTGAATAATATTTTGCATGTCTACTTCATTAAAAGTAGTAAGCATTGCTGCGTTGTCTTGGGCCTCTTTTAATCTTTTTGCAATTGTAGCTCTCAATCTTGTCATTTTTACTCTTTCTTCAGGACCATGAGTAACCAATCTTTTTGATGGTTGAGGTGTATTGCCCATTAAATTTATTAAATCACCTTTAGAAATTCTTCCAGATTTACCTGTTCCTTTAATATTTGAAATATCAATATTATTTTCCTCTACTATTTTCCTAACTGCAGGAGATAAATTTTTTTTAGTTTTTGGAGGTGTATATTTTTTTGTCTCATTATCTTCTTTTTCCTCAACTAGAGTATCAAGAATCAAAGTTTCATTAGATTCTCCTTCTTGATTACTTTCATCTAGAGTCAAAATTTCTTGTTCTGAAGAAGTTTTATTGTTTTTCTTTTTTACAGGTTTTTTTTCAATTTCTTTTTTTTGTAAAGTTTTTGGAGGAACATAGTTTTTTGTCTCTTCTTTTATAGAGTCTTTAGTTTTGGAAGTTTTTCTTCCTTCATGAACTTCTCCTAAAAGAGTTCCAACTTCTACAGTATCGCCCTCTTTTACATTAATTGATGATAAAGTTCCTGCACTAGGAGATGGCACTTCAACGTTAACCTTGTCTGTTTCTAACTCAACTAAAGGTTCGTCAGAATCAACTTCTTCACCAACTTGCTTTAACCACTTGGCTACAGTTGCTTCTGTTACTGATTCTCCTAATGAAGGTACTATAATTTGATTCGACATTACTAGCTAAGTACCTTTTCTATTATTTTTTTTTGCTGTGCAAGGTGTTTTTTTAGATATCCACTTGCGGGAGATGCGGCAGGTTTTCTGCCAATATATCTAACCTCTTTATTTTCTGCTTTTATGTAATCTAAGCTCCATTGAATATAATTCCTTGCTGTGTTCCATGCTCCCATATTTTGAGGTTCTTCTTGACACCAGTAAAATTTAGAATTTTTCTTAAATCTTTTTAACTCTCGAGCAAGTGTTTTTACGGGAAAAGGATATAATTGCTCTATTCTAATAATAAAAACTTCATCATTTTTTATTTTTTCTCTACTTTCAAGAAGATCAAAATAAATTTTGCCTGAACACATAACTACTTTTTTTATTTTTTTATCTTTTTTTAGTTTAATTAGACCATATTTATTAAAATCTGCGTGATCGTTAAGAACTCTATGAAATGTATTTTTTTTAGTAAAATCTTCTATATTTGAAGTGCATCTTTTGTTTCTTAGTAAAGATTTTGGTGTCATAATTATTAGTGGTTTTCTAAAATCTCTATGTATTTGTCGACGTAAAGCATGAAAATAATTTGCAGGAGTTGTACAATTCATAACTTGAATGTTTTCCTGTGCGCATAATTGCAAAAATCTTTCTAGTCTCGCTGATGAGTGTTCTGGGCCTTGACCTTCATAGCCATGAGGCAACAACATAACCAAACCGTTTGCCCTGGCCCATTTTCTTTCCGCTGACGTAATAAATTGATCTATTATTACTTGAGCTCCATTAGCAAAATCACCAAACTGAGCTTCCCAGATTACCAGTGTTGTTGGTTCTGATAATGCATATCCATACTCAAATCCAAGAACAGCCATTTCTGAAAGCAAACTATCAATTACTTCATATTTTTTTTGTTTTTTTGAAATATTATTTAGAGGTGTATAATATGTGTTGTTAGATTGATCTCTAAGAACAGAGTGTCGTTGACTAAAAGTACCTCTTCCAGAATCTTGGCCTGAAAGTCTCACTGGATACCCTTCTTCTAATAATGTTGCAAAAGCCAACTGTTCTGCTGTAGCCCAATCAAACCCTTTTCCTGTAAGAAACATTTTTTTTTTATTATCAAATATTTTGTTAATAGTTGGATGAACATTAAAATCTTTAGGAATTGTCGTAATTTTTTCCCCAATTTTTTTTATTTTCTCTAGCGATACTCCAGTAACTCCCCTTTTATCTTTTCCTTTTTCAGGTTTATATCTAGACCAAACACCTTCGTACCATTCTAATTTTGGTTTATATTCTTTTGCTGTTTTAAATTGTTCTTCGAGAAGACTTTTAAATTTAATTTTCATAGCTTTAAATTCCTCCTCAGTAATAATTCCTTCTTCAAGAAGTTTATTTGCATAAATATTAAGTGTTGTTGGATGTTGCTTAATTTTTTTATACATTATTGGTTGAGTGAATGAAGGTTCATCTCCTTCGTTGTGACCAAATCTTCTATAACAAATCATATCAATTACTATATCTCGATTAAATTTTTGCCTAAACTCCATAGCAATTCTTGCACAATGAACAACTGCTTCTGGATCATCGCCATTAACATGTAAAATTGGAGCATCAACCATTTTCGCTAAATCAGATGGATAGGGAGAAGATCGGGCAAATTTTGGACTAGTGGTAAACCCTATTTGATTATTAACTATAAAATGTATTGTTCCCCCAGTATTATGTCCTGGAAGTCCTGACATTGCAAAACACTCGGCAACAACACCTTGACCAGCAAATGAAGCATCTCCATGAATTAAAATTGGAACTACTTGTTGTCTTTTTTTATCTTTATGAAAGAATTGTTTTGCACGTGTTTGTCCCAAAACTACTGGATTTACAGCCTCAAGATGAGAAGGATTATCTGTTAAAGAAATATGAACCAAATTGTTATCAAACTCTCTATTCGATGAAGCTCCTAAATGATATTTCACATCTCCAGTAGAGTCGGCATTAAAAGAAGCGTACTCTCCTGCAAACTCATTAAACATTCTTTTATAAGATTTTTGCAACACATTGGCCAAAATATTTAATCGCCCTCTATGAGGCTGGCCAATTTTAACTTCCTTAACACCGAGATTTCCACCTCTTTTAATTATTTGTTCTAAAGCCGGTATTAGAGCCTCACCTCCATCTATTCCAAATCTTTTTGTGCCTACAAATTTGACTGCTAAAAACTTTTCAAAACCTTCTGCTTGTATCAGTTTATTTAGAATTGCTTTTTTACCATTTTCAGTAAATTTTAATTGCTTGCCTTCTTTTTCCATTCTTTCTCTAAACCATATTTTTTCAACCGGATCGGATATATGCATATACTCAACACCAATTGTCGAACAGTATATTTTTCTAAAGAATGAAAGGATTTCATTAACAGATGCATACCCTTTATCCATATATGAGCCTAGATAAATTTTTTTATTATAATCCTCTTTTTTAAAACCATGATCTGATGGATGTAAATCTTCAAGATATTTTCTTTCCATCATTCCAAGTGGATCAAGATTTGCAATAAGATGTCCTCTAATTCTATAAGCCCTTATTAAAGCTATGGCTTTTACTGATTGTTCTTTTTCTTTTTCAAAATTAAATTCTGAAATTATTGTTTCCTTATCATCCAGTTTTTTATCTTTGGATAAATCTTTTTGTTTGTAATTAACTTCTATATTACTTTTCTTTCGTGGAGCCCAGCTTGGTCCCAATATTTCCTTTTTAATAATTTCCTGATCATCATCAAGACCATCAAAAAATTCACACCAACTTTTAGGTACAGATTGAGGATTGGTTAGATACTTTAAATACATCTCTTTAATAAAAGGACTATTATTACCATGCAAAAATGATGTTTGTTCAAAAATAAGGTTATCTTTATTTGATGTCATTGATTGAAAAATAAATTTTCTTTATTATAAAACGTTAAAACTATCTTGCAAGTTTGTCGTATAAAGTTTTACCAATATCAGCAGGTGACTCAGCCATTAAAATGCCGCATGATTTCATTTTTTCTATTTTGTCTGCCGCACTACCCTTTCCGCCGGAAATAATTGCCCCTGCATGACCCATTCTTCTTCCTGGAGGAGCCGTTTTACCAGCTATAAATCCTACAATAGGTTTTTTGGTTTTTGATGCTTTAATAAATTCAGCTGCCTCTTCTTCTGAAGATCCACCAATTTCCCCGATCATTAAAATTGACTTGGTATTATCATCTTTTAAAAAAAGTTCTAAACAGTCAATAAAACTTGTGCCGTTAATAGGATCCCCACCTATTCCAATTACTGTAGATTGGCCTATTCCGTTTTCACTAGTTTGTGCCACAGCCTCATATGTTAAAGTGCCAGATCTAGATACAATTCCGCACGAACCTTTTTTATGAATATTACCTGGCATAATACCGATCTTGCATTCCCCGGGGGTAATAATCCCAGGACAGTTGGGTCCAATTAAACGGGATTTAGATTTTTTTAATTTTTCTTTAACCTGTATCATATCTAATATTGGAATACCTTCTGTTATGCATACAACTAAAGGAATATCATTATCTAACGCTTCCATTATTGCTGAGGACGCAAATTTTGCAGGAACATAAATCATTGTTGCGTTAGCTCCAGTTTTATTTATAGCTTCCTCAACTGTATTAAAAACAGGTTTTCCTAAATGAACTTGCCCTCCTTTTTTTGGAGTAACACCACCAACTAAATTTGTTCCATAAGCAATTGCTTGTTCAGAATGAAATGTACCATGGGCTCCTGTAAACCCTTGGCAGATTAATTTTGTTTTGCTATTTATTAAAATAGACATCTTATTCAGTAGCCTTTACAATTTTCTTTGCAGCATCAGATAAACTATTAGCTGATATAATTTTCAAATTAGATTTTTCTAAAATTTTTTTTCCAAGCTCTACATTAGTGCCGGCTAACCTAACCACTAAAGGTAAAGATAAATTAATTTCTTTTGCTGCATCAACAACTCCTTGGGCTAGCACATCACATCTCATAATACCTCCAAAAATATTAATTAAAATTCCTTTAACATTTTTATCTGATAGTATAATTTTAAATGCAGCGGACACTTTTTCTTTAGAAGCTCCACCACCTACGTCAAGAAAATTTGC
>CACLHW010000015.1 GCA_902606835.1 uncultured Pelagibacteraceae bacterium
TTTTTTGAATTTCTAAATAATTATTCATGATGTATTTTACAGTTTTTGAAAAAGAATCAAAATCTCTTTTTGAAACAAAAACTCCTATTTTATTTCTAACTACATAAGCAATTTCTTCAAAAATAATTATTGGCCTATTTCTTGAAAGAGATTCATCTAAAATATAAGGACTGGCTTCAGTATAAGAAGGTAGTACAGTTATGTTATGTTTATCATAAACTTCTATTAAATTTTGCTGATTAGCAATATAGCCCAGATGTTTAATTTTTTTGTTTGGAAAATTTATGTTTTTTGAATCTCCCACAATTGAGAAATCATAATCAAATTCTATTTTATTTAGCATTTCTGCAAATTTAATAATTCCTTTTTCCGGATTAATTCTTCCTATGTATAAAAATCTTACTTTATCTAATGTAGGAATTTTATGATTTTTTGTCCAATTTTCATCTAATCTGGACGAGTTAATAAGGTAAGATTTTTTTTTATCATACAACCTATCATGGTTTACTAATACTTTAGATCCAGCGGTAACTAGTAAATACATAACATGGTAAATCCAAACAAAGCCCCCACCCAAAATATATTTATATTCCTCCTGTCCCCTGCTAAATAGATATAAAAATATTTTTTTCCTAAATAGGAACAAAATTAAAAATGCCAAAAAAGTATACGGTGTTATGGAAATTAAAAGATATCTTGAATTTGGAACTTTAATAGATTGAATAATAAGATAAAAAAAATCAAATATATTTGATGCTATTTTTATATTCTTCAGATTAATTTTTTGACTACCTTTTTTATTTGATTTTCTAACAATATAGCGTACATGAAAAAAATTATTTAGATCTTCGGGTAAAACTTTTAAATCTAGATTATCGCAATAAAAATCATCACCTTCTTTAAAAACTTTTTCATTGTTTATAATAATTAAATTTTTATCTTGCATTAATTTATTTGGTTTTATCACTTATTATTTTGTATGAAGAAAGATAGACAACAAATAGTACTATAGAATAGTATTTACAAAAAAGCCCATTATCCATCATAAAAATAGCAGGTAAAATTAGAACTAAATACACCAGATTTAAAACTAAAGATACAGAGTAATTACTTTTCAATTTATTATTAATTTTATTTAGTAAAATTTTATAAACCAACATGTGTAGGTGTTTTTTATCTGGAAAAAGAGGAGATTTTTTTTCTAAAGCAATTTTTCTTATAAAGGAGAAAAAAACTTCAAAAAATAAATAAAATAATAATATGCAAAAATAAAATGGGGAAATTAAAGGATTTTCAATACTAGTTTTTATTACAGATATTGCGGTAAAGGTTCCCAGAAAATAGGACCCACTGTCCCCAAGAAATACAGTAGCTACTGGAAAATTATACCTTAAAAATATTGTGATGATTACAATTCCACTAAGAATAAAGAAGGCCAAATCATTATTTTCATTTATATAATTAACAAAAAATAAGTTTATTAATATAATTAAAGTATGAATGCTTAACAGTCCGTTGTAACCATCAATTAAATTACTTCCGTTAATAATGAACAAAAAGCATAAAGAAACGAAAAATAATGCAAAAATATCTATTTCCAGAAATCTATTTAAAAATTCAATACCTGTGTTTGATACATAAAATTTATTAAGTATTATTAATGCTACTAAGATAATAATCATTAAAAGCAGTCTTAATTTTGGCCTTAAATTTAATTTTAAATCATCAAGTAAACCAAGAAAAAAGAAGAAAAAGCAAAAAGACAAATATTCATAGTAAATCATCTGTTTTGAAAAAATCAGGTACAAACAGACAATTATAAAAGAAAAAAATATTCCAATCCCACCAGATGTAGAAGTGGGGGAATCATGAAAAGCCTGTGGTTTTTTAAATTCATTATCGACTAAAATATTTAAATTATATTTTTTAATAATTAATAAAAAGTACTTGTTAAATATTAAACCAAATACGACCAAAAAAAATAATAAAAAAAAATTATTTAAATCCATATTTCTTAAGAGAATTAATAGAGATATTTAAAATAGAGATTAAATTTTTTAACAAATTCATTTTATTATAATTTTTATTTATATACCAAATCCAATAGATATTTCTAATTTTTTTACTTTGTAAGGAATCATTTCTTATTCTATATTTCATAAGATTTTCAGGGAGACAGTGAGCATAAGTTACTTTTTTTAATATTTGACACTTAAAAAAGTAATCTTCACAGATTACTGTATTACTAAATTTAATATTTCCAATTGAGGATTTTTTTATGATCATGGTGCTTGTAGCAATTGAAGTATTTCTAATAAATTTTTCAAAAGTAAAAAATTTTTCAGGCGCAATCTCTTTTAAATATGGTTTTTTTTCCACAGTTCTAAAAGGTTGATAATTAGTATATGTAAAATAATATTTATTTTTTTCCATAAAATTCAGTTGCTTAGAAAGTTTTTCTTTATCCCACAAGTCATCAGAATCTATAAAAGCAATGTAATCTGATTTGGAATTTCTTATTGCAAGATTTCTGGAAAATCCAGCTTTTTTATTTTTTTTTAACCAGATTATATTTATATTTGAGTATGATATATATTTTTTTAAAATTTTTTTAGTAGCTTCATTTGAGTTACCGTCAACTATTGTCAATTTCCAGTTTTTGAAACTTTGATTGATTACACTGTTAATAGTTTCTTCCAGATAGGGATCTGAGTTATAGTTCGGTAATATTATTTCAACTTTATACATCAGTTAAATTATTGAGCATTATATAATATTTTACTAAGAAATTTCTTTTTTCCAATTATAATACAATTCTTTAAGATCAAAATTTTTATAATGAAAGATATTTTCAAAATTCATTTTATAAAAATCATCTATTATAAAAGACTCAAAGGAGTCCATTAAATCAGCATATTCTAATTTATTTCTTATAAATTTTCCTCTATCGAGTTTGATCATTATATTATTCAAAAAGCTATTATTATTTTTAATGGGATCTACAGATAAAAAATAACAATCAGAAAAATTATTTTTAACAAAGTAATTTATTGATTTAACCGTTTTATTATCAAGGTGATGAATAGCACCATTTATAAAAATAAAATTTGGTTTAAAGCTTTTGAAATGGTCAATATTTGCTTTATCGTTTAAATCTAAATACTTAAAGTTAAACTTTTTCCAACGTTGCTGACACTGTTTTAAATATTTATCATTATTATCAACACCAAAGTAGTCATCAACGAATTCACTTATATATTCTAAAATATAACTATCACCACAACAAATATCTAATAATCTAATATCTTTGGAAAATTTTTTTTGGAAAATAAATTTAATAAAATCGTATTCATCATATTTTCCCCTCACACTTTTCTGGTAAAATCTATAAAGACTTGGATTTCTTAATAAAAAGTTTATCATGTGAAATTATTTTGATTAATTTATATTATGATTAAATCTTTATCAATAGTATTTCCAATCTTTAATGAGGAATCAAGATTAAATTCAAGTTTTAAACATATCTTGAGTTTTTTAAAAAGTAAAAAAAATTTTAAGATCGAAATAATTTTTGTTGATGATGGAAGTAATGATAAATCATATATTTTGTTAAAAAAATTTGTAAAAAATTTTAAAAACTCTAAAGCAAATAACAAAGTTAGGTTTCAAGTTATTAAATCAGAAAAAAATCTAGGAAAAGGTTCGGCATTAAAATTGGGAATAAAAAAAGCTAGATATAATTGGATTCTTACAACCGATATTGATATGTCAGTTTCTCTTTTCCAAATTTGCAAGTGGATCGCAAAAAGATTGGTTAACAAAAAACATTCAGTTTATTTTGCTAGCAGGTCGCACAAAAAGTCAAATGTAAAAAGAGATTTTTTTAGAAAAATACTTGGAGATATTGGAAGTTTATTAATTTCAGCAATTTTAAATATAAACATAAAAGATACACAATGTGGTTATAAATTATATAAAAAAAATCATGCAAAATTTATATTTTCCAAATTAAAAAACCATGGTTTTGATCATGATATAGAGCTTGTTTTGCTTCTAAATTCTAGAAATATTAAAATAAAAGAATTACCAGTAGAATGGAAACACAAAGGCAACAGTAAAGTAAATATTATTTTAGATCCTATCAAAATGCTTTTAGGAATTTTTGTAATGAGATTTAGATATTTTTAAATTTAAATTACTAATTAAGCAAATTATAATAATAAATATTTGAACCAATTAAGAAAATCGACATGTAAGCATAAAGAGTTATAACGTTTTTGTAGGTAATAAATATTTTTGAACTAAAAAATGTAAATATCATTATAATTATCAAAGGATCAAAATATTCTTGCAGAAGCGGCAATGTAAATATTGGAAAAATAAAAAAATATAATAATATTAATCCATCTCTAATGTTGGAACCAATAAAAATTAAAATAATTATCCAAGAAATAATAAAAGCTAAATAAACAAACAATTGCCTAATTAAGTTATTTTCAAATAAAATGTATGATAATTTATGTACAACTCCCTTACCCAAAGTAACCGAAATATTAAGTGAATTTTCTTGAGTAAGATAAGATAAAAAAATTAAAAAAAAGATGTACAAAATAAATATCAAAATTAAATAATAATTAGTTTTTTTTGTAAAAAATTCTTTAATTAAAGTTAATAAATTATCTGTTTTAAAAAATAAAACAGGAAAAAAATAAAAAGCTATTATAGTCGCAGTATAGCCTATATGATCGAAATATAATTTATTACCTAAATTTCTACTTTCTGTAAGGTCAGTAGGAAATATACCTCCCCAAAGATTAATTAAATAAATATAGGGCAAAGATAAAATAAAATAATTAAAAATTAAAAATATTTTTAGTTTAATTTTTTTTTTGCAAGTTATAATCGTTATAAAGCATATTATTGGAATAATGAGTAATTTTTGATCAAAATATATACAAATGGAACTAAAAAAAGTTATAAAAAATAATTGTAAATAAATTTTAAAACTATTCTCATTCTTATTTTCTAAAAAAAGATTCAAAAAGATGAAAGTAAGTAGTAAAGAAATAACACCATAATTTTCTTCTAAACCCCAATAAGAACTTGTCCTAAAATATGGACTTAAGAGAATTAATGAAGCAGTTAGCGCGATTAAAAGTTTGTCTTTTTTTTTAAATTTTTGTTTTAAACAAAAATAAAATAAAATTGGCGTCACTAACGATAGGATGAATACACTACTTCTGTATCCTATTTCACTTTCAGCGAAGGGGTTAAATAATTTGTGAAGTATATATAGTAATGGAGTTCTATTTGTTAAAAGGTTTTCATGATTAATAGCATCCAATATATTATTGTTTAAAAATATTTGTAAATTTGGCCAGGCGAAAATCCAATCGCCAAGGAAATCGCCTCCTCCAGAAGAATTTTCATCTAAATAAAAACCTAAAAAAAAGGAGAATAAAGATAAAAAAATTAAAGTTATTGATAAAGTTCTATAATTATTTTTTGACTCCATTTTGTTTTTAGATTTTTATAGTTTGTTTATATAGTTATTAACCTATATTACTATACCATAGATTTAATCAAAAGTTATGTTTGGAAATAAACTACTTTATTATTTGGTAAATTTTGCATTACAAAATAGTTTTGAAAAACAAATAGTAAAATTTATAAAAAAAGAAAAAAAATTAGTCATATTTGATGTCGGATGCTACAGAGGAGTTTTTTCAAGAATAATTTTAAGTTTAATAGATAAAAAAAAATATAAATTTTATCTTTTTGATGTAAATAAAAAAGTTAGAAAATATATAGCCGATCTTCTAAAAAAAGAAAATTTTTATTACCACGAAGTAGCTTTGTCCAGTAAAAATGGAAAATCAGTCTATAATTTTAATAGATTTTTTGAATCTGCAGGATCTTCTTTATCAAATATAGTTAAAAATGATTCAAGATGGAATTTTTCAAGAAAATTATTTCTTAAAACTCTACTACTTAAAACAAAAAATTTCATAAAATATAAAGTTCAAACTATTAAATTGGATAGTTTTTTAAAAAAAAAAAAAATCAAATCAGTAGATATATTAAAGATAGACGTTGAAGGATCAGAGTATGAGATATTAAAAGGCGCAAAAAAAACGCTGGGGAAAAATAGAGTAAAAATAATTTTGGTTGAAATTTTAGGAAGAAAGGACAAATATATAAAAAAAGAAAAAAAAATTATAAATTTTTTAAAAAAAAGAAATTTTATTCTTGTAGATCGAGCCAATATATTCTCAATTTCATTATTTAGTAATATTAAAGGAGGAGATTACTTGTTTATTAATAACAAATACGAAAAGTATTAAATTTGCAAATTTCTTTGATATATTGAAAATTTCTTGTAAATAAACTAATAATTAAATAAATGAACTTACTTAAATTAATTAAAAATAATTTATTTATTCAAAACTTTGTAGCAAGTATTGTGTCACTAATTCCTTCTTATTTTGAATTTAGTGTAGGTAAGTATCTTGCAATTAAAAAAGCTTTTTACATAACTGCTCATGACTCGACTCCAGGTAGCTATCTTGAATTTGGAGTTTTTACTGGTAGCTCTTTTAATTTTGCAATGAAAGTTAATAAAAAAATTGAAAAATTGTTTGGGAAAATGGATTGTGAGTTTATTGGTTTTGATTCATTTGATGGATTTGGCGAGATTAATAAAGAAGATGAAAATAAATCCTTTCAGAATCACATTTTTTCTGTAAATAAAAATAAAGTTTTAAAAAATATTCAAAATTGTTCTAAAGGACAAAAGTTAAAAATTGTTGAAGGTTTTTATAAAAACACAATAGAAAACAAAACAACAAAAGATTTTAATATTGATAAAGCCAGAGTAGTTTTAATTGATTGCGATCTGAAAGAATCTGCAAGATTGGCCTTGGAGTTTATAAAGCCTTCAATTCAGGAAGGTACGATAATTCTGTTTGATGACTATGTTTTTTTTAAAGGAAATAAAGAGAAGGGCGAATATGGGGCTTTTAGCGATTTTCAAAAAAAATACCCTGAAATTTCATTTAGAAGAATATTTGATTATGGATACGGAAGCAGAGCTTTTATCGCACATAAAATAAAATAAATTTTTTTCAAAATTTAGAGCAAATTATAATAAAGCTCTTCAATTATACTCTTCGTATCATATTTTTGTTTCCAATTAGGATAATGTTTTTTGAATTTTTTTGTATCAGAAATATACCAAATGTGGTCACCAATTCTATTTTTTTTGTTATAATTTCTTTTTGTTTTTATATTAGTTAAAGACTCAACATAATTTAAAGCCTCGACTATTGAGCAGTTAGATTTTCTACCTCCTCCAATATTATATACTTCACCTATTCTAGGTTTTTTGAAAAAATTCCAAAAACATTGGACTAAATCATAACTATGAATATTATCTCTGACTTGTTTACCTTTATAACCGAAAATAGAATAGGACTGGGTTTTTATAACTGATTTAACTAAGTATGATAAAAAACCATGTAGTTTAGCTCCTGAATGATTTGGTCCTGTAATGCATCCAGCCCTAAAACAAACTGTCTTAAGTCCTTCATTTTTTCCATACTCTTGAACAATTAAATCGGCATAAGATTTTGAGGCACCAAAGAAACTGTGTACACAATTATCCAGGCTCATGGTTTCATCTATACCGTTAAAGAATCTGCTTTTTTTTTTAATTTCCCACCTAAAATTTAATTCCTGCAAAGGTAAAGAATTTGGATTGTCACCGTAGACTTTATTTGTGGACAGAAAAATAAATGGAGCATCATGGGAATATTTTTTGGTCAAGTTTAAAAGGTTTAATGTTCCTAATGCATTAATATTAAAATCAACAAAAGGCTCTTTTTTAGCCCAGTCATGAGACGGTTGTGCAGCGGAATGTATAATTAATTTAATTGATTTTTTATATTTTTTATAAACTTTTTCTAATGCTGAATAATTTCTTATATCAATGTTATTGTGTTTATAGTTCCCATATACTTTAATCAAATTATTTTTAACCCATCTGGTGTCCCCATCTTTTCCGAAAAATTTTAATCTTAAATTATTATCAATTCCAACTACATCAAAACCCTTTGATGAAAAAAATTTAACTGATTCTGAACCTACCAAACCACAGGAGCCTGTAATTAAAATCACACTCATGTAATATACTTTTTTAATTTATTTTTATTTATAAACATCCACTTATATACATCCTCAACAATATTTAAAAAATTTTTTTTTGGATACCATTTATATATTTTTCTTACCTTTGAATTGTCGCTTATATAATAAGGAATATCATACTCTGAAGTTTTTTTATTAGAAAAAATTTTAATTTTGTTAAGTGTAATTTTTTGGCAAATACTAGTAAGTTTTTTTAAAGAAATAGAATTTTTTTTACCACCGCCTATATTTATTGTTAAATCATTTATGATATTTATTTTTTTTATTTGCTTTATAATTAATTCACAAACATCGGATATGTGAATAACATCTCTTATTTGCGAGCCTTTTCCATCAAAACCTATATAGCTTAATTTTTTCTTGTTCATGTGCTTCCAAACCCATAAACTAACAAAGCCCTGGTCTTGTTTGCCAAATTGCCAAGGACCTGAAATTACACCAAATCTATTTATTATATATTTTATTTTATATAAATAAGAAAATTCTTTTATTAATTGTTCAGAACTATATTTGCAAAAGCCATAAATTGATTTAGGTTCTTTAGTGTCGAAATTTTCATTAATCAAAAACTTTTTATTTTTAATTTCCCTAAGTTTTTTTATTGAATAAACTCTGCTAGATGACAAAAAAATAATTTTAGATTTATCTCGCACACATTTTTTTAATATATTAAAAGTTCCTATCAAATTTGTATAAATAACTTTGTCAACGTCCTTTTTTGAAGTTTCAACTGCTGCCTCAGCGCAACAATCCACAATTAGATTATATTTTGGTAATTTCAGCAATGCTTTATTATTAGATATATCTATTTTAAAATTTTTAATTTTATTTTTCCTCAATCTTTCTACATTCATTAAAGAACCTCTTCTACTAAGATTGTCTAAAGAATGAACTGTTTTAGCTATTTTGTTTTTTTTTAAAAAAATTGAGAGATTTGATCCCACAAATCCACAACCGCCTGTGATAAGTACTTTCATATTAATAAAAATTATCTATTATCAGTTAAAAATACTAATTAAAACTAATATTATGAAAGTTTCAATACTAATCCCCGTAAGAAATGAAGAGTTAGTAATAAAGAAGATCGTGGACCAATTGGAATCTGAATTAAAAAATTTACCTTACGAAATTGTATTTGTTGATGATTTTAGCACGGATAATAGTTTTCAAGAATTGGAAGAAATTTCAAAAACAAAAAACCAAATTCTTCTTTGTAAGAATAAAAAAAAAGGTTTGGGCGGGGCAATTACCGAAGGAATTAACAAATCCACTGGAGAAGCTATCTGCATTATGATGTGCGATTTTTCAGATGATATTAATGATTTTAAAAAATATTATGATATTTTAAAGAATGAGAATGTAGACGCGGTTTTTGGTTCAAGGTTTATTAAAGGTTCAAAAATTAATTTTTATCCTAAAAAAAAATTAATACTAAATAGAATTTTTAACCTTGCTACTAAATTATTGTTTTTTAGTGACTATAATGATTTTACTAATGCATTCAAAATTTATAAAAAAAGTGCACTTTTAAAAATGTTTCCATTAGTTTCTGAAAGCTTTAATATTTTTCTTGAATTGCCTCTAAAAATAATATCTAGAAAAATGAAATATAAAATTATTCCTATTTCATGGACGACAAGAAAAAAAGGAAATTCTAAATTTAATATAAAAGAACTACAGTCAAAATATTTATTTACCTTAATTTATTGCTGGTTAGAAAAAATACTTTTGAAAAAAACAGATTAGTATTATTTAAAATTTTTACCTTCTAAAAGTTTTTTACGACTCAGTACAATACTTGAAATAATAATTATATAAGTTGTATTATTAGTTGTAAAAATACTACCAGAACTTTTGATTGGAAAAACCTCTAGAATTAAACTTATTATTGCAGCCAGCAAAAATAAATTTTCTAGTTTATTTTTATTTAGAAAAACAAAATTTTTAATTAAAAAGGCGATAAAAATAAAGCCCATTGCTAAAACAAAAATAAATCCAACAACTCCTAAATCTGTTAAAATTTCTAAATAATAGTTATGTGGATGATTTGAGCATGTCCCCCTTTTTTTTATCATAAGTTTTTTACAATCTTCCCTAAAAGATTTTATTCCATTTCCAAATATTTTGTGCGATTTCCAGGTTTCAAAAGCGGTAAAAATTAAATTTCTATATCCAGCTCTTTCAGGCGTATCGTGTTTTTCGGCTAATTGAATCATTTTTTCGTCTAATATTATTTTTGATTTGTCCCTTGTTAATTTATTAGAGGCAAAAATAACTATGCCTCTTACATTTTCATAAAATGATTGATAACTTACTTTTATAAAACTATCTGTTTTAATTATAAAACTAAAAGTTGTGAGCAAAGCTATAAAACTAACTAATATAACTTTTCTTAACTTTGTATTAAAAATGTAAACTAGGAATAGACCTAACAAGAATAGTATAACCGGCATTCTATTTCCAGAAAAAATAATACCAGTTGCTAAAATACATATAGCAATTATAACTAAAAAAAATTTAATATAATCTTTATGATTTCTTAATAAATAACTTAAAAAAAGAATAGAAAAAAAAGAAAAGTTTTGAATAAAACCACCAGAAATTAATTCATCACCAAAAAAGCTTGTATTATGGTGAACATAACTTTTTAAACCTATGACATTAAAACCAAAAATATACTGAAAGATAACGTCAATCGATATTACAAACGGTAAAAAAGATGCTGAAATGAAAAAATACCTAAAATTTATAATATTTTCTTCACTCAAAAGATAAACTATTAACAAAAGTAATAAAAATCTAAAGAATAATGCTGATTTTATTAATCTTACAAAATTAATATGTTCATATTCATCAAAATAAAGAGATTTAAGAAAACTTAGAACTGTTGAGAAAAAAACTATAATAAAAAACCAAAAAATAATTTTTATAATAAGATCATACTTAATTGATAAGATTTTTGATTTTAAATGAAAAATTCCAAAGCAGCAAAATAGTAAAAGGTTTATATTTGTAATTAAATTTCCCAAAATAAAGCTAATTGGGAAAAAAGCAAAAATAAGATTAGTAAATAAAATTGAGTTTTTATCAAAATTTTTTTTAGCTAATATCATTTTTAAATAATTAATTTAGAAAAAAAGGATCTTTTAATAATTTTTTTTCAAAATTTTTTATATTAAGATTAATTTTTTTGTTCAAAAATTCCTCTACTGCTTTTTCGGTAAATTCTTGCTTTTTAGAATATCTAATTTCTTTAATTTTATCTTGTTTTTCAGGCCTTATGTCAAAAATACTTTTATCTTTAATTCTTTGAGACAATGAATGAAAGGCAGATTTAACAGCTGACATTGTATATTCAAAAGGGTTTTTTTTTATATTAGATAACGCATGATAAAGAATAGGACCACTGTCCAATCCTTTGGACAGCATATGAATAGTTGCTCCAACAAGATGCGGGTTGTTATCATATAACGCCCAAAAATTACAATCGGTTCCTCTATAATATGGAGAAATACCCATATGGATATTGAACGTTTTGTTTTTTATTAAAAAATCAGCTAAATCATTTTTTATATAGCCACTACCAAAAACAACAAAAATATCACTTTTTAAAAAATCAGATAATAATTCAATTGAACAATTACCCAAGTCTCCTTCTTGAATAGGAAACAATTTAACATTTTTATTATTAATATAAGAATTTCCAAAAAGTTTTTTTTCTGCGTCAATTACATTTTTAAAGTAATTTTTAATTTTTTTTGAAGCTGGGTAATGACCAGCAGTTACACCAGGGAATATACTTCTGCTTTCTTGCACAACGTACAATTCATCACAGATATCACTTAGTAAATTAATTAAATAATTATGTCTATTTTGGTTAGCTGTAAATAAAGTAATTTTCATTTATTGATCATATTCATAATTTGCGAATGGTCTTGTCTAGCTATTTCTAAAAACGAGTTATTAATTTTTTTCATTCCTTTTTCTGGCTCAACTGTCATTAATTGTTTAAAACCAAGCTCTATACCTAAATTATTTAGAATTTTTAAAGTATTGCTATCATAACTTCCACAAGGGTGAGACATGAATTTAATTTCATTTTTATTAATTTTAAGAATGCTTGATAAAATATTAATATTTTTTTCATATTCATTTAATTGTTGATCAAGCGTAAGCTTTTCAAGAGACATAGGGTGTGTGTGAGAGTGAAGACCTATCAGATGGCCTAGTTTTTTAAGTTCAATTAGATGTTCTGAATTTAAGAATAGATTTTTATACTTATCTTTTGGAATAAAATTTTTTGATTCAAACATTTTTGACATTACACTTTTATATTCTTCTGAGTTTAACAGCTCATCTCTTACTAGCCTAAATTTTATATCTTCTATTGAATAGAAAGGAAACTTTAATTTTTTCTCTTTTATAATTTGTTCATTTTTTTTAAAAAATTCAGTTAAATTTTTATCTAAATTTTTGTAAAATTCATCATAAAAATAATTGATGTTTTTAAAATAATTAAATCTAAAATATCTATAAACTTCTAGTAAATCGGGCTCACCTTCAATTATTGAAGTATAAATAAAGAAAAAACTTTTTATTTTAAACTCTTCTAATATTGGTAAAGCAATATCATATTGGCATTTAATACTATCATCAAAAGTGAAACAAACTTTTTTCGAATCCAACTTATTCTGTCTAAATCTATTAAAGAAATCATCAGCATTAAGTATATTTTCTCTACCAATGTATTTTATTATTTTATAAAAATCGTCTTTATCTATACTGCCATCGCTTTTTTTATGGAAATTATTATCATGAAATTGATGAAACATAATACCATGATAAAAATTATTTTTAGAATTAAAATACATATGTATAAACAATGAAAAGTGTTTAATTTTCTTTATACTATTTTTTTATTAAATAATCTCCAATTATCAGTATTTCTATTTTTGAATTGTAAAAAGTGTTTAGTGCATCATCTGGAGAACATACGATCGGTTCACCGTTTATATTAAATGAAGTGTTTAAAAGAATAGGATATCCGGTTATTTTTTCGAATTCTCTTAATATTTTATAAAAATCAGTATTTAGCTTTTTACTAACAGTCTGTACTCTAGCACTTAAGTCTAAATGTGTTATTGCAGGCAATTTATTAGTGAAATTTTTTTTAACTTTAAAAACTCTCTCCATATATTCATTTTTAACATCAGATTCTGATTCAAAAAATTTATTTACACTTTCTTCTGCTACAGATGGCGCAAATGGTCTATAATTTTCTCTATATTTTACTGATTGATTTATTCTATCTTTCATATTTTTTGATCTTGGGTCGGCAAGTATAGATCTGCAACCTAAAGCACGATCTCCAAATTCTAAGTTGCCTCTAAAAAAACCTACTATCTTTTGCTTGCTACATTCTTCCGCAACAGTTTTATGGAGGTATTTAATTTTTTTGTAACTAATATTTCTTTTTTTAAGAATCTTAAGAATTTGACTATTATTATAATTTGATCCCAAAAAAGGTGTATTAGGAATAATTTTCTTTTTGTTATCTAATATATTGTAATAAAGAAATAAAGCACTACCAATTGAATTTCCTGTATCTGATGGAGAGTAAGATATATAAGAATTTTTAAATTTTGTTTTTTTTATTATTTTTCCATTAAAAACTGAATTTAAAAAGAAACCACCACTTAACACAATATTTTTTGATTTTGTTAAATTGTATAAATGATTTAAAAAATGCAATGCAATTTCCTCAGCACAAATTTGCATGGCTTTAGCAATTTTAATTTGTTTTTTTGATGGTTTTTTTAAATATTCAACTTTTTTAATTCCCAACAACTCTAATAAATCTTTACTATAAAAATTATTAAAATTTCCAGAATCAGAAAATTCAAAGTATTTAGAAACAAGTTCAAGTTTTCCATTTTTTTTCAAATTATATGTTTTTTTGATTTTTTTAATCTCCTCTTTACAATTGTAAGGATAGGCCGACATTGCCATTACTTTCCATTCATCGCTGTCTGATTTGTAACCAAGAAGTTCAGTAAAAGTTGAATAAAATTTTCCCAAAGAATTTGGTAAATTTTGAGACTCTATTTTTTTAATTTTATTTTTGTTTCCAAAACTAAAAGTAGTAGCTTCTAACTCCCCTCTAAAGTCACAAGTTAAAATTGCACTGGATTTAAAATTTGATAAATAAAAACCATTTGCAGCATGACAAAGGTGGTGATTAATATGATATATTTTTGGAAATTTTTTATTATCATGTTCAATTTTTGTATAAGAACCAAATTCTCTGGTATCTAGGTTAAAAAGATTATCTGAAATCGTATAAAAGTTGTATTCTCTAAGCGTTCTATTTGATGAAAGTATAGGGTTGTATTTTTTCATGTGGAGAGATGGATTCCAGCCAATTGCAACATAATCAACATCGCTTAGTTTTAGATTTTGACTTTCAAGACACTCTCTTATGCTACGAATTGGGAATTTTTTAGTAAACTTTTCCCTGATTAACCTTTCTTCTTGAGTGGCATATTTTATAATGCCGTTAATAATAATACACGCTGATGAGTTAAATTCTCCAGAATTTAAACCTAAAATAGTAATTTTTTTCATAATAAAAAATAGGGGCGTTCTGTTGCCCGGTGCCCCAAACCGCGCTTTCTTAAATAAATTTAAGCAGCGAGAGCAAATTTATCATTTGCAATTATATATTAGCCCGATAACGACGGAACAATCCCGAACGAAAGAATAGCCTTTAGACACTAGTCGAATCTAATTCACCCCCATAAGTTGTAAATGGTGGAGGTGGTGGGTAATGCTCCCACGTCCTCAATGTTTATTACGAAATTCGTTTATCGCCATAGTTGGAAATCCAACACTAATAATATAAAACTTTATTCTAAAGATTCAATTTATTTATTGTAAATGACACTCTCAGATCAACAAAAAAAAGAAATACTCGAACAACAAACTCAAAAAAACACTACTAAACGAGTTACATCACCTGAACTGGAAAAAATCTTATATGAAGTTATGCCAGTGTTAGACCATGGGTTTGTTAGGGTAGTTGATTACATGGGAGATGATAGTTCGATAGTGCAATCGGCTAGAGTTTCATACGGAAAAGGAACAAAAAAAGTTTCAACAGATAGTGGTTTAATTAAATATTTAATGAGGCACAGACATAGCACTCCATTTGAAATGTGTGAAATAAAATATCATGTAAAATTACCAATCTTTGTTGCAAGACAATGGATTAGACATAGAACAGCAAACGTTAATGAATATTCAGCGAGATATTCAATTTTAGATAAAGAATTTTATTTACCATCAAAAGAAAATCTTGCAGCTCAATCTAAAAGCAATAGACAG
>CACLHW010000016.1 GCA_902606835.1 uncultured Pelagibacteraceae bacterium
AATACACTATCAGAGCTTAAATCAAAACAAAAAGCATGAAATTTGTCAAAATAATCAATTATAAGTTCATTATAGGCCGATTTTTGAGCTTTATTTATATCAAGAAATTTATTAAAAAAAATTTTCTTAGATTCAGTAGTTTTATCTCTATATTTTTCGCAATTTAATAAAATATTATAAAACGTCTTTACTAAAAACTTCATATTTTTATTAACAAGTACATCACCATAACCAATTTCTCTCATATTCATATCTATTTGATTAAATACGTAGTCGAATGTTTTTTGATAAAAAAACTTATAATTATCGTTCTTCATATTAGACTTGGTTTTGATAAATAAAAATGACATATGAATAAAGATTAAAATGATTCTATTTTGGAATGAATCGGTTAAGTTAAACTTAGTATAAAATAATTTATTGCGTGAAAATAAAAGAATTTTACTATATAAAATACTTACATTTGTGTTATTTTGTTTAAAGATTCTAATCATATGAAAAAAAATATATCGATTTTCATCATTTTTTTATTCTTTTTTGTAAGTTGTAAACAAAATGAAGTAATAAAAACACATGGAGTAGCATATCTTAAAAAAAGAGAAAAGCTAATAATAGTTAATGAAACTAATAAGAATGATACAGTCTCGATTTTGGGTCAACCTTCCACAAAAGGAATGGTGGACGATAATTTATGGATATATATTGAAAGAACAAGAACGCGAGGAAAACTGTTAAAACTTGGAAGAAACTATCTTAAAAAAAATAATGTCTTAATACTTGAATTTGATAAATATGGAATACTGGCAAGAAAAGAATTTTATGATAAGGGCAATATGAAGGAAATTAAATTTGCAAAAGATATTACTGAAAACGAATTGCGTAAAGAAAATTTTATTTACAGTTTTCTATCAAGTGTTAGGCAAAAAATGCTTACCAAAAGAAAGTAAAAAATTTAATGAGCTATAAAAGCTAGTAGCAATAAAGCTACTATATTAGTAATTTTTATCATAGGATTAACTGCTGGACCGGCTGTGTCCTTGTATGGATCTCCAACTGTATCTCCAGTTACTGCTGCTTTGTGAGCTTCTGAACCCTTGCCACCAAACTTCCCATCTTCGATATATTTTTTTGCATTATCCCAAGCTCCTCCACCGGCTGTCATTGAAATTGCAACAAAAAGACCCGTAATAATAACTCCTAATAACATTGCTCCAACAGATGATAAAGCAGCCTCAATCCCGCCAATCATATAAATAACTAGGTATAAAAATATTGGTGATAAAACTGGTAATAGTGACGGAATAATCATTTCTTTAATTGCTGCTTTAGTTAGTAAATCTACCAATTTACCGTAATCTGGTTTTCTTTTTCTCTTCATAATTCCTGGTATTTTTTTAAACTGTCTTCTAACTTCAACAACTACTGCACCTCCTGCTCTACCTACAGCCTGCATAGACATTGAACCAAATAAATATGGTAACATTCCTCCGAACAATAATCCTACTACAACAAATGGATTTGAAAGATCAAAACTTACAGAAATGTTTTCTAATGTAGATCCACTTATATTTGAGAAAAATTTAATATCTTCAGTATATGCTGCAAACAAAACTAAAGCACCAAGACCTGCAGAACCTATTGCATAACCTTTGGTTACAGCTTTAGTCGTATTTCCAACTGCATCTAATGCATCCGTTGTTTTTCTAACATTTCTCGGTAAGTTTGACATTTCTGCAATACCTCCAGCATTGTCAGTTACTGGTCCATATGCATCTAATGCAACAACCATACCAGCCAAAGCCAGCATTGTTGTTACAGCAATAGCTATACCAAATAAACCAGCTATGTGATTTGTAAGTAAAATTCCACTGACTATTATTAATGCTGGTAAAGCGGTGGCTTCCAAGGATACTGCTAGACCTTGTATAACGTTAGTACCGTGTCCTGTTGTAGATGATTTTGCTACGCTTATTACTGGACGAAATTTTGTTCCTGTATAATACTCAGTAACCCAAATTATTAATCCTGTTATTATTAATCCAACTACGCCACATAAATAAAGTCCAAAGCCACTAAATTGTGCATTTGAAGAATTATAAATATTATTCATTCCAATAATTGAATCTGTAACTGGATATAATATTAAAACAGAAAAAATGGCAGTAGCTATAAAACCTTTGTAAAGTGCCCCCATTATATTTTTACTAGATGAACCCAGACGAACAAAAAAAGTTCCCAAAATTGATGTAAGTATACAAGATCCACCAATTGCCAGTGGATATATCATTAAACTTAAATTATCAGTGAAGAATATTGATGCCAAAACCATGGTAGCAACTATAGTAACCGCATATGTTTCGAAAAGATCAGCAGCCATACCTGCGCAATCACCTACGTTATCTCCAACATTATCGGCTATAACAGCTGGATTTCTTGGGTCGTCTTCTGGTATTCCAGCTTCAACTTTGCCAACAAGATCAGCGCCGACATCTGCACCTTTGGTAAAAATACCTCCACCTAATCTAGCAAATATTGAAATGAGCGACGCTCCAAAACCCAGACCAACTAAAGCATTAATTATTTCTCTGTTTTCAATATTTAATTTTAATAATATTAAATAATATATTGCTATGGATAATAAAGCTAAGCCCGCAACCAGCATTCCTGTAACAGCTCCAGATTTAAAACTTATATTAAGTCCGGCTGATAAACCTTTTCGAGAAGCTTCAGCTGTTCTTACATTTGCCTGAACAGAAATAAGCATTCCAACATATCCAGCTGCTCCTGACAGAAAAGCTCCTAAAAAATATCCAAGGCCAACCCAAATTCCTAGAGCAAAAGTTATTATTATAAAAATAATAATTCCGACTATTGCAATAGTTTTGTATTGTCGATTTAAATATGCTCGTGCACCCTCTTGTATTGCACCAGCTATTTCTCGCATTCTGACATTGCCTTGACTTGCTTTCAATATTTGCTTTCCAACTATGTACCCATACAAGATTGCAAGAAAACCTGCTGCTATTATTAAATAAAGAGTAGTAATCATCATTAAAACTAAATTTGATTAAAAAAACGCAAAATGACAAAAAAAATCATAAAAGGCAACAACAATATTTATCAAAAAATGTGAATATATCTCATATTTAGAGATAAAAAATGTTTAATTTTTTACTCTGCTTACTTTTGATACTTTATCTAGTATAGCATTCAAAAAATTTTTCTGAGCGGTTTCTACAAAGAATTCAGCTACTTTTAAGTATTCTGAGATTATTACATTTATTGGAGTTTTATGCATAAACATGAATTCATATATAGCAGCCATAATCATAAGTTTAATCATAAGTTCTGTTTTGTTATCATTAATATCATCTTTTAACTCTGAATTTATCAAATCTTGAATTAGATCATTTCTTTCAACAACACCATTAACGACGTCTTTAATAAATTTCTTATAACGATGTTTGGGAAATATAATTTCAGAATCTTTATTTAAATGATAACTATATAATTTCTGAACAACAATTACTCTAGGATTTTGCAGAACATTATCTTGATTCATTTTTTAAAATCCTAAGAACAGAAAGTACAGCTCTAGCTGCCTCTCCTCCTTTATCTTTTTTTGAAGGGTCGGCTCTTTTATAAGCTTGCTTTATATTTAAACAAGTTAATATTCCATTTCCTATAGGTTTTTTAGATGTAATAGACAACTTCATAATTGCATTCGTTGCAGCTCTAGAAATAAAATTAAAATGGGGAGTTTGACCTTTTATAACGCACCCTAAAGCTATAAAAGCATCATATTTATTTATATTTCTTGAAATAATAACAGGCAATTCAAAAATTCCTGGCGCAGAAATTTTTTTATAGTTTTTTATATTACTCTTTTTTAAAACTTTAACTGAGCCAGCTAGTAAATTTGATGAAATCTTAGGATAATATTCAGCAATAACTATACATATTTTCATTTGATTATCTCTTGCTTTGTAATTTTAATTCCATAACCATCTAAACCTACCACTCTCTTTTTTGATCTAGTTACTAAAATCATCTTTTTTATATTTAAAGATTTTATAATTTGGGCACCAATTCCATAATTTTTAATAAGTTTATTAGCACCTCCTTTGTAAAAATCTTTACTGTTATATGCTCTTAAAGTTTCAGATACAGATCTAAGATTAGTATCTCTAATAAAAACTAAAATACAATCTTTATATTTTTTAAAGTATGAAATAGACTTATTAAATAAATTTGGAATTTTTTCGCCCATCAAATAATTTTTAACTATATTAGATGAAATTACTCTTACCCTTGGAGATTTGCTCTTAGTTATATTTCCTTTGATAAGAGCAAAATTTTCAGACTTATCCATTAAATTTTCAAAAACTTTGATCACATAAATCTGATTATTAATTTTTATATTAGAAGTTTTTTTCAATCTCGTTAAATTTTCACGATTTAATCTAAAAGATATCAAATCATCTATTTTTCCAACATTAAGTTTATGTTTTTTAGCAAAGTTAAATAGTTGTTTTCCTTTAGCCATAGTACCATCATCATTCATTATTTCACATATGACTGCTGAAGATCCGCAATTAGCAAACTTTGAAATATCTACAGAGGCTTCTGTATGACCTGCTCTGACTAAAACTCCACCACGTTTAGCGACTATAGGAAACACGTGCCCAGGTGAAACAAAATGTTTTGGCGAAACTTTTTTTCCAATTGCTTTTTTTATAGTTTTACATCTATCATGCGCAGATATTCCTGTTGTAATTCCAAACTTTGCGTCTATTGAAACTGTAAAAGCGGTTTTGCTTCTTGATATATTGTTCGGTGACATTAAAGATAAATTTAATTGATCTGCTTGTTTTTGACATAAAGTTAAACATATTAACCCTCTTCCGTACTTTGCCATAAAATTTATTGATCTTGCAGTAACTTTTGATGCAGGAATAATTAGGTCACCTTCATTTTCTCTATTTTCATCATCTACTAAAATGAACATTTTTCCTTTTTTGGCATCTTTAATTAAATCAGGGATTTTTGAATATTTCATTTTCGTCATTTTAAAAAGTTTTTAATATATTTTCCCAGGATATCAAATTCAACATTAACAAAGTCATTTTTTTCTAAATATATTAAATTAGTTAATTTTAATGTCTTGGGAATTATCGCTATTTGAAATCCATTATTTGTTATTTTAGCAATTGTTAAAGACACACCATTAATGGTAATTGAACCCTTTTGCACTAAGTATTTTTTATAATCTTTTGATAAATTAAAATCAATTAACCAGGATTTTCCAAAAGTTGTGATTTTTTTGACCTTGGAAGTGGTATCAACATGACCTTGAACAAAATGACCTGAAATTCTATTTCCAAATTTCATCGATTTTTCTAAATTGATAATATCTCCAATTTTACAAGTATTAAAATTTGTCTTTTTTAAAGTTTCATTAGAAATATAAAATTTAATTAATTTCTTTTTATATTTTTCCAAAGTTAAACAAGCTCCAGAACATGATATCGATGATCCAATTTCTTTTTTTGAAAACTTAAGATTGGTACTAATTTCAATAGTAAAATCTGGTTTATTTCTAAGTATTTTTTTTACTTTTCCTGTATTTTTAATTATTCCGTTAAACATTATTTTATTTTATATGATATTAATTTGTCACCAAATAAATTTATCTTTTCAACTTTTTTTTCTTTATTTTTCAAAAATAATATAAGGTATTTTTTAAAATTCCCTAAACCATTTTTTTTTATACTATTGCTTGAAATAAATAATTTAAAATCATCTATTAAGTTGTTTTTGAAAAAGTTTAATAATAGTTTTAATCCACATTCTAAAAAAATTCTTGAAAAACCTAATTGTTTAGCTTTTAATAATACCATTTTTAAATTTAAGTCATTTTCGTTATTTAATGGTATTTTGTAAAATTTAACATTATGCGCTCTAAGAATCTTGATTTTTTTATCATCCGCCTTATTGTAAAAAATTATCGTTTTATATTTGCCAGTTTCAGTAACTAATTTTGATTTAACTTTAATTTTAAGATTTTTATCAAGCACAATTCTTGAAGGACTTCTATCTTCTAAACCTTCGATACGACATGTAAGTTTAGGATTATCACTATTAACAGTGCTGGAGCTTGTTATTATGCAATCATGCGCAGATCTCATAAGGTGAACTCTACCTCTAGAAAATTTATTAGTAATCCATCTATGTTTTTTATTAATTGTAAAAAAATCTTTTGATATTGCTAATTTACAAGTTACAAAAGGTAATTGAGATTTTCTTGATTTATAATAACTTCTGTAGAATGCATTTACTTCTTTTTTGTTAATTCCAACAATTGTTTTTATTCCATTTTTTTTAAATTTAGTTATAGACTTATTAAAAGATCTAATATCTGGATCTTTAATCGAAAAAAAAACTCTCTTTATTTTATTCTTTACAATTAAATCGGTACATGGACCAGTTTTTCCAAAATTAGAACATGGCTCAAGTGTAGAGTATAAGAAAGAATTTTTTATATCTTTTTTACATGATTTAATAACGTTTGATTCTGCGTGTGGACGTCCACTAAAACTTGTGCATTCAGCACCTATTACATTATTGTTCTTTACTAATACACAACCAACTGCTGGGTTTACACTAGTATTACCCAGTATTTTATTAGCTTGATGCAAAGCTAGCTGCATAAAGTATGAATGATTTTTATTTTTATTCGGATTTATAGACATTCAGGTTGCCAATAAATTGTTCGAAATCTTTTGCTTCTTTAAAATTTTTATAAACTGAAGCAAAACGAACATAAGCAACTTGATCTAACGATGATAGACCATCCATTATGAATTTTCCAATTGTAGAAGTTGGAATCTCATTTTCGCCAAGACCTTCAAGATTTCTTACAATTTTCGATATAAATTTTTCGATAGACTCACTATCGATAGGTCTTTTTCTTAAGGAAATATTAATAGATTTAGCTATTTTATCTCTGTCAAAAGGTTCTTTACGACCATTATTTTTTACTACTGTAAGCTCTCTAAACTGAACTCTTTCAAAAGTAGTAAAGCGCTCTTTTCTATCACAACCACAAACTCTTCTTCTTCTGATTGCTGCACCATCTTCTGTAGGTCTCGAGTCTACAACTGAAGTATCTTTTTCTCTACAAAATGGACAAAGCATAATTATAAATTTTTTATTAAGTGGTTATAAATTGGAAATTTAGAGCAAAGTTCTATAACTTCTTTTCTAACTTCAGTTTCAGTACTACTATTATTTTCTGGATTTTTAGATAAACCTTTAATAACTTTAGTTATTAATTCACCAACTTGCTTAAACTCGTTAAGTCCAAATCCTCTAGTTGTTGCCGCTTGAGATCCAAGTCTTATTCCAGATGTAATAGTCATTTTTTCTGTATCGAAAGGTATACCATTTTTATTGCATGTAATGTTTGCTTTACACAAACTTGTTTCAGCATTTTTACCTGTAACTTTAAAAGGTCTTAAGTCTACTAACATTAAATGTGTGTCCGTTCCACCAGAAAAAATTTTAAAACCATTATTTTTTAAAGTTTCAGATAAAATTTTTGCATTTGCAAGAACAGATTTTATATAATCTTGAAAACCAGGTTGCAAGGCTTCATGGAAGGCTGCCGCCTTCGCAGCAATAACATGCATTAATGGGCCACCTTGGTATCCGGGAAAAACTGCAGAATTAATTTTTTTATATATATCTTCACGATTTGTTAAAATAATACCACCTCTTCCACCTCTTAAAACTTTATGAGTTGTTGATGTAACAACATCGGCATGATCTACAGGATTTGGATAACCTTTTCCAGCAACCAGTCCTGAGAAATGTGCCATATCTACCATGAGATAGGCACCGCAATTTTTTGCTATATCTTTAAATTTCTTAAAATCTATAATTCTTGAATACGCACTTCCCCCAGCTATAATAAGTTTAGGTTTGTGTTGCTTTGCTAAATTTTCAATTTGATCGTAATCTATTAGACCTGTATTTTTATCAACTTCATAATGAAATGAATTTAACCACTTCCCAGAAATTGATACCTTTGCCCCATGTGTTAAATGACCTCCAGAATTTAAACTCATACCAAGTATGGGGTCTCCCGGATTTAAAAGCGCAAGATATACAGCTCCATTCGCTTGCGCCCCTGAATGAGGTTGTACATTAGCATATTTACAATTAAATAATTTTTTTACTCTTTCAAGTGCAAGTTCTTCGGCTTTGTCAACAAATTCACATCCGCCATAATATCTTTTGGATGGATAACCTTCGGCATATTTATTTGTCATTATAGATCCTTGAGCATCAAGAACAGCTTTTGAAACTATATTTTCAGAAGCAATTAATTCAATGTGTTGCTGTTGTCTTTCTAGCTCAAGTTTAATTGAATTATACAGATCTGGATCGCTAACTGATAAATCATTATCAAAAAAGTCTTGATAAGAATTTGATATATATTTATTTAACTTGGTCATAAATTTATATTTTTTTTACTCTTTTGATATGTCTACCACCTTCAAATTTGGTTTTTAAAAAAACATCAACACATTTTAATGCTACTTTTTTTTTAGTCAATCTTGCTCCTAAAGCCATTACATTAGCATTATTATGTTGTCTACTTAGTTTAGTAGATTTAACACTATAACATAAAGCCGCTCTAATATTTTTGTGCCGGTTTGCGCTCATGCCCATACCAATACCTGATCCACATACAAGGATGCCCATGCCTTTTTTATTTATTTTCATTTTATCAGATAAACGATGTGCAAAATCTGGATAATCAACTGGATTAATATTTTTAGTACCAAGATCCAAAACCTTTTTCCTCTTTTTAATTAAAAACTTTTTAATTTCCTCTTTTAAATTAAAACCAGCATGATCAGATGCTAAAAAAACTTGATTCATCATAATTTTTTTATGTATAGGCACTGCTAGTGTTAAAATTTAACAATATATATATAGTATATCATTTTATACCACAATATTTTGATTTGGAATTTCTGGTATTAATTAAATTTATAATCAGTCAAACAAGCCACTAAATGGACTCTATCTTCTTCGCCACCGTTAAAAGCGTTATGGTATTTAATATTATTCGTTATCCAAGCTGATCCATCTGCTGGAAGATGTTTTGCAACATTATCTATTACCATGATGCAGCCAGGGTTAGTTACTATAGGAATATGAAGTCTAGGTTCTGGATCTCTATGCCAGCTTAAAGTTGATCTGGGAACTTTTGATAAAATTCTAACTCTTCCCAATTTAAATTTTTTGGAGAGAGCATCGTACACTTCTTTAAAATAGGTATTTTCTAAATCTTTTACAAATTCAGTGTAAGCTTTTTCATTAATTTTTTTTGCTCTGACAAATTCCTTTCCAGAACTATCAGGTTTAGTCCAATATATGCCTTTAACATTTTCATCTTTTGTTGAATTGAGATCACCAGGTATTTGATTTAAGTGTATTGCAGCTATATATTTAGTGCCGCATGCATTATCATATTTTTTTTTTGAAAGAACTTGTTTTAATGCCTCTCTAAGCTTAACAATATCAAATTTTAAATCTTTGACTTTGTAAAAATCTTTAAATTCGTCCATTCTTAGACTTTAATACAATTAATGTGTAAATAATAGGATGGATTGTCGCAATGGAATTTTATTTTGTGATAATATAAACTTAAAATTGTAATGAGAATTATTATCAAATGAAAAGTATAGGCTCATATCCAAACTTAAGAATGCGTAGAAATAGAAAAGCTGATTGGTCTAGAAGACTAGTTCAAGAAAACAACTTATCAACGAATGACCTTGTTTGGCCCATCTTTATTGCTGAAGGTAGAAATATAAAGGAACCTATAAAAACTATGCCTGGTGTTTATAGACATTCTCTAGATAAAATTGAAAAATTAATTGAAAGTGCAATAAAAATAAAAATTCCCATGGTTGCTTTATTTCCTCATACACCGCTAAACAAAAAAAATAAAAATGGTACTGAAGCTCTAAATAAAAATAATCTTGTTTGCAAAGCTTTAAGTATAATAAAAAAAAACTATAAGAATATAGGTGTTATGTGCGATGTTGCTTTAGATCCGTACACTTCTCATGGACACGATGGTGTTTTAAGTAAAAACTATGTTGATAATGATAAAACAGTAAAGATTTTAGTGAAACAGTCTCTTTTATTAGCAGAAATGGGTTGCGATGTTATTGCTCCATCTGACATGATGGATGGAAGAATTGGAGAAATAAGAACAGCATTAGATAAAAAAGGATATCAAATGGTACAAATATTAGCTTATGCTGTTAAATATGCTTCTAATTTTTATGGACCTTTTAGAGATGCAGTTGGCTCACAAAAATTACTTAAGACAGATAAAAAAAATTATCAAATGGATTTTAAAAACTCAAAAGAATCTTTAAGAGAGGTAGCTTTAGATATTAAAGAAGGAGCCGATTTTGTTATGGTAAAACCTGGTATGCCTTACTTAGACATAATAAAATTGATAAAAGATAATTTTAAAATACCAGTTTTTGCATACCAAGTTTCTGGTGAATATAGTTTGATAAAAAATGGTATAGATAAAAAGATATTAAGTGAAGAAGCAATATACGAAAGTTTAATTTCATTTAAGAGAGCTGGAGCAAATGCAATAGTTACCTACTTTGCAGATCAAATTGCGAAAAAATTAAAGTAAGTGGTAAATATTATACATAATAACTTTCTAGAAGATTTCTAAACAATGGAAACTTTAATTTATTTGGTATAATAAAGTTTTCTAGTAGTAAATTCTTGTTCAAAGCTAACGCCTTTTTTATTTCATTATTATTCAAAAAGTCACGGCTTTTAGTAAATATAGTCTTTGATGATTCAAATCCTAATTCTTTAATTACAGATAATTCCCACAAAATGTATAACTGTATCCAATTATCCTGATTTAAATCATTTAATAATTTTTCAAATAAATTATATATATTTTGATTAATTTGCCTCTCTGGAAGTAGAATTCGTAAAATTGATGATGCCGCAAGTATGCTTGTAGTCCTTTTTTTATCATCAAAATAAATGGGGGCTACTGGTTTAATTAACTCTATATTAAAATAGCCACTTTTATTTTCACCTTTAGATTTCCAATTAAGATAAATTTTATTACCTATCTGAAAATTTCTTTTTTGTTTTCTTGAAGCCCCTCCATAAACAATTCCATTATACTTTCCATGATTTAATGTAAATGTATCTATAATTATAGAATTTTCGTCAAAATTACTTTTTGATAATAAATATCCTTCATCTGTCCAGTACATTTTAAGAAATATTATGTCCCTTTAATAAATTATTAGCGCCATCTTGTTCGGCTTCTTGTTTGGAATTTCCATATCCATAAAATTTCTTAGATCCTATTATAGAAACTGAAATTTTATAAGTTGGATTATGTCTTGGACCTTTTGCTCCTATCATATTATAAAATGGTAGTTTCTTAAAATGTTTTAATGAATATTCTTGTAGTTTAGTTTTTGCATCTAACAAAGTTACATTAGATTTATCAATTTTTTTTTTCCAGGCCTTCAAAATAAAATTGCTCACGTAATCAAATCCACGATCTAGATATATTGCTCCAATAACAGCCTCACAACAATCGCTCAAGATTTTTTCATCATTTAAAGTAATCTTTTTTTTTGCATCACCAGTAATTATATAATTTTGCAAATTTAAAGACCATCCAATTTCACAGCATGTTTTTTTTTTAACAAGTGTAGCAAATTTTTTATCAAGAACTCCCTCGCTTTCATTGGGGTAAAGCTCATATAATTTTCTAGATAACACTAGTCCTAAAACTCTATCGCCTAAAAATTCAAGTTTCTCATTATTATTTTCTCGATTTGCACTCTTATGTGTAAATGCAGCCTTAATCAATTTTTTGTTTTTAAATTTAATTTTATGATTATTTTCAAATAGATATAAATTTTTCATTATTCAACCTTTTTAAAAAAACGATCAGTCCTTAAACTATCACCCCAGTTCCATAAATTTATGAATGTTCCATTTTTTTTGTCATTTGAGAAAAAAATAATCTGAGCTTTCCCAACTAAATTTTCAATATTTACATAGCCTACGCTACTTAAAAACCTGCTATCTTTTGAACAGTCTCTATTATCTCCCATGAAAAAAAGATGATTTTTTGGAACTATAAATTTATCAGTATTCTGCATTGTTCCATCGCTCCTTTTTGCAATTATGTACTGTTTTCCATTTGGTAAAGTTTCTATGAAAGTTTCTGACATTAAAATTTCTGAACCACAATTTACCTTTATATTTTTTTCGTTCCTTTTTATTTTAATTTTTTTATCATTTATCAATAAATCAGCATTTATTATTTGTATAGAATCTCCTGGCATGCCTATTAATCTTTTTACATAATCCGTTCTATTATCCGATGGTGTTTTAAAAATAATTATGTCTCCCCTTTCAGGATTTTTATTTAAAACACGGTTATCAAAAATATTAGGACTAAATGGTAGTGAATGACGGCTGTATCCATATGAATACTTTGATGCAAATAATCTATCGCCTGGTAACAAATTTGGTTCCATCGAAGATGAGGGAATATAAAAAGGTTGGAAAAAAAAACTTCTAATAAACAATGCTATAATCAAAGCATAAAACAAAGTTTTAATATTTTCAAAAAATATTTTTTTCATTTATTGTATGATATAATTACAGTTGCTTGTGCCCAAGGTTTATCATCAGATAAAGAAAGATGAATATCATAATTTTTCTTTTTTATCTTTTTTTTTAAAAGTTTTGACAGATTTCCTTTAAGTAAAATATATGGTTTACCATTAGGATTGTTCGATATTTCGATATTTTTTAAACTGACGCCCTTTCTAATACCGGTACCTAAAGCTTTGGTAAAAGCTTCTTTAGCAGCAAATCTTTTTGCGTAAAAAGCGCTTGGATTCTTTTTTTTTTCACAATATGAAATCTCACTTTTTGAAAAAATTTTTTTCTTAAAATTAGATCCATATTTTTTTATAGATTTATCTATTCTTTTTATGTTTACAATATCTGTTCCAATTCCAAAAATTTTCATTTATTTAATTATTTTTCTAAATTTCTTAATAGTATTTTTTAAACCTATAAATATTGATTCTGAAATTATGAAATGACCAATGTTAAATTCGAGAATACTTTTTACTTTAGAAATTTTTGATGCAGATTTATATGTCATTCCATGACCAGCGTGCACTTCTAGATTAAGTTGTTTAGCATGGTTTGCAGCTTTTTTAATCTCTGAAAGACTTTTCTTAGTTTTCTTTCTGCTATTTACTAAGTTGCAAAAAACACCCGTATGAAGTTCAATACAATTTGCTCCTAGTTTCTTTGATTGATTAACGTCTTCTATTTTAGGATCAATGAATAAACTTACTCTAATATTATTCTTTTTTAGTTTTGTTATTATTTTTTTAAGCAAAGTTTTATTTTTTTTAATATTTAAACCACCTTCAGTAGTAATTTCTCTTCTTTTTTCTGGAACAATACAAACAAAATTTGGTTTATTCTTTAATGCTATTTTCAACATTTCGTTTGTAGGAGCCATTTCTAAATTTACTGGAATCTTAATTTTTTTTTTAATTTTTTTTAAGTCTTCATCTCTTATATGTCGTCTATCCTCTCTGAGATGTATAGTAATTGAATCAGCGCCAGATTTTTGTGCTAGCAGGGCTGCTCTTAATGGGTCTGGATAAATTTCGCCTCGTGCGTTTCTAATTGTTGCTACATGATCGATGTTTACACCAAGTCTTTTTTTTTTTATCATTTAGATAGATTTCTACTGCCAGGTTTTATTGCTTTTATTTTTTTTAAATCTTCAGGTATTTGATTTTCTGTAAAAGTCTCAATATTAAATTTCATTTGAGAAACTATCTTATGATTTGACAATAAATCTTTATTAGATCTATTAATTATACAAGCATAACCAATCAAATTAGCATTACTTGATATTACTAGATCAGAACACTCTAAAGCAGATTTTCCTGTTGTGATAACATCTTCAACAATCAAAACCCTTGAATCTGCTTTGATTTGGAAATTTCTTCTCAAAATTAATTTACCTTCGAATCTCTCTGCAAAAATTGTTTCCACATTTAGTTGTCTTGCGATTTCATAACCAACAACAACACCTCCTAGCGCAGGTGATAAAATAATATCAACTTTACCAAAAGTGGAAGTAATTTTTTCG
>CACLHW010000017.1 GCA_902606835.1 uncultured Pelagibacteraceae bacterium
TGCAAATGATTGGGACTTTTCTAAAGAAGGAAGATCTAGACAAGCAAAACGCATGGCTGATTTAGCTGAAAAAGAAAAACAAGAAGGAAACTATGTTGTTTGTGATTTTATTTGCCCTACACCAAAAGCAAGAGAATTATTTAATGCAGATATTATTATTTGGGTAGATACAATTAAGAAAGGAAGATTTGATGATACAAATGCAATGTTTGTAAAACCTGAAAAATTTGATTTCCATGTCACGAGTCAAGATGCTAAAGTTTGGGCAAAGAAAATAGCGGAGAAGATAAAATAATGTCTTATGAATGGGATAATAAAAAGCCAACAGCGCAAATGCTAGGAAGATGGCAACCTTTTCATGATGGACACTATGCATTATTTGAAGAAATAATTAAAAAAACTGGTCAAGTTTGTATACAAGTGCGAGATGTTCAAGGAGTAGATGATAATCCATTCAATTTTGAAACAGTTAAGAAAAACATAGAAGAAAGATTAAATCCAAAATACAAAAATAGATTTAAGATTATGTTAGTGCCAAACATTACTAATATTAGCTATGGTAGAGGTGTTGGCTATAAAATTGAGGAAGTGGTACTTCCAGAAAAAATACAAAAAATTTCAGCTACAAAAATTAGAGATAAAATGAGAAAAGAAGGAAAGTTAAAATAGAAATTTACAACTTTAAGTTGATAAATATTTTGTCATAGGCCTTTAATCTTTCTTGATTAAATACACGAAAAAGATAATGATCCAGTTATAACTATGGAGGCTATAATGTTTTCAAAGAAACTAAATAAGAAACTAGACAAGTACCACTTACTTAACCATCCTTTCTACAAATCATGGAATGATGGAAAGTTAAATAGAGAAATAATTAAGGATTATGCAGAACAGTACTACCAACACGTAAAAGCATTTCCTCGTTATATAAGCGCTACTCATTCACTTTGTAAAGATATTGAGAAAAGAAAAATTCTACTCGAAAATCTTCTGGATGAAGAGAACCAAGACGGAGATCACCCAAAGCTATGGAAAAATTTTGCATTAGCCATGGGATCTAATAATGAAAAAATTGAATCTGTAAAAGAAGAAAAATTTACTACAGAATTAATTGAAAATTTTTTTAAAAATGGAAGATCAAGTTATGCTGAAGGTTTGGCTTCTTTGTACACTTACGAAAGACAAATTCCAGAAATAGCTGAAACTAAGATCAGAGGTTTAAAAAATCATTATGGAGTTACTTCAAAAGTAGGGTTGAAATTTTTTGAAGTTCATAAGGCTGCCGATGTACATCATAGAAAAGCTTGTGAGAAATTACTTGATGGCTTATCAAAAGATGAACAAGAGAAAGCAGAAAAATCGGCTTTATCTACAGCTAAATATCTTTGGAATTTTTTAACTGGAATGTCAGTTAAACATAATATTCCAATGCAAGAGGCTGCATAATCAATTAGGGATTTTAACTATTATAAATAGACGGTTCAAAAATGGACCGTCTATTAGAATTTTTAAATAATAAAGGAGTTGTTTTGCTAACTATCAATCCATTTTCGATACTTTCCGAAACTATACCGGCTATTGCAATACAAACTTTTGTTATTGTTATGGGATTATTAGTGGTCATAGGAACCTTAGTGGATATAATCCATAAAAAAAATGTAAAATATTTTTTTGAAAATGCAAAGAAAGCTAAAAAATCAGCAAAGAAAGTACTTACTACAGGCGAAAAAACTTCAGTTATTATAAAAACAATAGCTAGTGACATAGCAACAACATCAGAATTGGGAGCAGGCAAAAGGAGAATTGCACATCTTCTTGGTATGTATGGAACTATTTTATTTTGGATTAGTTCAGTAATAATGATTTTTTGTTATGTGTCGCCATCTTCAATCACACCAGTAGCCTGGCCAATTATTTGGCATGTTGGTGCAATAATGACAGTTCTCGGCGGCTCTTGGTTTTGGTTTTTTTTAAGAGTAGATGTTTATTCAGAAGCACAACCTTGGTATAGAATTATTCAAGCAGACTTATTTGTTCTTGCGCTGATCACAACATCGTTATTTGGTTTGATCTGGTCATTTTTACAATCATTGAATTTAAATGATAGATGGGATGATAAAGTATTTTTAATTTTGTTTATTATATCAAACCTAGTATTATTTGGTGGAGTGTATTGGTCTAAATTTGCACATATGTTTTATAAACCGGGTGCTGCAATTCAAAAAAATTTAGCAGAAGCAGATGGTTCAAGAGATAATTTGCCACCACCAGCCGACGCCCCTGAAAAATATGGAATGGGCATTAAACGTGAGGCACCAAAGCACTATTAATATGAACTTTAATTCTATACATATTAAGAAAGGAAAAAAATAATATGTCAACTTTTGTATACATGACACGTTGTGACGGGTGCGGACATTGCGTTGATATCTGTCCGTCTGATATAATGCACATTGACGAAACTATCAGACGTGCAAAAAATATAGAGCCTAATTTTTGTTGGGAATGTTATTCGTGTGTAAAAGCCTGCCCAAATCATGCAATTGATGTTCGAGGATATGCAGATTTTGCTCCTATGGGCCATAGTGTCAGAGTTAGAAGAGAAGAAGAAAAAGGAACTATTTCTTGGAAAATAAAATTTAGAAATGGAACAGAAAAAGATTTTGTATCTCCAATAACAACAAAACCATGGGGTAAATTTATTCCAAAACTTGCCGAAGGAGACAAGCCAAACCAAGGAGAAATTAAATCTCAAATTCTTTACTCAGAACCTGAAGGTTTAAATACAAAAAAAGATTTACCAACAATTGATAAAGCTTCATTTAAAAAAGGAGTTTACTATTAATGGCAAAACCTAAAACTCATCATGAAGAGTGTGATGTACTTGTAGTTGGAGGTGGTATGGCAGGTACCGGTGCAGCATTTGAAGCAAGACACTGGGGAAGAGATTTAAAAATTATCTGTGTTGAAAAGGCAAATATTGATCGAAGTGGTGCAGTTGCCCAAGGTCTTTATGCTATTAACTGTTATATGGGAATGCAATGGAATGAAAATCAACCTGAAGATCATGTACGTTATGCTCGTAATGACTTAATGGGATTAGTAAGAGAAGATCTTGGTTATGATATGGCACGTCATGTAGATTCAACGGTTCACATGTTTGATGAATGGGGTTTACCTATGATGAAGAATCCAAAAACTGGACGTTATCAACGAGAAGGTAAATGGCAAATAATGATTCATGGAGAAAGCTACAAGCCAATAGTAGCTGAAGCAGCTAAAAAATCTGCTGACAAAATTTATAATAGAATAATGGTTACCCACTTATTGATGGATGAAAATGATGAAAATAGAGTTGGTGGAGCAGTAGGTTTTAATATGCGTACTGGAGATTATTATGTATTTCGAGCTAAAACCGTAATTGTTGCTGCAGGTGGAGCATCACATATTTTCAAACCGAGAGCGGTAGGTGAGGGTATGGGAAGAACTTGGTATGCACCTTGGAGTAATGGCTCTGCTTATGCTTTACCAATTGCTGCAGGGGCAAAAATGACTCAAATGGAAAATCGGATTGTTTTATGTAGATTTAAAGATGGATATGGTCCAGTTGGAGCTTATTTTTTACATTTAAAAACTTATACGCAAAATGCTAATGGCGAAAATTATGAAAAAAAATGGTACGAGCAAACAAAAAAATTAGTAGGAGAATATATTGATCATCATCCAACACCAACATGTTTACGTAATCATGCTTTTGTTCAAGAAGTTATGGCTGGTGGTGGGCCAATTCAGATGGTTACTAAAGAGGCTTTTCAAGATCCTCATCTAGAGACAGTTGGTTGGGAGAATTTTCTTGGCATGACAGTTGGGCAAGCAGTTGTTTGGGCATCTCAAAACATTGATCCAAAATATACTAATCCTGAATTAACAACTTCTGAACCTTATGTAATGGGTTCTCACGCAACATGTTCAGGGGCCTGGGTGAGTGGTCCAGAAGATATTTCTCCACCTGAATATTTTTGGGGATACAATAGAATGATGACAATACAAGGTCTTTTTGGTGCTGGCGATACAGTAGGTGGAAGTGCACATAAATTTTCCTCAGGATCTTTTACCGAAGGTCGTTTGGCTGCAAAAGCTGCAGTTAAATATATAGAAGATCAAAAAGCAAAAAATATTAAAGTAAGCGAAAAACAATGTGAAGATTTTAAAAAAATTATATATAAACCATTAGAAAATTATACTGTTGGTAGAAATGAAATTACTGGTGGTACAGTTTCACCAAGTTATTTTTCACCAATTCAAGGTCTGCAACGCCTTCAGAAAATTATGGATGAGTATGTTGGAGGTATTTCTGTAAATTATATGACCAATGGAAATTTGCTTAAAAGAGGATTAGAATTATTGCAATGGTTACAAGAAGATTTAGAACATGTTGGTGCCGAAGATTATCACCAGCTAATGCGTGCATGGGAATTAAAACATCGAGCAATAACATCACAATGTGTAACTGAACATACTTTGTTTCGTGAAGAAACGCGTTGGCCAGGTTACTACTACAGAGGAGATCATATGAAACTAGATGATAAAAATTGGCATTGCTTGACTGTATCTCGTCGTGATCCAAAAACTGGCAAATTTACAATGGAAAAAATGCCGGTTTATCACATAATTGGAGATGAAGAGAAGAAAAAAGCCTCATAACCTCTTAAAATGAGTGTTCTTGATAAAAAAGACCAAGAAATATTTAAAATTGCTGAACCTATTTGGGACAACTTAGTAAAATCTTCTAATATGAAAGATTATGGAAGTTTTACTAAAGATTTTTCATCACAGATGTTGTATGGCGCCAATGAAGTAGAGTTGGGAAAACAGTGGGCGAACAACAAATTACTGACAAATTTATCTAAAGACAAAGAGTTTTTAGGATGTTTAAGACGAGATGGTTTTGTTACTGTCCTTTTGAAACAAAAAAGTGATGAAATACCTGGGGATTTCTTAGGTCGACTAGTACTAGGGGTTGAAGATGAACAAATTAAAGTTTTTGGGGCGACAATTTTTTAATTTCAAATTTATAAGATAATTCTAGACAAATACTCTTATCCCATGTTAAGAAAAAAAAATGTTTCAATCTTTTAAAAAATTGCCTCAGCAAATAACTCTTAATCCTCGTAAAATAGGTCTGCAATTGGTGCTCTTAATTTGCTGGGTGGTAATTCTTGTTGGAACCTTTTCAATTTTAAGCTAAAAGCCTACCTTTTTTCTATCTATTTATTGACATTATTATGTACTAAGAATAATTGTTAATTTTATGGAAGTTTTTTTACCTATAGCAGAAGTTCAAATAAACGTTGTTTTATTTCTTTTTGTAAGTTTTATAATAGGTTTTCTTTCAGGTCTATTCGGAGTAGGGGGAGGCTTTTTAATGACTCCTTTTTTAATTTTTATGGGAATACCACCAGCTTATGCAGTAGCAAATGAAGCAAATAATATTTTGGCATCATCTACTTCAGGTTCGTTAACACATTGGTTTAAAAAAACTATGGATCTTAAAATGGGTTGGATGATAATTGCCGGGGGATTGTTTGGTACTATATTTGGAATGTATACCTTTGGATATTTTAAAGGAATAAATAAAATAGATTTAGTTATTACTTTAGCCTACATGTATGTTCTTGCAATAATAGGAAGCTTCATGCTTAGAGATGGAATTATGGAAATTGATAGAATTAAAAAAAAGGTGATAATTAAAAAAAAATTACATACTCATTATTGGATACATGGCTTACCATTCAGAACAAGATTTAAAACTTCAAAAGTATACGAAAGTGCACTAGTTCCAATTATATTAGGTTTACTCGTTGGCTTTGTTGCTGCAATTATGGGTGTAGGAGGAGCATTTTTAATGGTACCGGCAATGATATATTTAATTGGTATGCCAACTAAACTAGTACCAGGCACTTCATTGTTTGTTACAATTTTTGTTACAGGATTTGTGGTAGTTTCTCACTCCTTCACTTACAATACAATTGATTTAGTTCTTGTTTTAATATTGATTACCGGCTCAATTGCGGGCGTGCATACTGGACAAAAAATTGGGCAAAAACTCCAAGGTTCAGAATTAAAAACTTTGCTTGCTTTACTTATGCTATCAGTAGGAGTTTTAATGGCATATGACACTTTTTTTAGAAACGGGACACCAGCTATAAAAATTCCAACAGATAATATTTTAGAAATAAGTGAGTTTGGAAACACTATTTATACTTTGTCTGAAAATTATCCTATAGTATATGGAATTTCCTCAATATTTTTAGCGTTAGTAGCTGGAGTAGCTGTTTCCTTCATAAGAAGGCAAATAAGTAAAAGAATTAATAAACCTACCACAGCCTCTACAACTTGAATAAAATTAATTTTTTAGTTTGGCAATCTCATTTATATGAGATGGAAAGGTTTCACAACACCCACCCAAAATTGTGGCTCCTTTGTTAATCATGTCTTTAGAAAACTTGAAAAATTTTTTTCCAGTGTAATCATCTCTTGTTCCCATTGTTTCAACAGGATTAGCTCCAATTGCATCTGATGGTAATGCAAATTTGTGAACCGGAACAGGCTCTTCTTCCTTCCAAAGATTAGCTTTATAACCAAATGGAATTTTTAAATCTTTCATTTCATCAACGGTATTCTCTATAATTTCTGGTGATACACATGCTAAAATTATGCCAAGTAAACTATTACTTTTACACTTTTCAACCACTTCAGTTATACTTTCGCCAGATGGAAGCTTGCCACTTTTTTTTATATGTAGTCCAATAAGTACTGGTAAATTAAAATTTTCTGTTACATTAAGAGCTATTTCACATTCTTTACTTCCACACATGACATCTAAATAAAAAAAATCAACAAATGGTTTTATTAATTTAGCTTGGTCATAAAATCCTTTTTCAATTATTTTATTATCTCTTTGATCTAATTCGTAAGTATTGTTTTGAGCAGGTAAACTTCCTGCTATTAAAATATTTTTTTTTGAAATTTCTTTAGCTTTTAAAGCAAGTTCACCCGCTTTTTTATTAGCATAATCAAAAAGTTCTTCTACATTATTTTGTATCATCCTAATTCTTCTTCCAGCAAAATTATTTGTTACGATTACATCAGCTCCAGATTTAATAAAATCTAAATGTGAATCGATTATCATTTGGTGATATTTTTTGTCTATTAATGCCGTCCCAGACCAAAGACTTCCCTTGGGTTTTAAGCCTTTCGAAAGAATTAGTTGACCCATGCCTCCATCGAGGATTCTAACTTTTGAAAAGTAATCTATTTTCATTAAGCACTTCTGTAGAGTTTTGTAATAACAAACTCCTTATGGCCCAAAGATTCAGCGCATGTTATTCTGCCATTAGCCGTTTTAACTGTAATATCTATTAAAGCATCACCAGCCTGGCTTAGGTTCATTTCTCTTTTTAAAATTTTTGAAACGTCTAAATCAATGTGTTCACTCATTGTAGAAGCTGTCTTTGGATTAGCAGTTAATTTAATTACTGGTTCAATTGGATTTCCAACAACATTACCTTGGCCAGTAGGAAATATATGAACAGTAAACCCTGCTGCTGCTTGTAAAGTAACACATTCAGCAGCGGCAGAAGATGTGTCCATAAAATATAAACCCTTACCATTTTTTGGTTCTTCAGCTGGTTCTAATACATCAACATATTTAACTTTTTTTCCAATTTTTTGTAAATTTCCAAAAGCTTTTTCCTCAATCGTTGTTAAGCCACCTTTAATATTTCCTGCAGTTGGCTGACTTTCAGATAAATCGTTAGTCTTATTTTCAAGAATAAAATTGTTGTAATTATTCCACGTTTTTAAAAATTTTTTTTTTGCATCTTCATCTTTTCCTCTAGCAGCACAAACTTTTTCAGCTCCTGTAATTTCTGAAGTTTCACCAAAACAAAGATGAACGCCATGAGGTTCTAATTTATCCATTAAATTTCCAACAGCAGGATTTGAAGCCAAGCCTGATGTGGTGTCTGATTCACCACATTTTACCGCAATCCATAAATCACTTATTGAACATTCAGTTCTTTGTTTTTCGCTAGCCCACTGAACAAATTCTTGAGCTTTTTTTGAAGCTTTCATTGTAGTTTCTATATCTCCTAATCCTTCAATACTAAATCCTTCAACAGGCTTTCCTGTTTTTGCAATTTCATCTACTACTTTTTTTGTCCATTTAGGTTCAATTCCAACAACAATAACAGCAGCCACATTTGGGTTCTTTCCTGTTCCAATTATAGTTCTAAAAAATAATTCTAAATCTTTTCCGAACTGTAATCTCCCATATGAATGAGGAATAGCTACTGTTCCTTTAATATTATTACCAATAGCTTCGGCACAGGCATTAGAAATATCATCAACTGGTAAAATTATTACGTGATTTCTTATACCAACTCTTCCGTTTTCACGTTTAAAACCCATAAATGTTTTTGGAATAGACATATTTTTAATTACCACTTTTTAGTTTTTACATTGTGCACGTGAACATGGTCACCTTTTTTTATTGGAGCTACTACTTTACCAATGTCGTGACCATATTTTAATATTGTATCACCTTCTTTAAAATCTTGTAGTGCAATTTTATGTCCTAAAGGTATTTCATTGATTGATTTAATTTTGATTGTTTTGTCATTTTCCATGATCCAACCAACACATTCTTGATTTTTTGAAGTTTTTTCAATAACAACAACGGCTACGTTGTCTTTTTCATCATGAATTATCAAATCGGTTTGAGACATTTTCCTACTGGATATAGCCTTAAAATTGATATAATTAAAGTAATTTTTAGGATTTTATCATGACTAAAATGACAACAGAAGAGGCCTTTGTAAAAGTTCTGCAAATGCATGGTATTGAACATTCTTTTGGAATTATAGGTTCTGCCTTTATGCCTATTTCAGATCTTTTTCCAAAAGCAGGTATTACTTTTTGGGATGTAGCACATGAATCAAATGGAGGATTAATAGCTGATGGCTATACTCGTTCAACTGGAAAAATAGCAATGTGCATTGCCCAAAACGGACCAGGAATTACCGGACTCGTAACTCCAATTAAAACTGCTTATTGGAATCATACACCAATGTTATTAGTTACGCCTCAAGCTGCAAATAAAACTATGGGTCAAGGAGGCTTTCAAGAAGTTGAACAAATGAATCTTTTTAAAGATATGGTTTGTTACCAAGAAGAAGTCCGTGATCCTTCCCGTATGGCAGAAGTTTTAAATCGCGTTATAGAAAAAGCGATTAGAGGTTCGGCTCCAGCACAAATTAACGTACCAAGAGATTATTGGACTCAAATAATAGATATAGAACTTCCCCCTATTGTTCGTTTAGAAAGACAAGCAGGAGGAGCAAGTGCAGTTAACGAAGCAGCTAAATTATTATCGAATGCAAAGTTTCCAGTTATATTGTCCGGTGCTGGTGTTGTAATTGGAGATGCTATTGAAGATTGTAAAAAACTAGCTGAGAGATTAGATGCACCAGTATGTTCAGGATATCAGCATAATGATAGTTTTCCCGGAAGTCATCCTCTTGCGGTAGGGCCTTTAGGTTACAATGGATCAAAAGCCGCCATGCAATTAATTTCAAAAGCGGATGTAGTTTTGGCTTTAGGAACTAGATTGAATCCATTTTCAACGTTACCCGGTTATGGAATTGACTATTGGCCAAAAAAAGCAAACATTATTCAAGTTGATATGAATCCAGATAGAATTGGTTTAACAAAAAAAGTTACAGTTGGAATTTGTGGTGATGCTAAATTAGTGGCACAACAACTTTTAGAAAAACTTTCGAAATCAGCAGGAAATTCTGATAGAGAAAAACGTAAAGCTCTTATTCATCAAACTAAATCAGCATGGTTACAAACTTTAACAAGTTTAGATCATGAAGAAGATGATCCTGGAACTACATGGAATAAAGATGCTCGCAAAAGAGACAAAGATCGAATGTCACCACGAATGGCTTGGAGAGCAATTCAAGCAGGACTTCCTCCTGATGCTATTATTTCTAGTGATATTGGAAACAACTGTGCTATTGGAAATGCATATCCTACATTTGAAAAAGGAAGAAAATATTTATCACCTGGTCTTTTTGGACCATGCGGATATGGTTTTCCAGCAATTCTTGGAGCTAAAATTGGATGTCCTGATATACCAGTAGTCGGTTTTGCAGGTGACGGTGCTTTCGGAATAAGTATGAGTGAAATGAGTTCATGTAATAGAAAAGAATGGCCTTCTATTACAATGATAATTTTTAGAAATTACCAATGGGGAGCTGAGAAAAGAAACTCAATTCTTTGGTTTGACGACAATTTTGTTGGTACCGAATTAGATCCGGAACTAAGTTATGCAAAAGTAGCTGAAGGCTGTGGTTTAAAAGGCGTTCAAGTTAAAACGCAAGAGGAATTAACCCAAGCTTTAAAAAAATCTTGTGATGAACAAAAAAATGGGATTACAACATTTATTGAAGTTATATTAAATCAAGAATTAGGTGAACCTTTTAGACGGGATGCAATGAAAAAACCTGTTAAAGTTGCAGGGATTAATCGTAAGGATATGCGTCAGCAAAAAAATAATTAATTTAAAGAATAACTAAATCCAATTTTTTTTTACCCAATCTTTCATTCCCTTTTTCAGTTACAAGATAAGTTTCACCTAAATTCATCGCTAAACTATTTTCAGAATCCATAAGTATCATATGAATAAAAAAGACCATTCCCGGCTTTAAAATAAGAGGATTACCAGCAAAAATCATTGGAGGTGCATCCATCCAATTTGGAGAAAAAGTTGATCCTAATGAATATCCACATGCATTCATTCTTGATTTTTTATACCCAAAATCATCAAAAGTTTTTGCATGAACATCAAAAACTTCACCAACTGTATTTCCAGGTATAAGCTTTTGCACACATTTAGTTAATGCAATAAGACAAGCGTCAAACATTTTATAATGCTTAGGATTTGCCTTTCCTATCGGTATAGTTCTAAACATAGCTGAATGGTAGTGCTTATATGTACCAGCCCACTCTATAGTTAATTGATCGGGATTAGACAAAATTCTTTTTTCGGACTGGTATCTACAAAGCAAAGCGTTATGACCCGAACCTATTATAAATTCATTTGCAGGATAATCGCCATCGTTTTCAAATATAACTTTTTGCATTTCAGCAAGGATTTTTCCTTCACTAACACCTGCTCTTGCATTTTTCCAAACTACCTCTAAAGCTTTATCTGCAAGTTCAGCAGCTTTTTTAACATATAAAATTTCTTCGGAAGATTTAATTACTC
>CACLHW010000018.1 GCA_902606835.1 uncultured Pelagibacteraceae bacterium
TTATCAGGAGGACAAAAAAAGTTATTAGAACTTGGTAGAACTATGATGGTTGATGCAAAATTAGTTTTACTAGACGAGGTTGGAGCTGGAGTAAACAGAACATTACTAAAAGATATTGGAAGTGCAATTTTAAGACTCAATAAAGAGAAAGGTTATACCTTTTGTATGATTGAACATGATATGGATTTTATAAGCAGATTATGTGATCCAGTGATTGTGATGTCAGAGGGTTCTGTTTTATTTAAAGGGACTTCAAATGAAGTAAAAAATAATGAACAAGTAATCGAAAGCTATCTTGGAAGAGGCTCCAAGAATAGAAATGGAACAGGATAATGTCTTTCTTCTCAGGTAAAAATATGACAGGCGGCTATGGTGGAGCAGATATAATCAGTTCGTGCACAATAAATGTAGACAGAGGAGAAATTGTTGCAATTCTTGGACCTAATGGTGCAGGAAAATCTACCGCAATGAAAGCAATGCTTGGCTTACTAAATCTTAAATCAGGAAAAGTTTCTATAGATGGAAAAGATATATCAAAATTAACACCTCAAGATAGAGTTAAAGAAGGAATATCATTTGTTCCGCAAAGCAGAAATGTTTTTACTGGATTGAGCGTTCAAGAAAATTTAGAAATGGGAGCTTTTTTAAGGAAAGAACGAGTTGAAGAAATTATCGAAGAAATTTTTGCACTATTTCCTATTTTAAAAGAAAAAAAGACTCAAATCGTAGGAGAATTGTCTGGTGGACAAAGGCAACAAGTTGCTTTGGGCAGAGCTTTAATGACCAAGCCTTCTGTATTGATGCTTGATGAACCAACAGCTGGCGTTTCTCCAATAGTAATGGATGAATTATTTGATCATATATTAAAAGTGAAAAAGACCAATGTAGCAATCATAATGGTTGAACAAAATGCTAAACAGGCTTTAAGCATCGCTGACAGAGGGTACGTCTTGGTGACAGGAGAAAATAAATTTTCTGGTACTGGTAAAGAATTATTAAACGATCCAGAGGTTAGAAGATCATTTTTAGGCGGGTAATATGGAAATTATAAATGCAATAGTTTTATTATTAAATTACATTTTTGTACCAGCTTTATCTTATGGTTCTCAATTAGCCTTAGGAGCTATTTTTGTTTCTTTAATTTATGGGATTTTAAGATTTGCTTATTTTACAGCTGGAGATTTAATGTCATTTGGAACCATGTTTACGATTTTATTTACATGGTATTTTCAATCGCTAGGTATTAATCTTGGTGTACTTCCTACAGCACTAATCGCTATCCCGTTTGGGATTACTGTTACAATTTTCTACGTTCTCATTAAGGATAAATTAGTTTTTAGTTATTATCGTTTTAAGAAAAGTCCACCTGTTCAACTTGCAATGGTGAGCATTGGAACAATGTTTGTTACCCAAGCTATTGTAAGAATTGTTATTGGACCTTTTGACAGAAGATTTTTTGATGGAGAAAAATTTATTTTAAAGGCAAATGAATTTAAAGAAATGACAGGTTTAAACGAAGGGTTAACTATTAAGTCAACTCAGGTTATTACCTTATTAGTTACAATTATAGTTGTTTCCATTTTATTTTGGTTTTTAAACAAAACTAAAACTGGCAAAAGCATGCGAGCTTATTCGGACAATGAGGATTTAGCATTGTTATCCGGAATAGATCCTAAAAAAGTTGTTATGATTACTTGGGTAATAGCTGCAATTTTAGCAACAGTTGGTGGAACTCTATACGGGCTAGATAAAAGTTTTAAACCATTTACTTACTTTAATAATATGCTTCCAATATTTGCAGCAGCTATTGTTGGAGGTATTGGAAATCCTTTTGGGGCATTTTTAGGAGGTTATGTTATTGCTTTTTCAGAAATACTTGTGACTTATGCATATAGAAAATTCTTTATTTATTTACTTCCAGAAAGTATAGAGCCGGACAGTTTATTACAACTATTATCAACCGACTATAAATTTGCCGTTTCATTTTCAATTTTAGTTGTAGTTTTATTATTTAGACCATCCGGAATCTTTAAAGGAAAAGTTTTATGAGACAGAATTTAGATGTAATAGCTGCTTATTTAATAATGTTAGGGCTTATAATTTTAGTAGGTTTTTTACAATCCTGGAGTATAGCGTTATCAATCTTATGCTTTTGTTTAATTTCTGCGGTAATGACTATGGGAGCAAATATTCAATGGGGATATGCAGGATTAATAAATTTTGGAATAATGGGCTATACAGCCCTTGGAGGTTTAGCGGCTGTCCTGGTTTCAGTTCCACCTGTAAAAGAAGCATGGCAGGTTGGTGGATTAAGTATGATTTTCTGTGCATTTCTTATTGCTTTTATGGTTTTTAGCATTCGCTTCATTTTAAAAAAATATAACAAATCAAATAAAAGAAACTATGGAATTGCCCTCGTAATAATTGTGGGATTAATTTTATTGAGACTAATATCTGGACCAGCAATTCATTCAATTGAAGCTGTAAATCCAGCAACAACAGGCTTTTTGGGAGGTATGGGTCTCCCAATTTTATTTTCTTGGATAGTCGGGGCTTTTTTTGCTGGAGCTTTAGCCTATGTTATTGGGAAAATTGCTTTAGGGCTTAGAGCAGATTATTTAGCGATAGCGACTCTACTAATATCAGAAATTGTAATTGCAGTAATTAAACACGAAGATTGGTTATCTCGCGGTGTTAAAAACGTAATTGGTTTAAAAAGACCGGTTCCTTATGAAATTGATTTACAAACTAAAGAGTGGTTCATTAATTTAGTTGCAAAATTCAATCAAAGTACTTTGAACTTGATTACCGATGTTATGGCAAGAGAACAAATGTTAAAACAGCTGGTAATTGAGGGATCAACCGTATTTGTTAAATTATGTTTCGTAGGACTTTTTTCAATTGTAGTAATAATTTTATTAATTATTACTCAGAAAGCACTTTATTCACCTTGGGGAAGAATGATGAGAGCAATTAGAGATAATGAAGAAGCAGCTAACGCAATGGGGAAAAATGTTGTTAAGCAACATCTTTTAATTTTTGTTCTTGGTTCTGCAATAGTTGGAATAGCAGGAGCGATGATGGTAACTTATGACGGATTATTTACACCAGGAAGCTATAGACCAATGAGATATACATTCCTAATTTGGGTAATGGTAATTGTTGGAGGAAGTGGAAATAATTTTGGTGCTGTTCTCGGAGGTTTTGCCGTTTGGTTTTTATGGATTGAAGCTGCTCCTATTGCACTATTTTTAATTAATCTTTTTACCAGCGGCCTAGAAGAAACTAATGTACTTAGAGTTCATTTAATCGAAAGCATTCCTTATTTTAGATTTTTGATGATGGGAATAGGTTTGTTATTAATTATGCGATATAGACCAAAAGGTATACTCCCAGAAAAAATAAAACACGTATAAAATAAATAAACAGATCAATTCCCGTTAAAATGAGTTGAGCAGACCCATTTTGGACTTTAAGTGTATAGATAATTTTTTTAATAATGGTTTAATTAACCCAGGGGGAAAAAATGGGCACTATAGATAAGTCGTCTATAGCTGATGCTTCAGGAGAAAGGTATCAAGCAAAAGCTAGATTAGATTTAAACGATCTACTTGAAAAAAGAAAAAACGAAAAAAAAATCGACAAGAAAACAAATTTACTCATTTTCTCTGGAGCAACAGCGGTAGCATTAGTTGTAATTTTAATATTAAGTTTATAAAAATTTATTAAAATCAACTTCTATTATAATTGTGAGAAAGACTGTTTAAAATTATAGAAAAGTATTTTGAATAAAGTTCAATTGTAAAATTTACATTATCTTTGTGCATAATGTTTTTCGTTCTGCTGTCAGTTGCTTGATTTACATAATATCTTTTACTTTTATTTTCTCGACTTAAAAATCCTAAATTAACAAGTTTTTCTAATTTTCGAATACAAGTTGCTCTTGGTATGCCTGTTAATTCAGATATAGTTGTTGCGCTTACAGCGCAACCAGAAATATTATCTTTAACATCTCCTTCTAATCTTCCTATTATTTTAAAAACTTCTTCCAATTTTACTTTACTTTTTTTTTTATCAGCAAATTGCAAAGTAGGTATTGTAACTTGTAGTGAAATTAATAGCAGGTCATTATCTTTTAATTTTTGCTGCCACATTTTATACCATTGAAGCTGGCAAGACAAAAAATGGTACCAGTAAAAAGAAAATTGTAATTTTATTTCTTTTTCTATTACTTCAGAAGAGAAAGGTAAATTTAGAAGAGTGGAAAATCTTGAAACAAATTTAGATAAGGTTTTTATTTGCATATTAATATGTTGAATATAACCTTCTTTTTCTTTTTCATGAAAATTCCAAACATATCCTCTGACATCATCTTTTTTTAATAAGAAGCCACTTTTTATCAAACTTGATATTTTTCTTCTGACAGTTTCTTTAGGTACTCCCGTGGAATTTACAATAGAAGTAACTTTTTCTATTGGTTTTGGAATTCGATTGAAATTATTCCAAAAATTTTCCAAAGAAACATTATGATTTAAATCTTTTTCTCTTTGTCTAATAATTTCTAGGTGCATGGCTCTCGTAAAACAAAGAAGGATAGTTGCCGTTTCTACACTACCATATCTTTTGTACACTGAACTTAAAAATGAACTTTGAGTTTCATAAAAACTTGGCATTAAGCTTGCGTAGTTATCTTTTAATAGTTGAATTATATTTTGGGCCGAAATTTCTTGAAATTTTTTGTTTGGCAACATTTTAGAGCCTGATGAAAGAGTTCATATTGGGTTTTATTTGACCAATTTAGGGTCAATATGTCAATTGTTTTTCAAAATTTTTTAATGTAGAAATTTGTAATGAACATTGAGCTTTTACTTTTAAATGGTTACGGGCAGTTTGTTTGGCCAGCGTTTTTATTTACTTTTGCAAGTTTTTTATATTTATATTTAAAAATTAGAAAAGAATTAATAAAACAAGAAAAAATATTTTTGAAAGAATTTAAAGAAATACGCAAAATTGAAATCAAGACAGCTAAAAAAAAAAAGAATACAGAAGAAGCTTGGTCTGGTAGCTCAGTTTAGTTTTTCCAAATAATTTATAGATTTAAAAATGCTAAGCAAGAAAGCAAAATCAAGATTTTTTTATTTAATTTTATTTATATTTTCTATCGCTTTGATTTTTTTTTTAATTCTTAAAAATCTAGAGGATAGTGTTGTTTATTTTTTTTCACCTACAGAAATAAATAATAAACCTAATATTTCGCTAAATAAAAAAATCCGTCTAGGGGGCCTGGTTAAAGAGGGATCTGTTAAAAAACAGAACACTTCTGTAAATTTTATTATCACAGATTTAAAAAATGAAATTATCGTCACTTATAATGGCTTGCTACCAAATTTATTTTCTGAGGGCAAAGGAGTAGTTGCTGAAGGGAAATTAAATGATAAAAAATACTTTATAGCTAATAAAATTTTGGCAAAACATGATGAAAATTATATGCCACCTGAAGTTAAAGAAGCTTTGGAAAAGGCTAATTAAATATTAATATAATGATATGCTAAAAAAAATATTTCCAAACAAAATTATTTCGTTAAGCAATAAATGGATTGTTCAATTAATAGTTTTAACGATTATTATTTTTATTGTCGGGCTCACATATGCAATTTTTATTTCTCCACCAGATTATATTCAAGGAGACTCCGTGAGAATTATGTATGTGCACGTACCATCATCATTTATTTCATTAGGATGTTTTGCATTTATAGGTTTTGCTTGCATTATAAATTTAATTTTTAAAATAAAATTTATGGCATTGATTGCAAAAAGTTTAGCACCAGTTGGTATTGTTTTTACGATTATATCAATAGTAACAGGCTCTTTATGGGGAAAACCAACCTGGGGAGTATGGTGGGCATGGGATGCAAGATTAACCTCTATGTTAATATTGTTTATTTTTTATGTTGCTTATTTGTTGTCATGGAAATTTATTGATGATTTTCAAAAAGCTAACAAGATATCTTCAATAATAGGTATTATAGGTTTATTTAATTTGCCAGTTATAAAATATTCTGTTGAATGGTGGAACACACTTCATCAGCCTTCAAGCATAACACTTACATCAGCTCCCACAATTCATTATACAATGCTTATTCCTTTATTTATTATGCTTTTGGGAATGATTGTCTATTCAATTGTTATTTTTTTAATGAAATACAAAATAGAATCAATGAAATTTAAATTAAGTAAAAAAAAATAATTAACTTTATTTTTTGCTATATTTGAAAACAACAAAAATACCAATAATAAAAAATAAAAAAGGCAAAAACCAAAGCGCTAGTGTGCTTAATTTTAAAGGAGGTTTTAAGAGTATAAAATCTCCATATCTATCTGTTAAAAAGTTATATATCTCATAATCTTTTTTACCGTCTTTTATTTGATCTCTGATTAGGAGACGCAGGTCCCTGGCCAATGGAGCGTTAGAGTCATCAATTGACTGGTTTTGGCAAACCATACATCTAATATTTTTTGAAATAATTCTAGCTCTCATTTCTTGTTTTTCATTTTTGAGGATTTCATCTGGCTCTACAGCAATTACATTTTTTAAAAATAAGGTACTTATAAAAATAAAGAAAGTGATTACAATAATTTTACGAAATATTAATTTTTTAGTTTTCATTGATTATTTTATTAATTTTTTTGTATATTTTTTTGTTTATCGGTCCTACATGACGATATTTAATAATGCCATCTGAATTAACTACAAAAGTTTCTGGTATTCCGTAAACACCCCAATCTATTGCAATTCTTCCATTTTTATCTAATGCAATGTTAGAGTAGGGGTTTCCCAATTTTTTTAACCATTCATTAGCTTTTTTAGGGTTATCTTTATAATTGATGCCTATGACTTTAATTTTTTTGTTATTTGAAAAACGTTTTATAAAATCGTGTTCAATTCTACATGGATTACACCAAGAAGCAAAAAAATTTACTAGTATAATTCTATCTTTAAACTCTTTTGAAGCTACAAATTTTTTTTCTTTTAGCAAAGATTCAGTTTCAAATTTAGGAAAATTTTTATTTAATAATGCAGATGGTACCTTAGACGGATCTCTATCTATTGTAAGTAAATAAAAGAAAATTAATAAGATTAATATAAAAAAAATCGATGGAAAAAATAATATATGTTTTTTCATTAATATAAACTTTTTAGTTTAGTTAAATTGTTTCGCAATGAAACAACTCCACCTAAAAATATAGTAAAAGCACCAATCCAAATCCAAACTACAAGAGGATTGTAATAAATTCTTAGTACCCATCCACTGTTTATATTTCCCTCTCCCAAAACTGAATACAAATCCCCAAGTAAATTAGTATATATGGAAGCTTCTGTTGTAAAATTATTTGTTACTGGGTAAAATCGATTTTCGGGATTTAATTCTGTAATTAAATTTTTCTTATTATCATAAACCAAGAAATTGCCTCTTATCGCTACATAATTTGGACCTTCTACTTCACTGATTTTATTAAAAACAAGATTAAATTTATTGACTCTAATATTGTCATTAATTTTCATTTTGATAATTTTTTCCTCCTGCCACACAGTTGAACCTGTAATTCCTAATATCATTAAACCAATACCTAAGTGCGCAACAACCATACCTATAGAATAATTTTTTAATTTTTTTATTAAAATCATAATATTATTGAAAATTATCCAAAGCCCTAGAAAAACTCCTGCAATTCCTATTAGACTGTATGATTTATAAATTAAAAATATAAATATTGTTGTTAATGCTGAAAGAACGACAACTGGTAATATTTTTTTAAAAGTTTTTAATTTATCATCTTTTTTCCAAGATAAAATTGGTCCAATGCCCATAATTAATATTGCTGGGAGTATTATAGGAACTGCGGTTGAGTTATAATATGGCTCACCCACAGAAATTTTGTTGCTAGTTAAAGCTTCTATCAATAAAGGATAAATTGTGCCTAAAAAAACTGTTAAACACACAACAACCATAAGTATATTATTTATTAAAATCGAACCTTCTTTACTAAAAAACGCAAAATAATTGCTATTAACAAATTTTTTTGATTTTGTTCCAAAAAGATACAAAGAGTAAGAGCCAAGTATTGCAGCAAAAACAAGAATATAAATTCCTCTAGCTGGATCTAAAGCAAAAGTATGAACACTAGTTAATATACCAGACCTTACAAGGAAAGTTCCTATTATACTCAGAAGAAAAGCAAGTATTGATAAAAGCAAAACCCAATTTTGAAGCAACATTCTTTTTTCAACCATGATAAGAGAATGAAGTAAGGCTGTTCCGAGTAACCAGGGCATAAAAGAAGCATTTTCTACAGGATCCCAAAACCACCAGCCACCCCAACCCAATTCGTAATATGCCCAAATCGAACCAAGAGCAATACCAATAGATAAAAAACTCCAAGCAGCCATGACGAAAGGCTTCATATAAAGATGCCAAGGGATTTTTTTATCTTCGCTTAGTTTTAAAGCCGCAACACCAATAGAGAATGCAGCAGAAAAACCGACATACCCAACGTAAAGCAAAGGAGGATGTATAGCTAAAGCCGGATCTTGTAAAATTGGATTAAATCCTAAACCATCTTGCTGATTAAAAATTGTTCTTTCAAAAGGATTAGATGTAAGTGCAGTAAATAATATAAAACCTATAGTAATTAAGGCTTGGGTTTCTAAACATTTCGAAATGAAAAAATAATTATTTTTGTTATTTAGATTAAAAATAAAATAATTAAATATAGTTAGAACTAGTATCCATAAAAGCATTGAACCTTCGTGATTACCCCAAACCCCCGAAATTTTATAAAGCAAAGGTTTTGTCGTATGTGAATTTTGAAATACATTTACTAAACTAAAATCTGAGACTACATAGGCATACATTAACAAAAAAAAAGATGAAACGGACGAAATTAATAATCCATAAACACTTATACTGATAAATTTTTTATTTTGTTCATTACTTTTTCGGGAGATAAAAAATTGAGAAATTGCAAAAAATAATGACAACCAAAGCAGAAAATTTCCTAAATATGAAGTCATAAACAAAATTTATCATACTACTTTTTAAACAATATCAAAAACAACTAACCGTCACATGCATAAATTAGGTCAAAGATCTGGGCAATTTAAAAGTAACCTTTTCTTCAGTAGTAACTATTTCCTCTATTGAAACTTTACAGTGCTTTTTTACTTCTTTTATAAAATCTTGAATTAACTTTTCTGGAGCAGATGCACCAGAAGTAAGACCAATTTTTTTATTATTTATTATTTCATTTATGGGAAGTTTTTTACTAAAATCAAATAATTCAGCTTTTTTACAACCTGATTTTTTTGCTACTTCTACCAATCTTTTAGAATTAGAAGAGTTCTCGCTGCCAATTACGAAAAACATATCACAACTTCCCGCAATTTCTTTTACCGCATTTTGTCTGTTTGTAGTTGCATAACATATGTCTTCTTTAATTGATGACTTAATATTTGGAAATTTTTTCTTTAAAATTTTTATAATATTTTTTGTATCGTCGACCGATAATGTGGTTTGTGTTACATATGCAACTGGTTTATTAAACTCATCTTCTTTAAGTATTTTAGCATCTTCTTCAGTTTCAATTAATCTTATGCTTCCTTCGGGTAATTGCCCCATTGTTCCAATAACTTCAGGGTGCCCTTTATGCCCAACCAAGATTATTTGATATCCATTTTTAAAATGTCGTTCTGATTCCTTATGAACTTTTGTAACAAGAGGGCAAGTTGCATCTATATAAAAAATTTTTTTATTTTCAGCTTCTTTTGGTACGGTTTTAGGAACTCCGTGTGCAGAAAATATTACAGGTCTTTTATTATCTTTAATTTCATTTAATTCTTCAATAAATATAGCTCCCTTTTTTTTTAAATTTTCAACTACTTGTTTATTATGAACAATTTCATGTCTTACATAAACTGGCGACCCATATTTTTTTAGAGTTTTTTCTACTATTTCAATAGCACGGTCAACACCTGCGCAAAAGCCTCTTGGTGAGGCAAGAACTATTTTTACTTTATTATTCATTGCAAGATTTTAACAATGATATTCTTTTATTAAGATATTAGAAGTATTATTTTTTTGGAAGAGTAGCGTTTAATATGAATGCTAATAATCCCGCTGGAATTAAGCCTGTTGTTAATAATAATTTCAATTTAATCCCAAAGTCAGGTATGTGGGCAACAAATTCTGGAAAAGCATACAATCCTATTCCAAAAGAAAGTGATAAAGCTAATATTAAAATATTTCTTTGGCTCATTTCAGTTTTTGAAATTAATTTAATTCCTGCTCCCGCAATTAGTCCAAACATAATAATAGCTGCTCCACCAATTACTGAATCTGGCATAGCGGCAATTATTCCGCCAAGTTTAGGAAATAGACCTAATAAAATTAAAATAACACCCGCAACAGTCCCTACATGTCTACTAATCACTCCGGTGAATGCAACAAGACCAGCATTTTGTGAATAAGAAGTATTGGGCATAGCATTAAAAATTGAAGCAAAAGCTGTTCCAACTCCATCAGCCATTATACCGCCAGAAAGTTCTTTATCGGTAGCTTCTCTGTTTGCACCACCCATTGTAGTAGCACTAATGTCACCAATAGTTTCAATCGTTGTAACAATTGACATAAACAACATTAATATTACAGCACCCCAAACAAAATCTATTCCATATTGGAATGGCATAGGAAACGCAAACCAACTAGCTGCTGCTATTTTTCCCCATCTAACCTCTCCAAGCAAAGCTGCTATTACAAACCCAGCTATTATTCCAATTAAAATCGAGGCCGAAGATACCATTCCTTTTCCTCTTATATTACATAGAAGAGCAACTATTAAAACAGTGCCAGCTATAAGTAAGTGTTC
>CACLHW010000019.1 GCA_902606835.1 uncultured Pelagibacteraceae bacterium
CCTTATTTTTTTTGATTTCTTTAAGGCTTACTTCTCTTTTTAGGGGATATAGTGATCTAATCATCACGGAAACAAATTTACCAGTTTTATCAGTTTTGTCCAAAAAGTGTTCTTCTATAATTTCAGCAATACCTACAATTTTTTTTTCTTTTCCGGTGTGATAAAAAAAACACTTATCACCTTTTTTCATATTTTTTAGATTTTTTGAAGCTTGGAAATTTCTAACTCCATTCCATTCAATACCATTTCTTCCTGATCTAACTTGTTGTTGCCATGACCATTCATCAGGTTCTGTTTTTATTAACCAGTATTGCATTTAAAACTTTATTCCAGGGCCTTTTAAAAAAGGAGCCAAACTATCCAGTGGCCATCTTGCTTTTGATGGAAACTCTAAATTATCTATTAAGTTAACTTTATATCTTTCAATGCCAGCCCAAGCAATCATTGCTGCATTATCGCTGCACAAATTTATTGGGGGGAAAATAGGAAAAAAATTTTTTTCGTTTGATAAATTAGTTAAATTATCTCTTATTGTTAAATTTGCAGCTACTCCCCCGGCAATTACAAAAGTTTTTTTGCCATTTTTTTTATTTATTAAAAATTTATCCATTGCAATCCTAGTTTTTTCATAAAGAATCTCATTTATAGTTTTTTGGAAAGATGCCGCTAAATGATATTTTTCTTTTTCATTTTTTAATTTTTTTGAAGTTCTAAGGACAGCAGTTTTTAGGCCTGCAAAAGATAAATTGCATCCTCCTTTTTTAAATATTGGTTTAGGTAGTTTAAAATAATTTTTATCACCTTTTTTTGCCCATTCTTCGATTATAGGCCCGCCGGGGAATTCTATTCCTAAAAGTTTTGCAGTTTTATCAAAAGCTTCACCTAGAGCATCATCTATAGTGGTTCCAAGTCTTTTATAATTATTAACTCCATTTACTTCTAAAAATTGAGTGTGTCCGCCTGAAATTAACAATAACAGATATGGAAATTTAATTTTGTTATTAATTTTTGGACTTAAGGCGTGTCCTTCTAAATGATTTATAGCTATAAAAGGTTTTTTTAAAGAACCGGCTATTGCTTTTCCAGCATTTAAACCTACAGTTAGGCAAACTATTAATCCTGGGCCGGCTGTTGCTGAAATTCCATCTATGCTACTAAAATTTAAATTACTTTCTATAAGAGCTTTTTTAATTATAAATTCTATTTTTTCAACATGAGCTCTTGCTGCAATTTCAGGTACCACACCACCAAATTCTTTATGTTCCTCAACTTGGCTAGAAACAATATTTGATAAAATTTCTCCAGTTCCGTCTGCTTTTTCCCTAACAACTGATGCTGCTGTTTCGTCGCAACTTGTTTCTATTCCCAAAAAAGTAAGCTTTTCTTTCATGTTGATTATCTGTCTATAAATATAAAATAATAATATAACATAAGTAATTATTTTTAATAATGACAGATAAGAAAAAATTTGTAATCGGGTCTCGTGGAAGCAAGCTTTCTCTAGCTTACTCAAGCTGCGTTAAGAATTTATTGATAAAATCTCACCCACAATTTGATAATAATTCAATTGATATAAAAATAATAAAAACTTCAGGGGATATATTTCAAAATAAAAGAATATCAGATATTGGAGGCAAAGGAGTATTTTGTAAACAAATAGAAGAAAAATTATTAGAGTCCAAAATAGATTTGGCCGTTCATTCTTTAAAAGATTTACCTACAAAAATGACAGACGGACTATGTGTAAAATCTGTTGTAAAAAGAAATGATCCTAGAGACGCATTTTTAAGTCATTCAAATAAATCTTTTGAAGAACTTAACCCTAAATCAAAAATTGGCACTAGTTCTTTTAGAAGACATGCACAATTAAATTTATTAAGAAATGACCTTGAAATTCTTACGATGAGAGGGAATATTGATACAAGAATTAAAAAATTAAAAAATAAAGAATACGATGCAATCGTTTTGTCATTAGCAGGAATTCAAATGCTTAATTTAACAAATCAAGTTAAAGAAATTTTTAACATTGAACAAATGCTTCCAGCGCTAGGGCAAGGAGTAATTGCATTGCAGTGTAGAAATGATGATAAAAAAACTTTAAATATTTTAAAAACCATAAATGATAAAGAGACCTACTATTGTGTTGAAGCAGAACGAGCTTTACTTGAAACAATAGGTGGAGATTGTGATACTGCAATTGGTGGTTTAGCTAAATTATCAAATGATAAAATTTTTTTAAAAAGTGAACTTTTTTCTAACGATGGTAAGAAAAAATTTGAATTTCAAAGCTCAGGACATTTTAGAGAAGCTAAGGAAGTAGGTTATAAAGTTGGTAAAGAATTGTTAAAAAAAGCTGGTTCAGATTTTACAGCAGAAAGAAGTTAATAATGCATATAGTTATAACAAGACCAAAAGAAGATTCTTTATATCTTATCGAAAATTTATTAAATTTAGGTCATGTGGTGACACATCTTCCAGTAATTAAAATTGAAAAATTAGAAACGCAAAAAATAAATTTATTGAATTACCAAGCTGTAATTTTCACGAGTTCAAATGCAATAAAATTTATGAATATAGAAAAATTTAACTCAAAAATTAAATGTTTTTGTGTAGGAAAGGCAACAGAATTTATAGCAAGACAGGTTGGTTTTATAAATACTTACACTTCGGAAGGTACAGTAGATTCTTTAATTGAGTTAATTAAAAGAACATTAGACAGTAAATTAGGAAAATTACTTTATATAAGTAGCGAGTTTATTTCTAAAGATTTAGATAAAGATTTAATTAAAGTAGGATATTTTGTAGATAGAATTTCTAATTATACTTCAATTCCAGTTGAAGAAATTGATAAAAAAACATTAGATTTTTTAGAAAAAAATCCACCACACGTTATTTTTATTTATTCTTCAAAGAGTGCTAAAAATTTATTTAATCTAATAAATAAATATTCGCTTTTAAACGTAGTGACTCAATCTAATCTAATGTGTATAAGCGAGAAGGTATTATCAGTATTAAAACATATTAAATGGAAAAAAGTATTTGTTTTTAGTCCTGGAGAAGAAGAGTTTTTGTTAAGTAAAATTAGGTAAAGCATGGATATATTTAAAAATTTTTCAGCTTTGTTTCTTGAAGTATGGGAAAAAGGTATTCTTGGTGTAGATATTTTTCAGATACTAATTGGCTTAGGAATTTTTTTAATTTTTTTATTATTTAGAGGTTTTATAAGTAAAATTATTATAAATCGTTTAAAAAAAATAGCAAAAAAAACTACAAATAAGTTAGATGATACTTTTGTTCAAGCAATGGAAGGTCCAGCACGATTTTTTCCAATCGTTATAGGTTTTTTTATTGCAAGTTATTATTTAGAATTTAGTCCCGAGTCACAGTCGTTTATTGATAATCTAAATAAATCACTTATCACAGTTTTAATTTTTTGGTTAATACATCAATTTATTCAACCAGTTAGTTATCTCTTGGGAGGCTTAGAAAAACTTTTAACAAAAGAGTTAATTGGTTGGATAGTTAAAGCTTTCAAAATACTTATTATTATTTTGGGTGCTGCAGCAGTTTTAGAATTGTGGGGAATAAAAATAGGACCAATAATTGCTGGACTAGGTTTGTTTGGTGTTGCTGTAGCATTAGGAGCTCAGGACTTATTTAAAAATCTAATATCAGGAATTTTAGTATTAGTAGAAAAAAGATTTAAGGTTGGCGACTGGATTATTGTTGAAGAAATTATAGAAGGAATTGTTGAACGTATAGGATTTAGATCAACTGTTGTTCGAAAATTTGATAAGTCAATTGCGATCATCCCAAATTTTCAATTTGCAGAAAATGCTGTAATTAATATAAGCGAAACAACTAATTGGATAATTAGCTGGGTTATTACTTTACAATACAACACAACAGTGGAGCAGCTTAAAAAAATTAGGGATGAAATTGAAAAATATGTTACCACGCATAAAGATTTTAAAACTAGTTTAGGTAATGCTGTTAGAGTTGACAAATTTTCAGATAGTTCAATAGATATGTACATTAGATGTTTTACAGTTACAGATGATTGGGATGAATGGCTTGCAGTTAAAGAAAGGCTAGCAATTGAAATCAAGCAAATTGTAGAAAAAAATAATGCTTCTTTTGCATTTCCTAGTCAGTCAATTTATGTGGAGAAAAAATGAAATCATTATTTTTTTTGATAGATAGTATTATTACAATTTATTTATGGATTATTATTATTAATGCAATTTTAAGCTGGTTAGTAGCATTTAATGTTCTTAATACACAGAACCGATTTGTTTTTTCTGTTCTTGACGCAACTTATAAAATGACAGACCCTGCCTTGAATAAAATACGAAGATTTATACCAACTTTTGGCACGATCGATGTGTCACCTGTTGTTTTAATTTTACTTTTAATGTTTCTTAGAAATATAATTTTTGAAATTTTTGCGCCAGGTTTATTTTAAGATGATTATTGATGGAAAAAAAATAGCCGCTGAATTGAGAGAAGAATTAAAAAAAAAAGTGGTAGAGCTGAAATCTAACTATAATGCTATTCCTGGATTAACTGTAATTTTAGTAGGTGAAGATGCGCCAAGTAAAATTTATGTAAAAAATAAAGAAAAGTTTGCAAAAGAAGTTGGAATGAATTCAGAAGTGATTAGATACCCTGCTGATCTGGAAGAAACGAAATTATTAAACAAAATTGAAGAACTCAATAAAAATGATAAAGTTTCAGGTATATTAGTTCAGCTACCTCTTCCTAAACATATTAATAAAAGAAAAGTTATAGAAACTATAGATCACGGAAAAGATGTTGATGGTTTTCACCCAATGAATGTCGGAAATTTATCTTCAGGTTATGACAGCAGTATTCCATGCACTCCTCTTGGCTGCAGTTTATTACTTAAAAAAGTAGAAAAAAATTTAAGTGGAAAACATGCGGTGGTAATCGGAAGATCTAATTTGAATGGAAAACCAATGACTCAATTACTTTTAAAAGAAAATTGCACGGTTACTATTACTCATTCAAAGACTAAGGATTTGAAAGCAGAATGTCTTAGAGCAGATATAATTATAGCAGCAGTGGGAATACCCAAATTAGTTAAAGGAGATTGGGTAAAAAAAGGTGCAATTGTAATTGATGTTGGAATTAATAAAACCGATTCAGGCCTGGTAGGAGATGTGGATTTCGATGAAGTGTCTAAAGTTGCTAAAGCAATTACACCAGTTCCAGGCGGCGTAGGTCCAATGACCATAGCTTGTTTACTCAACAATACTGTTGAGTGTTTTAAAAAATCTCATTCTAATTAATCATAATGTTTTCAAAAAAATATTCACAATTTTTATTTGTTTTAATTATGGGTTTTTTAATGAGTCTTCTCATGACTTTAATCATTACCTTTGTTAATACAGGAATGGATGACGAATATATGCAAAGGTTTTTAAAAGCTTGGACCGTCAGCTTGCCAATTGCTATTGGAACGGCTTTATTTGTTGGACCTTTTGCAAAAAAATTTGTAGATAAAATAACTAAATAGAATTTATGTATAGTTCAATTAAGTGGATTGTGTTTGTTACTGGATGGATGACATTTAGAGCAGTTGGTTCTACCTTATTTTTATTTTGGACAATAACTGGTAATGAAAGAGCAGCACCTTCAGAATGGGTTTTGCCATTAATTGGTGACTTCATTATAGGAACAACAGCTTTTTTTTTAGTTTATGGTATATTAAAAAAACCCTCCTCTTTTTTATGGGGGATATTACTTTCCTGGAATATTTTAGGACTTATAGATTTAATTGGTGCTATAGCAATTAGCTTATCAGTTCCCTATGAGCCAATACCAGAAATAGGTTTAACAAGTTTAGGTGTTAGATTTATATTAATTTTAAATACGTTTTTACAAATATCTTGTTTATATTTTCTTTTTAAGAGTGAAGTTAAAAATCATTTTCATAAATTATAAAATCTATAGTTTTTTTTTATGAAAATTAATAAATCTTTCAACATTTGATTTATTGAATGTTTTGTTTTCTTCAAAAGACACTTTTTTCATTGAGTAAGCATTACTTTTAGTTTGTCTTGAGACAATTGTAATATTGCCTTTATATAACTTAAGCTTAACTGATCCATTTACTTTATTTCTTTTTTTATCAATAATTTTTTGTAGTTTAAATCTTGCTTTTGAATACCAGTAACCATTGTAAATAAGTTTTGCGTATCTAGGCATGACCTCATCCTTTCTATGCATAGTTTCTTTATCTAATGTTACAGATTCAATCGCTCTATGTGCGGTCATTAATAAAGTTCCGCCTGGAGTCTCATAAATACCTCTTGATTTTATTCCAATAAATCTATTTTCGACCAAATCAACTCTACCAATACCATTCTTACCTGCAAGAATATTTAATTTTTGTAACAAATTTCCCGGTGATAATTTTTTACCATTTACAGTTATTGAATCTCCATTTTTAAATCCTATAGTTACATAAGAAGGTTTATTGGGTGCTTTTTCAGGTGAAATTGTTCTTTGAAAAATAAATTCTGGAACTGAATTTTTAGGATTTTCTAAAACTTTACCCTCTGTTGATGTGTGAAATAAATTATCATCTACAGAAAATGGAGCAGATCCTTTTTTATCTTTGGGTATAGGTATTTTATTTTTTTTTGCATATTTAATTAAATCTGTTCTCGAATTTAATTTCCATATTCTCCATGGGGCGATTACTTTAATTTTCGGTCCAAAGTAATGATAACCAAGTTCAAATCTTACTTGATCATTACCTTTACCTGTTGAACCGTGTGAAACTGCATAAGCACCATATTTTTTTGCTATAGAAATTTGTCTTTTCGCAATTAATGGTCTCGCTATAGAAGTTCCTAATAAGTAAACACCTTCATAAATGGCATGTCCCCTGATCATTGGGTATATGTATTCTTTTACAAATAAATCTTTTAAATTTTCAATTATTAATTTTTTTACACCAAGTTTTTTTGCATTTTTAAAAATTTTTATTTTATCAATTTTTTGTCCAATATCAGCTGTATAGGCTATAACCTCTGCATTATATTTTTCTTGGAGCCATTTAAGTATAATAGAAGTGTCCAAACCGCCAGAGTAGGCAAGTACTATCTTTTTTTGTTTTTTCATTAACTTTCTAGTTTTTAACTACAACTTTTTTTGGCGGTATTATAAGCTTTTGTAAAACCCATCATTGAATAATGATCTGTTGTTTGATCACCTTTATCAGTATTTCCAATAACCATAAGTCTTGATGCTTTTTTCATTGTTATAATTAATTTTGTTTCATCTTTATTATCAACGACCCAAGCAAATCGTCCTTTGGAAAATAAATCATATGTTTTTTTTCCTGATTTTGCAGTTACAGGTGATTTTAATTTAAATTCATAACCGTTTGTTACACTAATTTCATTTTTAATATTTTCGGCAGGTCTAAAACTAACAAATAATCTTGAAGGATCCCTCTTTAATTTTTTAGGTGCTCTTACTACCGGTATTGATTGCGCAAAACAGGTTTTGTTTCCTTCTTTCAATAGAACAAAACTTTCCCAATCTTTAAATTTGCCCAAACTTTTAACATCTTCTGCTTTTGACGTATTTATTAAAAATACTATAATTAAAAAAGGAAAAATTATTTTTTTCATATTATTCATAAAATTGTTTTTATACTAAAAAAAATTTATTTCAATCATTGTATATTTGCACTATGGGGCGGGATTTGGATTATTTTTGTGGATTGAATTGATTTCTTCGATTATTTGTTTATTAAGTTTTACATCATAGCTACCAATATCCTCTTTTAACTGCTCCATATTAGTTGCTCCTATTATGTTACTAGTTACAAATGTTCTTGAGTTAATAAACGCAAGGGACATTTGTGTAAGCGATAAATTATATTTTTTAGCAACTTTATAATAATCATCAATTGCTTTAGCAGAATTAGCTGATTGATATCTTAGAAAAAATTCTCCAAATAGGTTTATTCTTGATCCTTCAGGTAAATTTTTATTTCTATATTTTCCTGATAAAAAACCAAAAGCTAAAGGTGAATAAGCTAGCAACCCACTTTTTTCTCTGATTGAAATTTCAGCCAACCCAATCTCATACGTTCTATTCAATAAATTGTATGGATTTTGTACTGACATGACTTTTGGTAAACCAAAAATTTTTGAGGCTTCTAAATATTTTGATAACCCCCATGCAGTTTCATTGGATAGTCCAATGTATCGAATTTTACCTTTTTCTATAAATTTCTTTAAAATTTCTAATATAGATTTAAAATTGTTCCAGCTTTCTTCTTTACTATCATGTTCATAACCTAATTTGCCAAAATAATTTGTTTTTCTTTCTGGCCAGTGCAACTGATATAAATCTATAAAGTCAGTTTTTAAACGTTCAAGACTGTCATTAATTGCTTTTTCTATACTTTTTTCTGTGTATTGAAGACCTCCACCTCTAATCCAAGATAATCCCGGCCCTGCAATTTTAGTTGCCAATATAATTTTTTTTCTATTTTTTTTCTCTTTAAACCAATTTCCAATTATTTCTTCTGTTTTACCATATGTTTTTTTATTTGGAGGCACAGAATAAAGTTCAGCGGTATCAAAAAAATTAATACCCTGTTCTTCTGCGTAGTTCATTTGTTCAAATGCTTCTTTTTGGGTATTTTGCTCTCCCCAAGTCATTGTACCGAGACAAATTGTACTAACTTTTAAATCTGTATTTCCTAGTTTTTTAAAATTCATGGCTTTAAATAAACTATTTTAAAGTTTTATTAAACTCATCTAATATCTTGAAAAGTGTTTCTTATCACAATATATTTATCTTATTATTATGGAATTTAACAAACAAAATATTCAATCGAAAATAAGAAGTGCCGAAACTCATGTAATAGACGAAGGACTAAGAGCGTATATGCTTAAGGTTTATAATTACATGTCTTCAGGAATATTTTTAACAGGTATTATTTCTTTATTACTTTTTAAATTATCTGTTGTAGTGACACCAGATGGATCAATAAGTGAATTAACCTCTATAGGAAACGCTTTATATAATTCAGCTTTAATGTGGGTGGTTATGTTGGCTCCGCTTGGAGTAGTTTTTTATATGAGTTTTGGAATAAAAAACATGAGTGCAGCAAAGGCTCAAGGTACATTTTGGATTTTTGCAGCTTTAATGGGAGCATCATTATCTTCAATATTTTTAGTTTATACTGGAGCTAGTATTACACGTGTTTTTTTTATTACTGCTGGAACTTTTGCAGCTATGAGTATTTATGGCTACACTACTAAAAGAGATCTAACAAAATTAGGTTCTTTTCTTATGATGGGTTTAATTGGAATTATAATTGCATCAATCGTAAATATATTTATGAAATCTACAATGATGTACTTTGTAATATCTATTATTGGAGTTTTAGTTTTTGTTGGATTAACAGCTTACGATACTCAGAAAATAAAAAATATGTATCTAGCAAGTGATACAAGCGAAGTTATGGGAAAAAAAGCAGTTATGGGTGCGCTTACCCTTTATTTAGATTTCATAAATTTATTTATTATGCTGCTTAGATTGTTTGGACAACGAAGATAATTTTAATTTACTAGCCTAAATTTTTTCCAAATTATTTTTTTTATTAATTTTTCTAAATCTTCAGATTTATTAATTATTATATTTTGATTATCTTTAATTAAATATTTTTCAGTCAAATTATTAGGATTTAAATTTTTTGTTATTTTATATGCCGGAAATTCTGATGCTCTACGATATACGTTAAAACTCACTTCTTTTTTTCCAATGCTTAATCCATAATCTTTCCACTCTCCTCCAGCCACCATTTTTGCATAAAGATTTAATATTAATTTAAGTTCTTTTTTATTAAAAAAAATATCTTTTCTTTTATTTCCGTTATTTATTATTAATTTTAAATGCTTCATTATTTTTTAATTTTGTATTTATTTATTAACGAAATTTGACTAGCAGCAAATATAAAGCTAATTGGTAATAAACCCCACACTTTAAAATTTACCCAAAAAGCCTCTGATTGAGTTCTCCACACAATCTCATTTAAAATAGCCACAAAGATAAAAAAAATTATCCAACGTTCATTAAGTTTTTTCCAACCCTCATTTTCTAAATCCATTGCAGATTGAAAAAAAATTTTTAACAAAGGTTTTTCAGAGAAGAATTTACCAAAAAATAATATTCCTGCAAAAAGCAGATTAATAATTGTTGGTTTCATATAAAAAAAAATTTTATTGTCAAAATATAAAGTAAGTCCACCAAATACAGTAATTAATATACCTCCAGTTAAAGGAACCATGGGTATTCTTTTTTCCAATACATAAATCACCACCAAAGAAATAAGCGTTGCTATTATGAAAGGTGGTATTGCAAGCTTTAGATCATTTTCGTTATTAAAATATATAATAAAGAAAACTAGCAGGGGCCCAAAATCAGCAGCAATTTTAATTATAGGTTTATGCATTAGAAAATGTTAACACATGTGGCATTCAAGGTGTATTTTTTCTATTGCTTTTTTTTTAAATTTAAATATCCTATTATTCTTAATGGCAGAAAACACAGCTAAATTTTCAATAGGAGACGTAGTAAAACATAAGCACTTTGATTTTAGAGGAGTGATTTATGATGTGGATTTTGAATTTAATAATTCTGAGGAATGGTATGAATCTATTCCAAAAAATGTAAGACCTAAGAAAGACCAACCT
>CACLHW010000020.1 GCA_902606835.1 uncultured Pelagibacteraceae bacterium
CAAAGATGGATAAATTTATTTTTTATAAATTTACAACCTTCTGAACTAATGAAAATTTCTTTAATAGTTTTTTTAGCAAGGTATTATTATAAAATTCCTTCACAAAATGTTCATAATATAAAATATATAATTATACCTTTTTTGAGCTTTCTGATTCCAGTTTATTTAGTTATAAGGCAACCAGATTTGGGAACAGCAGTGTTAATTGCAATTAGTGGTCTTATAGTAATTTGGTTAACTGGATTTAGAATAAAATACTTTTTATATTCATTTTTCATTTTAATTTTTCTTATTCCAGTAGGTATATCTCTTTTACAACCATATCAAAAATCAAGAATTTTAACTTTTTTAAATCCTGAAAGAGATCCTTTAGGAGCTGGCTACCAAATAATTCAATCAAAAATTGCAGTAGGTTCGGGAGGGATTTTTGGAAAAGGATTTTTGCAGGGAAGTCAGAGTTACTTAGATTATTTACCTGAAAAACATACTGACTTTATATTTACCTTGTTTTCTGAAGAGTTTGGTTTTATAGGGTCTCTTTTTTTATTAATTATATATGCCCTTATAATATATCGAATAGGACTTGTTGGGAGCAGAGCTAGAAATAATTTTTCTAGACTGTTTTGTTTTGGTTTTGCAGCGGCATTTTTTGTTTATGTTACAGTAAATATGGCAATGGTGTTAGGCTTACTTCCTATAGTAGGAGCCCCTCTTCCAATCATGTCATATGGTGGTTCATCTATGCTTTCTATTATGGTTGGTTTGGGCATAGTAATGAGTTGTAAGTTGCACGAACAAGAAGAAAATTTTTAAAAATATTAAAATTTAAAAAGGTTGGTTAAAACAACCTTAGATTGTATTTTTTCCTTAAAATAATTATGTTTTTAGTTTTTCAAATTAGGTTTTTTATGCTTAAATCGGACAGATGTTTAAATCTTTGTACAGCCCTGATGGCAAAAAAATAAATCATAGCGGTCGTTCATACGTTGGTGAGACTATGCAGTTGGAAGGCGATCTAAGAACATCCGGATCAATAGATGTTGCTGGTTTGATTAATGGAAATATGTTCGTATCAGAAATGACTGTAGTTGATACCGGATCAATAAGAGGGGAAATTGAAGCTGCAACTATAGAAATTAATGGACATGTAGAAGGAAAAATTTCTGCGGACACTGTGATAATTGGCAAGACAGCGGTTATTAAGGGTGACATTTTCTTTAAAAACACACTTAAGACGGAAGAAGGTGCTGACATTGATGGCTATATCAAGAGAGCCAACAATGGAAAGTCAAATACTGAGGAAGATATTGCTATCGAAGAGATAGTAGAGAGAAGCGAGTCCATAAAAAAACCAAAACCTATACATGTTGTGCAACAAAAAAAAGCTGTATAACTTGTCACTTCATATTTAAGTTTCATATAATATATAATTAAAAAGATATTATGAGTTACGGTGATCGTAAATCTTCAATCGGAGTTATTGGAGCTGGTATACAAGGTGTTTGCATATCACTTTGTTTAAAAAAAAAAGGCTTTAACGTAACTCTTATAGACCGAGACGATCCCGGTAAACATTCAGCATCATATGGTAACGCAGGACATTTTTCACCATATGCATCAGTTCCGATTAATAGACCGGACATATTAATAGATGTACCATCAATGTTGCTAAGTTCTACAGGACCTTTGGCTTTGAAGTGGAATTATGTGCCAAAGATGTTGCCTTGGTTTGTAAAATTTATAAAAAACTGTACAAAAAAAAAAATGATTCATACTGCAAAATATATGCATCAAATTTTAGATCTGGCTCTACCAGCGTATGATGAGCTTTTTCAAGATATAGATATTTCTAATTTAATAGAACAAAAAGGAATAATATATTTTTGGACAAATAAAGATTTAAAGAGCAGAGATTTAGAAATTAATTTAAGAAATCAACTTGGTGTAAACCAACAGCTGCTAACTCCTCATGAAATCCATGATTTAGAACCACATATTAGACAAATTTATCATGCTGGCGTTTTATATCCTAACGCGAGGCACGCTAGAAATCCAAAAAAAATATTATTAAAACTACTTGATTTATTTATAAAAATGGGCGGAAAGTTTAAAAAAGAAAATGTTGAATCAATAAATTTTACTTCAGATAATAAACCTATAATAAAAACTGATTTAAAAACTTATAACTTTGACAAAGCTGTTATAGCATGTGGAGCATTTTCTAAAAATATAACTGATAAGTTAAATGAAAAAATTCCATTAGATACAGAAAGAGGATATCATGTACATTTTAAAGGTTACGACCATCTTCTTTCGAGACCAGTTATTTTTTTAAACAGAGGTTTTGGAATTACACCTATGGAACAAGGTTTAAGGGTTGTCGGAACAGTTGAGTTTGGAGGATTAAAAAATCCAGCAAGTAAAAAAAGGGTTTTGAATTTAGTTAATAATGCCAAATATCTTTTTCCAGATTTAAAAGAGCATGACGATGAGTGGTTAGGCTTTAGACCTACACTACCAGACTTTTTACCTGTGCTTGGTTCTTCTAAAAATTACAAAAATATATTTTATTCATTTGGCCATCATCATCTAGGCTGGACTCTAGGGGCTATTTCTGGAAAGATAATCTCCGGAATGATTGCAGAAGAAAAAACAAATTTAGATCTTAAACCTTATAGTTCTTTAAGATTCGGTTAACTATAGTGACCAACAACATTAAAGCATACTCGATGTTAGTTTTGGCTACTTTCTTTTGGGCTGGTAATTTTGCTATTGGCAAGTTTGCTTCTTTGGAAGATATACCACCTTATTCATTAACATTTTTTAGATGGTTAACTGTCTGGTTAATTTTATTTCCTTTTACATACAAAGACATTTTAAAAAATAAAAATGATATATTTAATTCATTACCCTTATTATTTTTTCTCGGGTTAATGACCATTGGTCTTTTTGTTCCTTTTGTTTATATAGCTATGAAAAACACCACAGTAACAAATGCCACCTTGTTAAATACAGCAATACCAGCTGCGATTATTCTTTTTTGCTTTTTATTTAAATTTGAAAAAACCAACACCTTTCAGTTGCTAGGCCTTTTAATTTCAACCATAGGAGTTTTAGTTATTATAACTAGATTAGATTTTAATGTTCTGCTTAATCTTGATTTCAATATTGGCGATATATGGATGATAGGTGCAGTCATATGTTGGGGGCTTTATTCTACTTTTTTAAAAAAATTAAAATTAAAAATATCTTTGTTTAGTACAGTACAAGTTGTTTGTACGTGTGGGTTGTTATTTGCGCTTCCTCAATTTTTATATGAATATAATCAGGGATTTGTTGTAAATATAAATAAAGCTTTTTTATTTTGTATTATATACACAGCTATTTTTCCAAGCATTGTATCTTATTCCTGTTGGACGGGAGCTATATCAATTATTGGAGCAAATAGATCTGGCATTTTTGTTTCTTTAATACCATTGTTTGGCACTGGAATGGCGATATTTTTCTTTAATGAGGAATTTAAATTTTATCATCTTATAGCTTCTATTTTAATAATAATTGGATTGTTTTTATCAAACAAAAAGATTAATAATGTCAAAAATTGATAAATCAAAACTTACCTCAGAACAAAAAACAGTTTTATTTGAAGAAGGAACTGAACCTCCCGGAAGTAGTTTGTTAAACCACGAAAAGAGGGAGGGCGATTATCTTTGTGCCGGATGCGGAACAAAGCTTTTTGAGTCCAAAACAAAATATGAAAGTGGAAGTGGTTGGCCATCTTTTTTTGAATCTCTACCCAATGTTTTTGAAACAAAGATAGATAATTTAATTGGATCACCAAGAACCGAATATCATTGTAAAAAATGTGGAGGGCATCATGGACATATTTTTGATGATGGACCTAAACCTACGGGTAAAAGATATTGTAATAATGGTCTATGCTTAATTTTTGTACCAAAAAAAAAGTAATTTTAGTTTTTTAAAAGTTTATCCAATTCACCTTTATTTTCCAAAGCTTTTAACTCTACATAACCACCAATGTGTTTTTCTTCAATAAAGATTTGAGGTATAGTTTTTGCACCATTAGATTTTTTTAACATTTCTTCTTTTTTTTGTTCATCGTAACCAATATCAATCTCTTCATAACTAATCTTTTTTTTATTTAATAAATGTTTTGCTGCAGAGCAAAAATTACACAAAGGGCCGGTATATATAAGTACTTTTTTCATCTAGCTTATTATATGGGAAAAGATATAATTTTTACAACAACAATTAAAACATAAAGGGGGAAAAATATGTTTAACAAGTTAATTAAATTAGCTTTTGCTTCTTTACTTTTCTTTTCTGTATCCACAACAACTTTCGCTATGGATAAATTACACTTTCTTATTGGAGGTGGAGCTGGCGGAGGCTGGGATGGTACAGCTAGAGGAACTGGAGAAGCTTTAACAAAAGCTGGAATGTTAGGTAGCGCATCATTTGAAAATATGTCAGGTGGTGGAGGCGGTAAGGCTTTAGCTTTCCTAATTAATACTAAACCAGAAAACACTATATTAGTTCAATCTACACCTCTTGTATTAAGATCGATTACAAGACACAAAGGTTATGTTACAGGAGATGATGTTCTTTCATACAAAGATGTTACTCCTATAGCTGGAGTGATCGGTGATTACGGTGCTATTGCTGTCGCAAAAGATTCACCATTTCAAAATTTTGCAGATGTAGTTGCAGCTTATAAAAAAGATCCAAAGTCAGTTAAAATGGCTGGTGGATCAGTAAGAGGTAGCATGGATCATTTAATTGGAGCATTAGCTTTCCAAGAAGCGGGAGCAAATCCAAATGATGTTATTTATGTTCCATACGACGCAGGTGGAAAAGCATTAGCAGGATTACTTTCTGGAGAAACTCAAATTCTTTCAACAGGATTGGGAGAAGTTATGGGAGCTAGAGACCAAGTAAGAATTATTGGTATTACAGCACCAGAAAGAGTTTCTGATGCACCCGAAGTTCCAACTTTAAAGGAACAGGGTTTTGATGTTCAGTTTGTTAATTGGAGAGGTTTCTTTGGACCCCCAGGAATGGACAAGGGCATGAAAAAGAAAATTGCTAAAATGCTTGGTGATATTCAAAAAACACCTGAATGGGAAGCTGTTAGAAAACGTAATGCCTGGGTAAATATTTACAACCCAGATAAAAAGTTTGTTAAGTTTTTAAAAACACAAACTAAAGAAATGACAGCTCTTATGAAAAAATTAGGAGTTATATAATCCTTTTGGATTATTAATTTACAGGAAGAGCAGTGAGAATAAGCACAGATAAAATTATCTCGCTGCTCTTTTTTATTTTATCAGCTTTTTATCTTTATCAAACATATCAAATTCGCGTATTTTCATTCGATGAAAATGCACCTTTTAATGCAAAAACTTTTCCTACTTTCATAGCATATCTTGGAATGTTTCTTTCAATATTGTATGTGGTGTTACCAGAAAGAATTCCGTCTAAAGTAGATCACAAAGTATTAGATTACAAAAGTACATTATTTTTAATTATTATTGTAATTATTTATGGCTTTATAATTTTAAAAGCAGGTTTCTTTTTATCAACATCATTATTTTTATTCCTTTCATATTATTTTCTAGGAGAAAGAAGGTGGATTTGGATGTTTGTTTTGTCATTTCCATTTGTAGCGTTCTTTATGTTTTTATTACATGGAGTGTTAGATATTTATTTAAGGGATCCGTTTCTTAAAATGTTAGGAATTATAGGATGATCGAAGGAATATTAATTGGTTTACAGACTGCACTGAGTCTTAAAAACATTTTAATGGTGGCGATGGGTTGTTTTTTTGGAACCATTATTGGAATGCTTCCTGGGCTTGGTCCTATGACTGCTATCGCTTTAATGATTCCAATTACTTATGGTTTTGAACCAGCTACAGGTTTAATCCTAATGGCAGGAGTATATTACGGCGCAGTATTTGGTGGATCAACATCATCAATTTTAATTAATGCACCTGGTGTTCCAGGAACTGTAGCAACAGCATTTGATGGATACCCAATGGCACAACAAGGTAAAGCAGGAAAAGCTTTAGCTATCGCAGCCTACAGTTCATTTGCAGGAGGGACAATTTCTGCGATATTTCTTTTATTTGCAGCACCAAGTTTGTCAAAAGTTAGTTTGGCTTTTAGATCGCCAGACTATTTTGCATTAATGGTTTTAGGTTTAACTGCAGTATCTGCTTTTTCATCAAAAGGTCAGTTTTTAAAAGCAATGATGATGGTTATTCTAGGCTTGATGCTAGCATCAGTTGGACAAGATTCTTTATCAGATATTACAAGATTTACTTTTAATAATATGAATTTGACTGACGGAATTAGCTTTGTATTAGTGGTTATGGCTACATTTGCAATGAGCGAAGCTTTAACAATTATTTTAAAAGGAAAAGATCCAAGTCGAGCGACAGAACAAATTTCTCTTTCCCAACTAGGCTCTATTAAATTAGACAAAGACGAAAGAAACAAAATGTTAAAATCTATTCCTAGATCTTCTGTTTTAGGTTTTTTAATAGGTGTTCTTCCGGGCGCTGGTGCAACTATTGCATCATTTCTGGCATATGGAATGGAAAGAAATTATGTAAATGAAGATGAGAAGAAAAAATTTGGAAAGGGAAGTGTGCATGGTCTAGCTGCTCCGGAAACAGCAAATAATGCAGCTTGCTCAGGATCGTTTGTTCCTTTATTAACTTTGGGAATACCAGGAAGCGGTACTACAGCAGTGATGTTAGGTGCGCTTTTAGGATTTGGTATTCAGCCGGGACCAAGGCTTTACATGACTAATCCAGAAATTTTTTGGTCAGTCATTATGTCAATGTATATAGGAATGGTTATATTACTTATTCTTAATCTTCCTCTTATTCCTTATATAGCAAGAGTTCTTGCTACACCTAAAAACTTTTTAATACCATTAATTTTATTTTTTTCAGTTACAGGAATTTATTTAATGTCATTTAATAATTTTGACATTTTTTTAATGATAGGAATTGCTGTTGTTGCAACATTTTTAAGACTTTATAATTTTCCTATGCCACCTCTTATACTTGCGTTCGTTTTAGGAGGTTTAATGGAAGAAAACCTAAGAAGATCATTACTAATAAGCGATGGTTCGTTCAATTTCCTTTGGGATAGACCACTCACAGCAATTATTTTTGGTGGAACCATTCTATTAATTACTTGGCAAATATACAAAAGCTTTAAAAAATAAATTAGCTGTATATTTGATCTGCAAGTCCGTAACAAAGAATCGCACTTAATAGAGTTAAAACTCCTGGAGCAATTATACCTTCAATTGAAGTTTTTTCATTAGTACCCAAATTTCCTTTTTTATGGGACCAAATTGCAAAAATAAATGCAAATGCATTTTGTAAGAAAATTAAATTAAAAAACGCCCATGTATTTGCCAATCCATCAGCTCTTACAAAACCTATATAAATTGCCATCAAGACAGAACCAATAATAAAAGAACCAAAAAATCTTGTCATTATTGCAGCACCATCTCCCATGCCGTATTGATCTACAAAAGCTTTAGTTCCAGCTAAACATCTGAATGCGTAAAAAGCATATCCAACAAAATGAACTATAAAAATTATTAAGTAAATTATTCCGTTAAATTTTTCCATTTTATCTACCCCTCTTTTTATTTAGTATTTTAACCATTATAGGAACTGTAAATAGAATCATCAACAACCTAATTATGTGATGAAACGATACAAATTCAGGATCTAAATCAAAAGCAATCGCAATAACAGCAACTTCATAAATACCACCTGGGCAATATGCTAATAATAAACTAAAGAAATTATTATCAATGATAAAAGTAGCAGCATATGCGGCTATTACAGAAAATAATACAAGTAACAAAGTTGCAACAATACTATGTTTTGTATTTAAATATACTTCTTTAAGAGTTTTGCCTGCGAATCTACAACCTACTGAAGCTCCAAGAATTAATAAACCAAAATCTATACTTTGAGTTGGTAATTGATAATAGGCAATGTTTGATATTTGTAAAATACCACTAGCAACTAACGTTCCAGACAAAAGAGGAGCGGGCACTTTTGTTCTATCAAATATAAAAATTAATATTATGGAAACTACTATTAAGTATATTAATTCGTAATGATTTTGATCAAGAAAATTAAATTGTTCATCATCAAAAACTGTTTCAGTAGCAAAATTGTTTACCACGAAAGGAAACGCGGTAATTATTACTATTAATCTAATCAAGTGTGATGTAGCTACTTGACTAATATCCGATTTTTCATGTTCAGCAAGCATTACCAGAGGACCTAACCCGCCCGGAGCGGCAGAAAAATAAGCAGTTTTCTTTTCATAATTGGCAAACTTTTCTAAATATTTTGATACAAAAATAATACAAATCATTATGTATATAAACATAATCACAGAAGTGCCTATCCATTTATGGGTTTGTCTTAATAGTTTTTCATCAATATAGTTTCCAATATAAAGTCCTAGTATTATAAGAATCACACTCAATGCTAATTTTGGCATTTTTAATTTTAAGCCACTTAAAGTTGCAATTGAAATTGTAAGCATAGGCCCCAACATCCAAGCCAAAGGTATTTTAAAATATTCGGCGACAATAGCGCTAGGAAAAGAAATAATTAATATGGTCAAAAAGTTTAGTGAAAATAGATCTTTAAAATTCTCTTTATTTAACGGTAGGGCTTCTATATTCTTCATTGCATCATGAAATTAGGATTTATTGGAACAGGAAAAATTACTTTATCAGTTGTAACTGGAATTTGCATTTCAAAGATTTCCTTTCAAAAAATTCTTGTTTCTCCAAGAAATAGAAATATAGCTCAAAAATTAAAAAAAAGATTTAGAAAAGTTAATATTGGAAAAACTAATCAAGAGATTGTTGATAAATGTAATTGGATTTTTTTGGCTGTAACACCTAAAGTGGGTGCAAAAATATTGCCTAAATTAAATTTTAGATCTAATCAAAAGATTATTAGTTTTATTTCTACAATTAATTTATCACAACTAAAAAAAATAGTTAAAAAAAAAGTAAAAATTGTTAGAGCCATTCCATTGCCACCAATTTCACTGGGTAAAGGACCGGTTCCAATTTGTCCACCAGACAAACAGGTAAAAAGTTTCTTTGACAAAATTGGCACAACTATCGAAATCCGAAACGAAAGAACATCAAAAAATTTCTGGGCTACCTCAGGAATGATGGCTCCCTTTTACGAAATATTAAAAGTTTTGTCAGATTGGTTGGTTAAAAAAGGAATTAAAAGAAATGAGGCTCAAAAATATATAACCTCTTTATTTGTAGCATTATCAGAAGACTCGGTAGTCAATTCAAAAAAACATTTAAAATATTTAGTTTCAGAATCGCAAACTCCAGGGGGACTTAACGAACAAGGAGTTAAGGAACTTAAAAGATTTGGTTTTTATAAATCTTTGGAAAAATCACTTAACAGCATTTTAAAAAGATTAAGCAAAAAATAATACTTATGAAGCAAGATCAAAATATTTTGCAAGTAGATAAACTTTCCAAATATTTTGGAGGCTTAGCAGCTGTTTCAAATTGTTCGCTCAAAATTAAAAAAGGTTCCATTACTGGAGTAATTGGTCCTAATGGCTCAGGTAAAACAACTTTATTTAATTTAATTGCTGGAAATATAAAACCCTCCGAAGGAAATGTATTATTTCAGGGTGAAAATATTACGGGAACGCCTTCTTATGAATTATTTTCGAAAGGGTTGCTTAGAACTTTTC
>CACLHW010000021.1 GCA_902606835.1 uncultured Pelagibacteraceae bacterium
ATTAAGTGATAAATTAAATGAAAAAGAAAAAAAAATTGCTCAACATATATTAAAGGAAATTAACGAAAGATTAGATTTCTTATTAAATGTTGGTTTAGATTATCTTACACTTGCTAGAGAATCTGGAACTTTATCTGGTGGAGAATCTCAAAGAATAAGATTGGCTTCGCAAATAGGTTCGGGATTGACTGGAGTAATATACGTGTTGGATGAACCTTCCATAGGATTGCATCAGAAAGATAACGTTAAATTAATTAACGCTCTTAAAAGATTAAGAGATTTAGGTAACACTGTAATAGTTGTAGAACATGATACAGAAACTATGGAAAATGCTGATCATATTATCGATTTAGGTCCAGAAGCAGGTATAGACGGAGGTAATGTAGTTGCTCAGGGTGAGATAAAAGCAATAATGAATTCTGAAAAAAGTATTACTGGAAGTTATTTATCAAAAAAGAAAACTATAGCCATTCCTAATAAAAGAAAATCAGCCAAGAATGGAAGATTTTTAGAAATTTTAGGTGCAACAGGTAACAATTTAAAAAATGTTAACCTTAAAATTCCTTTAGGAACATTTACATGTGTAACAGGCGTATCTGGTAGTGGTAAATCTACATTAGTAGTTAATACTTTATATAATTCATTAAATTTAATGCTTAACAATAATAAATCTAGAAAAATTCCAATGCCTTTTAAAAATTATAAAGGTGTAGAACAAATTGACAAGATTATTGATATAGATCAGTCTCCTATTGGAAGAACGCCACGATCTAATCCAGCAACTTATACAGGAGCTTTTGGACCAATAAGAGATTGGTTTACTAATCTTCCTGAATCTAAAGCTAGAGGTTACAAAGTTGGGAGATTTTCTTTTAATGTAAAAGGTGGAAGATGTGAATCTTGTGAAGGTGATGGTGTTATTACTTACGAAATGCATTTTCTTCCAGATGTATATATTGCGTGCGATGTATGTAAAGGAAGTAGATATAATCGAGAAACGTTAGAAATTAAATTTAAAGATAAAAATATTGCTGATGTTTTAAATATGACTGTTGATGAGGGTTGTGATTTTTTTGAAAATATACCAGCGGTAAGATCCAAATTGCTCACCCTTAAAAAAGTTGGACTCGGTTATATAAAAATAGGACAACAAGCAACAACCTTGTCAGGTGGAGAGGCACAAAGAATAAAATTAGCGAAGGAATTATCTAAAAGATCGACCGGAAGGACAATGTATATTTTAGACGAGCCAACTACGGGGTTGCATGCACATGATATTAAAAAATTGCTTGAGATACTTCAAACTTTTGTATCACAAGGTAATACAGTAGTCGTAATAGAACATAATTTGGATGTAATAAAAACCGCCGACTGGATAGTCGATATGGGTCCAGATGGAGGTATAAATGGAGGAAAAATAATAGCTGAAGGAAGTCCTGAGAAAATTATCGAAGTTTCAAGCAGTTATACGGGCAATTTCCTTAAAAATATTATCAACAATAGGTTTAAAAAAACTGCTTAGTTTTATTATAAAAGATGCTATAATTATTAAATGGTATCCATACTACAATCACTATCAAAGACAATTCACTTATCAATATTCCTATCAATACTACTTTTTATAGGGCTTTTTTTTGGTGGTGGTGATTGGGCATTTGATCAACTGTTTTGGAGTTGGTTATTTAGATATTTTCATGTTCTTTCGGGTATTATGTGGATAGGCTTACTCTGGTACTTAAATTTTGTTCAAATACCAAGTATGCCAAAAATTCCTGATGATCAAAAACCAGCAATCGGAAAAGTTATAGCTCCTGCTGTACTATTTTGGTTTAGATGGGCTGCATTATCTACTATTATTACTGGATTAATAGTTGCGTATTTAAATGGCTACGTACATCAAGCACTTGCTTTAGGTTTTGGTATTGGAATTGGTAAAGAAACGGCTATTGGTGTTGGTATGTGGTTAGGCATAATTATGGCTATTAATGTTTGGTTTATTATTTGGCCTAATCAAAAAAAGGCACTTGGTATAGTAGAATGTTCACCCGAAGAAAAACCAAAGGCAGCAAAAACTGCTATGCTCACATCTAGAATAAATACTCTATTGTCACTGCCAATGTTACTATCAATGGTAATAGCTCAAAATTTATATTAATTTTATCTATCTTCATCTTTTAAAACAGTTTTTTGAGTAACTTTTGTATAACCAAGAATTGGAGTTGCTACAAATATAGAAGAATAAGTACCAACTATTACACCTACAATCATAGCAAAAGAAAAACCTTTTAGTATTTCGCCGCCAAATATAAATATAGAAAATAAAGCCAGTAAGGTCGTAACTGAAGTTATTATAGTTCTAGATAAAGTTTCATTAGTAGAAATATTTGATATATCTTTAATAGAGATCTTGGAATATTTTTTCAAATTTTCTCTTATTCTGTCAAATATTACTACAGTATCGTTCATCGAATAACCAACAATCGTAAGAACTGCAGCAACAATAGATAAATTTACTTCATAAGATATAAAAGAAAAGATACCAACCGTAATCAATACGTCATGAACTAGTGCAATAATGGCGCCCAAACTAAATTGCCATTCAAAACGTATCCATATATAAATTAACATAGCAGCAAGTGACAAGCTAATTGCTAGCAATCCAGCTTTTAATAGTTCATCACTAACCTTGGGGCCTACATTTTCTACTCTTCTAAAATTAACAACAGAACCTAAATCTGAACTTAGTTGATTTTTAATCTTATTTATAAATTCGGAATCATTGCTATTAGTTAATTCAATTTTAACCAAATAATCATTTTCCTTACCAAAATTTTTTACATTTACATCACCAAGATTCATTTTTAATAATGATTGTCTTATTTCAGATATATTAACTGATGAATTTGCGGTTCTAATTTCAATTAAAGTTCCTCCTTTAAAATCAACTCCTAAATTTAACCCTTTATAAAAAATAATAAATAGAGATAAAAAAATTACTACTAGTGAGCTAAGATTAGCAATTTTGTATAAATTAGAAAATTTTATTTCTTTTGAAATTTTAATCATTGAATTATAATTTGTTTTTCTTTATTTTTCATTGCATAGATCGAAGAAAGATGTCTTGCAAAGAAGTATGCTGAAAAAAGAGTAGTCAAAATACCAATGCCTAATGTTACAGCAAAACCTTTGACTGGTCCTGAACCAAGAGCAAATAATATTATAGCTGATATTAATGTAGTAATATTTGCATCTAATACTGCAGATTGAGCTTTTTTATAACCTGTATCAAAAGCATGGATTGTAGATTTTTCAACTTTTAATTCTTCTTTAATTCTTTCAAAAATTAAAACATTAGCGTCGACAGCCATTCCTACAGTTAAAATAATTCCAGCAATTCCAGGTAATGTTAGTGTAGCTTCTAATAATGTTAATGCACCCAATAAAAGAACAAGATTAATAATTAAAGCCAAATCAGCAATTATTCCTAGAAACCTATATTTGTATAACATAAAAAAAATAACTAAAATAAATCCAATTAATAAAGAAAGTGATCCTGCTTTAATTGAATCTTCTCCAAGATCGGGTCCAACTGTTCTTTCTTCAATTATTGTTAAAGGAGCAGGTAATGCTCCGGACCTTAAAAGCAGAGCTAAATCTGTTGCTGATTGAAAAGTAAAGTTTCCGGTTATTTGGCCAGCTCCACCTAAAATTGGTTCTAATACTGATGGTGCGCTAATAATTTTATTATCTAAAATTATTGCAATCCTTTTTCCTACCCCATCTGTTGTTGCTCTAGCAAATTTTTTTGAGCCCACTCTATCAAAAGTAAAACTTACTACAGCTTGATTTGTTTGATTATCAATTTGAGGCTTAGCATTAATTAAATTTTCACCGCTAGCTATCACTCTTTTACTGATATTTAATTGTTCTTCACTATCTTCAAAAGATAATAATTCTGAGCCAAAAGCATCTTCAGTGTCTGATGCAAATCTAAAAGATAAGTTGGCAGTTTTTCCAAGAAGTTTTTTTATCCTACTAGGATCCTCAAGTCCTGGTAATTCTATTAATATTCTATCGCTTCCTCTCTTTATTATTGTTGGATCTTTTGTTCCAACCTCGTCAATTCTTCTTCTTACAATTTCTAATGACTGATTTAAAGTTGAGTTCATTACCTCTATAAGACCATACTTTGAATACGTAATAGTAACTTTATTATTTTCTATAAGATAATCCATTTCGTAAGATCTATATTTATTATAGTAAATATTAATAAGGTTATCTTCACTAACAAAAAATTCTTCAAAAATCTTTATATGCTCAGGGTTTATTGAAAAATTTATTGACTCATTATTTAGTTTTATATTTTTGTAATTAATATTTTTATCCTTTAACTCTGATCTAAGTTTTAAAAGTTTTGTTTGAAGGTTTTGGTTTATCAATGGAGAAGAATCAACTTCGAGTAATAAATAGGATCCACCTTGAAGATCAAGACCTAAATTTACTTTTTTTGATAAGAAAGAATTTTCACTTTTATTAACAAAATTAGTTAATGAAAAAAATGATAAAGTTATTATAACTATATATATAATAAATAATTTAATTTTTGAGAAATATAACACAAAATTTTATTATTTTTTTGTATTAGGTTTATTTAATAAACTTTGGATAGTAGACTTAATCACTTTAACTGAAACATTTTCAGATATTATTAAATCTATTTTATCATCTTCATGAACTTTTTCTATTTTACCAACAACACCGCCTGAAGTAATTACTTCATCACCTCTTTTTAAAGACATCACCATATTTTTGTGTTCTTTTATTTTTTTTTGCTGCGGTCTAATTAAAAAGAAATAAAATATTACAAAAATTAATATAAGTGGGATAAATTGTGCGAAACCTGAACCTGACATAAATAATCCTAAATTTGTACTATGATTATACTAAATAAAAAAAATAAACAATAATTATTATGAGATGCGATCTTTATTATCCATATAAGGTCTAAGAACTTCAGGAATAATAATACTGCCATCTTTCTGTTGGTAATTTTCCATTATCGCAATTAATGTTCTGCCTATTGCTAAACCTGACCCATTCAATGTCCCTAAAAAAACAGAATCTTTATTGTTATTTTTAAACTTAGCCTTCATTCTTCTTGACTGAAATTGACCACATGAAGAACAGCTCGAGATTTCTCTGTACTTGTTTTCAGAAGGAATCCAAACCTCTAAATCATAAGTTTTTTCTGCACTAAATCCCATATCGCCTGTACATAATAAAACAACTCTATATGGTAGATTAAGTCTCTTTAAAATCTCCTGAGCACAATTAGTCATTCTTTCTAATTCCTCTAAACTATTTTTCGGATCTACTAGACTAACTAATTCAACTTTATAAAACTGGTGCTGTCTAATCATACCTTTTGTATCTTTTCCATAACTGCCTGCTTCTTTTCGAAAACACGCAGTAGAAGCTACTAACCTTAAAGGTAAATCTTCTTTCTTTAAAAAAGAATCTCTAACCATATTAGTTAATATTACTTCAGCTGTGGGGATTAGAAACTTTCTAGATTGATCATCTTCAAGTTTAATTTCAAATTGATCACTTTCAAATTTTGGTAATTGACCTGTTCCATACATAGTTTCATCAGTTACAATTAAAGGTGGCGATATTTCTTGATAACCAAATTCTTTTGTATGTACATCTAACATAAAATTAGAAATTGCTCTTTCCAGAAGTGCTAATTTATCTTTTAAAAAAACAAATCTCGCTCCAGAGGTTTTTGTGGCCATATCAAAATCCATTTGACCAATTTTTTTTCCTAATTCACTATGAGAAAGAGTTTTAAAAGTAAATTTAGGTACTTCACCAACTTTTTTTATCTCTTTGTTATGAGTCTCGTTAGATCCAACCGGTACATCATCATGTGCTAAATTAGGAAGAGAGTTTAATATTGTATCAATTTGATTTTTTGTCTTTGTTTGCTTTTTAGAAAATTCATCTATTTCAATTGAAATTTTTTTTGAACGTTCGAAAAGACTTTTGTCTTTTTTTTGTGATATAGTTTTCTTTTCTTGTTCTAGTTTTTCTTTCTCGGTTAATAGTTCACGATTTTTTTTATCTAATTCCAACAAAACCTTTAAATCAACTTTAGAATTTCTATCTGAAAGTTTTTTGTTAAAAAAATCAGGATTTTTTCTAATTTCTTTTAAATCAAGCATTCTTTTTTTTCTTTTCTATTAAAGTTACAGATAATATAGATAATTCATAAAGAATTAACAAAGGTATTCCTAAACCTATTTGCGTAATTGGATCTGGAGGTGTTAATAATGCTGCTACAGCAAAAATTATTACAATTACGTATTTTCTTCTTTTTTTTAAATATTCCGAGTCTATAAAACCTACTCTTGCTAACAAACTTAATAGAATGGGTAATTGAAAACTAATTCCAAATGCAAATATAAGTCGCATTATTAATGAAAGATATTCATTTACTTTAGCTTCTAACTGAATAGGAAGTGAATTTAATTGGGAAGAAGTTTCAAAAGATAAAAAAAACTTAATTGCTAAAGGCATTATTAAATAATAGACAAGCATACCACCTAATAAAAATAAAGTGGGTGTTGCTATTAAGTAAGGCAGCAAAGCTTTTTTTTCATTTTTATATAGTCCTGGAGCAATAAATTTCCATACTTGTGTTAAAATTATGGGGCTTGACACAAACATAGCAGCAAAAAATGCAACTTTTAAATATGTTACAAAAGTTTCATGTAAAGCAGTAAATATCATTCTTCTATTAATTGGATCATCTTTTACAGCTTCCGCATAAGGAGCAACTAAAAAATTATAAATATTTTCAGCAAAAAAATAACAAATAATAAAAAAAACAAATAAATATATTATTGATTTAACAAGTCTTGATCTTAATTCAGTAAGATGACCTACAAAACTTGATTTATTATCCTTAATTTCATTCATCTTTTTTTTTATCTTTGATAAAATTATCTAAATTTTTTTCAATAGAGATTTCATTTTCAACATTAGTTTCGATATCTTTTAAATCTTTTTGAAAATCACTAAAATAACTTTTAAATGATCCTACCCATGAACCTATCTTTTTTAACATAACTGGAAAATCTTTAGGACCAATTATTAGAATTGCTAAAACCACAACAATTAGTATTTCTAACCATCCAATTTGTGGCATTTTAAATTATTGTTTGTCTGAATTTGAATCTTTGTTCGATATATTTTCTTCTGAAGATGTTGAGTCTGTTTGATCTTGAACGGGGTCTTTCATTCCTTTTTTAAAACTTTTGATCCCTTTTGCTACATCACCCATTAAGCCAGATATCTTACCTCTTCCAAAAAGAAGTACTACTAAAACTACAACTATTGCTATTTGCCAAAATCCTATACTCATATTTAAATTATATACAATTTTATTTAATTATTAAAGGTATCATTTAATCTTCTTCAGATTTCAAAGTCTTACTTAGCATATCATCTATATTTGAATAAATATTCTCTTTCTTTTCACTTACTTGTTCCTTGTAGAATTTGCCTGTACCAAATATAGAGGTATCTATATTTGCATTATCAATCAACCCAGCTGATGTTAGCTCTTCGATATTTGGTAAATCTGATAATTTTTGAAGATTAAAATGACTTAAAAATTCATCAGTAGTACAATATTGAATTGGTTTTCCAGGTACATTTTTTCTTCCTGCTGGTCTGACCCAATTTAATTCTAATAAAATTTCTAAAGTTCCTGTGGCGAATGATACACCTCTAATTTCTTCTATCTCTGATCTTGTTACAGGTTGATGGTAAACAATAATAGCAAGTGTTTCTATAGCTGCTTTGGAAAGTTTCTTTTTTGTAAATGATTGCAAGTTCACAATCTTAGATAAATTAGACGCTGTTCTAAAAGACCATTTATTAGCAATACAAACTAAATTTATTCCACGATTCTTATATTGGCTTTCTAAAGTTTCCAAAATTTTATTTATATTAGCTCTTGTTTTTAATCTTTCCTGAATGCTTGCGGCATCAAGAGGTTCATCAGCAGCAAATAATATTGCTTCAACATGTCTTTCAGTTTGATCTAATTTATTAGGAAATTTTATTATTTTTGTTTCACTTTTTTTTTTCATTTTTTTTCTTTTATAAGCAATTTATCAAAAGTGTTTTCTTGCATAATTGTAAGTACTCCTTCTCTTGTAAGCTCAAGAGAGGCAGAAAAAATACCTGCTATGCCAGATTTTCTTAGTTTTTTACTTTCTTTAAATTGAGATGGAATCAAATCAGTAAAGTCTTTCCAATCAGTAAGTTTTTTTAAATTATTTTTAATTATATCAATACCTTGTTCTGTTGTACAAACTGGAAGTTTAGGTATATTTATTGAAAGAAAATTTTTCCTCATTACATGATTTGAATAAGATTTTAATAATTCAAATAATGTAACTACATATTCAGAACTACCAGATCGTCTAATACCACCTTTCATTCCCCTCAAATGGATATCAACACCTAATCTTTTCTTTTTCAAAAGTTGGTCTGAAAATAATCTGATAAGTTCTAATTTCTTTAGTTGTAATTTTAATCTTTCAGCAACTTCCCTTGCTTTAAAATCATCTTCTTCATCTTCAGGTAGTAGAAGTTTTGATTTAAGATAAGCTAGCCAAGTGGCCATGAGTAAGTATTCAGAAGCTATGTCTAGATTAATATTTTTTTCTTTATTGATAAATTCAATAAATTGATCAGCTAACTGTGTAATAGAAATTTCTGCCAGGTTAACTTTTTGTGATTTAGCTAAGTCTAGTAAAACTTCTAATGGACCTGAATAATTATCTATATTAATTTTTATTAGTTGACTTTCAGCATTTGTCATAAAATTTATTTTATCCTAAAAATTTGTAAAAATGTGATGTTTTTTTTTCAATAAATTTATCTACTTTGGGTATAACTTTTGCAATTTCTATCATTTCTCTAATATTTCCGTTGCAATGAAGCACCAAATTGCAACCGGCTCTTAAAGCCTTTGCAGCGTTTTCTTTCAAACTAAACTTCAACGATTTCATAGATATGTCATCTGATATTAAAAGTCCGTTAAAGTTAATATAATTACGTATAACATTTTTTATAATTATTTTAGAATGTGTAGCAGTATTATAAGGATCGTATTTTTTATAAATAACGTGTGCAGTCATAGCGAAAGCAGATTTAGAATCTTTAAATGGTTTAAAATCGTTCTTGATGAGTACATTTTTACTGCTGTTCACTATTGGAGTATTAAAATGACTGTCGCTTCTAGATAGACCATGACCTGGAATATGTTTAATAACAGTTCCTATTTTATTATTTTTAAAAGAGTTAATACATATTTTCCCTAAAATTGAGACAATTTTTGAATTAGCAGAAAAAGATCTTGTTCCAATTATTTTGTGAGATTTTTTACGCCTAACATCCAGAACAGGAACAGTATTTATATTTATTCCCGTATTCCTAAAGATTTGACAAAGTGTATTAATATAGATTTGATAATAAAGAAAAAATAGTTTTTTATCTTTAAGATAAAGTTTACCAAAGTAGTCTTGGGAAAATAAATTTAAATCTAAAATTTTAGTTAATCTAGAAACTTTACCACCCTCTTCATCAATTAATATAGGATATTTTTTATCTTTAAATAATTT
>CACLHW010000022.1 GCA_902606835.1 uncultured Pelagibacteraceae bacterium
AAGGTATAAGTGATATTAGGGATGAATCAAATCACAAAGGTGTAAGAGTAGTAATAGATTTAAGAAGAAATGTTGAACCAGAAACTATAAAAAGACAATTATATAAACTTACATCTATTGAATCTTCATTTGGTTTTAACACTTTAGCTATAGTTGATGGAAAACCAAAAATATTAAACTTAAAAGAATTTATAACAGAATTTGTTAACTTTAGAGAAATTACATTAACCAAGAGAATTAAATATGATTTAAAAAAAGCTCTCGAAAAGGCCCACATTTTGTTAGGAATTTCTGTCTCAGTGGAAAATATTGACACTGTCATAAAAATTATAAAAAATTCTACCAATGTTGATCTTGCTAAAAAATCCTTATTAGCAAAAAAATGGAAAATTAATAAAACCAGCAAATTAATTAAATTGATAAGATCTGAAAGAAGTGGCTCTAGTTATTCGTTGTCTGAAGAACAAGTCACAGCGATACTTGAGTTAAGGCTACAAAAATTAACAGCTTACGGGATAAATGAAATTGAAACTGAAATAAAAAAACTTGCTGTTTTAATTAAAGATTTTGAAAAGATACTAAAATCAAAAAAAGAGTTATTCAATGTAATTGTTGATGAGTTAAATAATATAAAAGAGAAATTTGCGGTTAAAAGAAGAACAAAGATAATTAATGCTGTTTTAAATTACAATATAGAGGAAACCATTCAAAAAGAAGCTGTAGTAATAACTATTACTCAAAAAGGTTATATTAAACGAGGATCTTTATCATCAGTTAAAATCCAAAAACGTGGAGGAAAGGGAAAAGCTGGAATCAAAACTAGAGATGAAGATTATGTTGTACAAAATTTGACAACAAGTTCGCATGCACCGATATTATTCTTTTCTACACAAGGTTTAGTTTACAAGTTAAAAGCTTGGAAAATTCCTCAAGGAACAGCAAGCTCAAAAGGAAAAACTTTATTTAATTTATTGCCCCTAAAAAATCATCATTCAATAAGTTCAATTATGCCATTGCCTGAGAATGAATCGGAATGGAAAAAACTCCATGTTATTTTTGCTACTTCAAAAGGTAAAATTAGAAAGAATAGTTTAGAAGATTTCTTAAATATTCAATCTACTGGCAAAATTGCTATGAAACTTGATTCTGATGACAAAATTATAGGAGTAAAAATATGCAGCGAGAATCAAGACATAATTTTAAGCACACGTTTAGGAAAATGTATAAGATTTATGTCAAAAAAATTAAGAATTTTTAAAGGTAGATCATCAAAAGGAATAAAAGGTATAGAATTAGCCGAGGAAGATAAAGTAATTTCATTATCCGTTTTAGATGCAGCTGATATAAATTTAAAAACAGCTAAAAGTTTATTAAAAAATGGTTCTGGAAACAAAGATAAAAAATCCGAAGTAATTGCCAAACAAAAATTCATTCTTGCTATTACAGAAAATGGTTTTGGTAAAAGAACATCATTTTATGATTATAGAGTTACAAATAGAGGCGGTAAGGGCATTATAGGAATTGATGCTTCCTCGAGAAATGGAAATGTTGCAGCGTCCTTCCCAGTAAATGAAGGAGATGAGGTAATATTATCTACAGATAAAGGTAAAATGATAAGGTGTGAAGTTAAAGGAATTAGAATTGCTGGCAGAAATACACAGGGAGTAAGAATATTTAAGCTTTCAGGCGATGAAAAAGTTGTTTCAGCAATTAAAATAGATGATACTTTTATATAGTTTTTTCTATGAATAAAGTAGGTATCTATCCTGGAACTTTTGACCCCATTACAAATGGACACATAGATGTTATCAAAAGATCATTGAAAATAGTTAGTAAACTGATTGTTGCAGTATCGGATGATAATACGAAAGATTATTTATTTTCAGCTGAAGAAAGAGTTTCAATTATTAAAAATTCTTTATATAAAGATTTAAAATTCACAACACAAAGATTAAAAATAATACCTTTTAATACATTAACCACAACTTTATGTTCAAAATATAAAGCGACAATTATATTTAGAGGCTTAAGGGCAGTTTCCGATTTTGAATATGAGTTTCAATTAGCTGGAATGAACAGACAGCTTAATAAGAAAATCGAAACTGTCTTTTTAATGTCAGATCCTGATAAGCAAGTTATTTCATCAAGATTTGTAAAAGAAATAGCAAAATTAAATGGTAAAATTGATGAGTTTGTAACAAAAAGCACAAAAAAGGCTATAAAAGATAAATATGTTTAAAAAATTATTTTTTGTATTCATTTTCTTTTTGTTTATAAACGAATCTTTTGCTAAAGATAATGTTATGATTTTAAAACTAAAAAACGGTGACGTTGTAATTGAATTGTTTGATGATATCGCACCAAAACATGTTGAAAGATTTAAAAAACTTTCTGATGAAAAAAAATATGATGGGGTAATTTTTCATAGAGTAATTGATGGTTTTATGGCACAGACTGGAGATGTGCAATTTGGAAATTCAACACTAGAAACTTTTAACCCTAGTCGTGCTGGTACTGGCGGATCAGATTATCCAGATTTAAAAGCTGAATTTAGTGATCTTCCACATGAAAGAGGAACTTTATCAATGGCTCGTTCAAGCAATCCTGACAGTGCTAACAGTCAATTTTTTATTTGTTTTAAAGCAGCCTCTCATCTAGATAGACAGTACACTGTTTTTGGAAAAGTCGTTAAAGGAATGGAATTTGTTGACCTTATCAAAAGGGGCGAGGGATCTAACGGTGAAGTTAAGTCACCTGACAAAATTATAAGTTTATCGTCAAAATAAAATAAATCTTAAATGTCTAAAGATAAATTTTCTTTTTCTTTATTGAAAGAGGATGGGCAATCTAGACTTGGTAAGATCAAGACCTCTAGAGGTGAAATAGATACGCCAACTTTTATGACAGTTGGTACACAAGGGACAATAAAATCTGCTTTTATCGAAGATGTTGTTGTGTCTGGTGCACAAATAATTTTATCAAATACATATCACTTAATGATACGACCAGGCATTTCTAGAATTAAAAGAGTAGGTGGACTACATAATTTTATGAATTGCAAATTGCCAATTCTAACCGATTCCGGAGGTTTTCAAATAATGTCTTTATCAAAATTAGTAAAAATTGATAAAAAAAAAGGTGCTATTTTTAATTCTCATGTAGATGGAAAAAAATTTGTCTTAAGTCCAGAAGAAAGTATAAAAATACAAAAAGATTTAAATTCAGATATAGTAATGGTTTTAGATGAATGTCCAAAGCTAACAAAAGATAAAAATTTATTAAAAAAATCTTTAAAACTTTCACATGATTGGGCAGAGAGATCTAAAAAAGAATTTGGTTATAATCCACAAAAAGCACTATTTGGAATAATACAAGGTGGTATTTACAAAGATTTGAGATTGGAAAGTTTGGATGGTTTAAAAAAGATTGGCTTTGATGGCTATGCTTTAGGCGGATTAGCAGTGGGAGAAACTCAAAACCAAATGTTTAAAGTTTTAAAGGATGTTGTTTCTCACATGCCCAAGGATAAACCAAGATATTTAATGGGAGTAGGAACACCTTCTGACATATTAGGAGCTGTTAAAAATGGCATAGATATGTTTGATTGTGTAATACCTACACGATCCGGAAGGACTGGGTTAGCATTTACCTGGGAAGGGAGATTGAATTTGAGAAACTCAAAGTTTAAAAAAGATGACACCCCAATTAATAAAAATACTAAGATTAGAAATCTTAATATGTATTCAAAGAGTTATATTAATCATTTAATTAATTCTAACGAAATATTAGCATCTATGATTTTAACCATGAATAACATAGTCTTTTACCAGGAATTAATGAGAAAAATTAGAGAAACAATTAAAGATAATACTTTTGATGTTTTTTATAACAAATATATCGATGTTATTTAGTTATATTACATCATATAGACTTGAAATAAATTTAAAAAAATATAGTAATACTGTTTTATGGGCCGTTAGCTCAGCTGGTAGAGCACTTCCCTTTTAAGGAAGGTGTCATTGGTTCGAATCCAATACGGCTCACCAAAAATTACTATATTACCAAGGCTTTTTGTTATCCAATTTATTAATGAAATCGATTAAGATTACGTGATGGGTAAACAGTATACTTTAGAATATATAAAAAAAAACTCAAGTTACATATTTAATTTATTTTTATTTCTTTACTTTATTTTTGGTATTTATTTATCAGTCAATACCGGTATATCTACCGATGAATTTATTGAACAAAGAAATTGGAATTTAAACTTTGAAACAATAAAATATTTCTTAAAATTAAACAGTGATGGATATTCTAATTTATTGAGTTATGAATGGAAGTTTCATGGAGTCGGTTTTCATTATTTTTCTCAAATATATTTAATATTAGTTAGTTTGATTATAAAATTTGATCAATTTCCTAAAGAGATATCAATGGTTTTGTTAAACCATAGTTTAATTTTTATAACTTATTTTTTATCAGGAATAATTGCAAGAAAAATTGTTAATTTATTAATAAAGGATAAATTATTTAGTAACATTTTTTTGATTTTTTATTTATTTTACCCTTATTTACTTGGCCATGGTTTTTACAATCCAAAAGATATGCCATTTTTATTTGCATGGATTTTATCTACATATTTAAGTATCAAAATTTTTTTAAAGATCTACAAAAATGAATATATCTCTTTTCCAAGTATTTTTTTTATTGCAATGTCAACTTCGTTTTTGTTATCTATAAGAATCTCCGGAATTTTAATAATATTGCAGTATTTGGTTACATTTATAATTACATCAAAATTTATTAAAAAATCATTCTATGAAATAGTAAAACTTTATTTTTCTAAAGTTTTTTTATTTATTTTTTTTACTCTTATATTAACATTTCTTTTTTACCCGGTATTTTGGAAAAATCCCTTACTTATATTTGATTCACTCAATCAAATGAGAAATATACAATATGGTGTTTGCACCTTAACTCTTGGAAGATGTATGGATGCCTTGAATCTTCCTTCTAGTTATATTATTTTATGGTTATTTTTTAAGTTACCTCTGCTGATCCTTATAGGATTAGTGTTATTTCCTTTTGTTGAAAAAAGGATTTTTTCACTACCTGCACAGCAAATAATATTTGGTTCAATTTTGCTGACAATAATTTCTATTATCTTTTTATTAATATTTTTCAAGGTGAACTTATATGATGAATTAAGACATATTTTATTTTTAGTTCCTTTAATTTTAATATTAGGTTTTTCTACTATTTATTTTTTTTCAAAAAAATTACTGTTATTTGCAGCATTTATTTCAATATTTATTTTTATGATTCAAAATATTAATATGTATCCCTACCAGTATACTTGGTTTAATTCATTCGGTAATTTTATAAATATTAATAATAATTTTGAGGTCGACTATTGGGGAGTTAGTGGAAGAAATATTGCTAAAAAAATAAATAATAACGCTCAGCTACTGAATCATAAGGATAAATGTATTTATGTATCTCCTAAGCATATTATTGAGCCTTTCATAAGCTCAGACTATAAATGTGTTAAATCATACTTTTCTATATACCCGAAGAGTGATGAAAAATATATATTAGTTAAATATACGAGAAACATTAGGAGAGAAAACCCATCCAATTGTAATTTAATTTTTGAAGAGAGCTATAATTTAAATTTATTTAAAAATAATTTAAAAATGGGAGAAGTTTATATATGCAATTAAAATTAATTTTTTTAACATTTGTTAAAAGTAAAAAATTCAAAAGTTTTATTTAATTTTTCTAAATATATTTATTAATATATGTTTAAGGAAATTTAACGAGTATATAACATGCCAACTAGATTTTTCGGTTCTATAAAAGGTTTTGATAGGAATTTCCATAATTTTAAAATTATGATTTACTGCTTTAATTCTTAAATGACTGTCAAAGTTAATAGCACTGTCTATTTTATTTAAATTTATTTGTTTGAATATATTTAGATTGTATCCCCATAAACCCGTATGAGCATCAGTAAAATTTGTTTTACATATAAAATTAAAAATTTTTGATAGAATGATATTGCCTATAAATTTATACACAGGCATACCTCCTTTTATGGCTTTTTTTTTATCTAACATTCTTGATCCAGTAACAATATCAATATTTGGTTGTTTTAATTTTTTTGCCATTTGCGGGATGTACTTAGCATCATACTGATCATCACCATGGATCATTATTGCATAGTCAAATTTCTTTTTAATTGCATACTTTAAACACTGCTTAATATTTCCACCATAATGAAGGTTTTTCTTGTTTATTAGTATTTTAATTTTTTTGGAAGATCTTATTTTTTTAATGTAATTAATGGTATCATCAGTAGAACAATCATCGCTAATTAAAATTTTGTAGAAGTCCTTTTTAAAATTTAATTTTTTAATTTTTTTCATAATATTAAATAATCTGAATGATGATTGGTATGTAATGATAAATATTAAAATTTTTTTCTTCATATTTCTAATTTAAGATGAATTAATTTTTTAAATCTTCACATTCCTGGAGTGTATAAATATCTAGTATTTCTGTTAATGATTTTTTGATATAGCAATTATCATTTAAACCTTTTTCAAAAACTTCATTATTTTGCCAAAGTGGTTTTACCAAGTAAACAATTTTAATTTTATTAGTTTTAAGTTGATTGACAAGTAGTTCTTTATACTTTTCATAAAATTTAGAATTTTCTTTCTGATGCGAAACATGATTTATGAACCAAACATGACTAGGTGAAAAGTCATATGAATTTAAAATAACCGATATAAATTGATAATCTGTAACTATACTTTTATTTCTTTTGTCATTTTTAATGATGTTTATTGCTTTAGTTAACCCATTTATTTCTTTTTTAGGATCATCTATATTTAAACATGATATCCATTTTAAACCACTCAATTTTTTATCAAATATTTTTGCATCAACAAAATTATTCATACTAGCGTTTCTTAAATCCATAAAATCCCTTTTATTTATATATTTATACCAGTAATGAGTTGTAGAAGATAAAGCTAAAATTAATAAAAAATATAGAATATATTTTTTATTTTTTAAATATTTTAAAAAGAATAAATGAGAAAATCCAACTAAGATTGGTATAATAAAAAAAATAAACATGCCATTAATAGTCATTAACTGATGCATAATAAATGCATAGGATGTCACAATTAATGCAATACTTATTAAAAATTCATTATTTTTAATATAATTTTTGTTATTAAAAATATTTTTTACACTAACAATAACTAAAATTAGGGTAGATAAATGTATTAACTTAAATCTTAAAAAAATTCTCGAAAATTCTAATGGAAATAAAAAATACTCATATCTTACTTTGCCAATCATCATTGGGTATAAGATATATTGATCATAAAAAGATGAAAAAGTAATTTTTCCAACTTTTAAAGTTAGTAGAAAAAGTGAAATAATAAAGATTGAACCTAATAGTCCATAAATAATTTTTTTAACTTTAAAATTAAAAATAAAATGTACTAAGCATAAAAATGCAATTATTAAAAATATATAACCTGTAGGGGTCTGTTTAGTTAAAAAAGAAAGAAAAAATATTATTGGTAAAAAAAACCAATATATGTTTGAATTTGTTCTTATTGCCAGGATGAAACAATAAACCGCAAGTATAGAAATAATTGCTGCATGATGATCTACAAAAGGAGTTCCTGCTGATGGATAAGCTAATATAGAAACTAAAAGGGCATATAAAAAACTATAATTTATATTTAATTTTAATTTACATAGCACGTAAAAAGTAGATATCGATATTAAGAAGTTAAAAATAGATGCATGGAGAACATAACTAAACCATGAAACATTTAATATTTTAAAAAGTAAAGCCTGAACAAAAGCAATGAATGGTCCAGCAATTGTCCAATAATCTTTAAATGGATAATAACCATTTAAAACATCGTAACCTGAATTAAAAAACCAAAAACTATCTATAGGACATACACCTAAATATCCATAGTATTGATTTACAGAGATTGAAATAAAAAGTAATAGAAGAAAATAAAGTATTTTCTTTTGTTTATCAGAAATTGATTTAATACTTTTCATTGTTTAATTATCGAATCTTTTTATAAATATAGATTATAATAACCAAATGTTATAGTACATGATAAGAAATAAAAATGTCCTCCTCTAATTCTATCATTCTTAATTTATCAAAAAAATATAGAGTATTTAAAAAATTATTTCTTTATTACAATATATATATAAGAAATTTAAAATTTTTTTTTAAAAATTCACAATTTGGTGAAGACAAAAAAATTATAAAATTGTTTAACAAAAATAAAATAGGTACATATTTGGATATAGGATGTTTTCATCCATTAAGGCAAAATAATACATATTTGATGTACAAAAAAGGTTGGAGTGGTATCAATATAGATTTAAATCCACTCACAATAGAACTTTTTAATGTAGCTAGACCTAATGATATTAATATTTGCGCAGCAATCTCGAACAAGAAAGGAAAAGCAAATCTTTTTTTTGATCACCAGCTAAGTTCATTAAATACAATAAGTAAAAATCATACATTCTTTATAGAAAAGGCATTTGGAAATAAAAGTTTAAAAAAGACTAAAATTAAAACTATCACAATACCTCATATACTAAAAAAAAATAAAATCAAAAAAATTGATTTTTTAAATATTG
>CACLHW010000023.1 GCA_902606835.1 uncultured Pelagibacteraceae bacterium
TACTAGAGCCAAAAAAGTAGAATTATAAGAAAATCTTATGTCTCAAAAAGTTAAAATTGCAGTTGATGCAATGGGTGGTGAAAATTCGCCTAGAAAAATAATACAGGGGTTAGAGATCTCTTTAAAAGAAGATAATAATAATTTTTTTTATTTATATGGTGATGAAAATTTAATTAAAAAAGAAATTCACAAAAATTCTCCTGTATCTAAGAATTCTGAAATAATTAATGTAAAAGAAAAAATTTTAGATGATGAGAGTCCATTTAGTGCTGCTAAAAGAGGTAAAGAAACAAGCATGTGGAAGTCTATAGAATCATTAAAAGATAAAAAAGCTGATATAGCTTTATCTGCAGGTAATACTGGTGCTATGTTGGTTATATCTAGACTACTGTTAAAAACAATAGAAGGAATTAATAAACCAGCTCTTGCTGCTCTTTGGCCTAATCAAAATGATATGAGTGTTGTATTAGATCTTGGAGCTAATATCGATTGTAATGAGAAAAATCTATCTGATTTTGCTTCTATGGGTTCAGCTTTATTCAAATCACTTTTTAATAATAAAAGACCTAGATTAGCATTATTAAATGTAGGACTCGAAGAAACTAAAGGAAATGAAATTTTGAAGAAAACATTTTCTATATTAAAAAATAATGAAATAAATGATTTTGAATTTTCTGGTTATATAGAAGGTAATAATATAATGTCAGGTAATATAGATGTTATAGTTACTGATGGTTTTACTGGAAATGTAGCGCTTAAAACTGCAGAAGGTACAGCTAATTTTATTACAACGAATCTAAAAAACTCACTTAATAAGTTATCAATGTTAATATCTTATAATTCTTTAAAAAAATTTAAAGAAAAATTAGATCCAAGAAAATATAATGGTGCAATTTTTTTGGGATTAGAAAATCCTTTAGTTAAAAGTCACGGATCAACAGATTCAATAGGATTCGCCCATTCAATAAATGTTTGTAATAAAATTGTTCGAGGAAATTTAATTCAAAAGATAAAATCAAACTTATTAACAGTTGACGAAAAATTAAAGCAGTAATATTTGTATCTAATGGTAAAAAAAAATTTTACTAGAAAAAATTTGGTAAATAAAATATATAAAATATTGGGATTTTCAAAAAGCTACTCTTCATCTTTTGTTGATGACTTTTTTGAAGTTTTGGTTACCGATTTAATTAAAACTAATAAGGTAAAAATAACTTCGTTTGGAACTTTTGCTGTTTTAAATAAAAAAGAAAGAATAGGCAGAAACCCTAAAACTAAAGTAGAAGCAAAAATATCGTCTAGAAAGGTTGTAAAATTTAAGCCCTCAATATCATTAAAAAAAGCTATAAATAAACAATGAAGAATCAAAATTATTATATAACTACTCCAATTTATTATCCTTCAGGCCAGCCACACATGGGGCATGCTTATTCAAGCATAATTGCCGATGTATTTGCAAGATTTAAACGTATTGATAATTCAAATGTTTATTTTTTAACTGGTACAGACGAACATGGTTTAAAAATACAGAAAGCTGCTGAAAAAGCATCAATGGATCCACTAAGCTATTGCAATAAAATCTCCATGGTATTTAGAAATTTAACAAAAAAGTTAGATCTATCAAATAATGATTTTATAAGAACAACAGAAGACAGACATTATAAATCGGTAAACGATTTATGGAATAAGTTAATTAAATCTGGAGATATTTATTTGTCAAAATATAAAGGATGGTATTCAGTATCAGATGAAGCTTACTATAATTCAGATGAAATAATTGAAAAGGATGGAATAAAGTTTTCATCATTTTCTGGATCCACAGTAGAGTGGGTCGAGGAAGAGTCCTTTTTTTTTAGATTATCTTCTTGGGAAAAAAAATTATTAGATTTTTATAAAAAAAATGATAAATTTATTTTGCCATTATCTAGAAGAAATGAAGTTATTAATTTTGTTAAAAGTGGCCTAAAAGATCTATCAGTAAGCAGAACATCATTTACTTGGGGAATTAAAGTTCCAGATAATAATAAGCATGTCATATATGTATGGTTAGATGCTTTAACAAATTATTTGAGCGCCCTTAACTATCCTGATGTAAAAAATAAAATGTATAAGAATTTTTGGCCCGCATCATTGCATGTAATTGGAAAAGATATTTTAAGATTCCATGCTATATATTGGCCAGCTTTTTTACTTGCTGCAAAAATAGAACCTCCAAAAAGAATATTCAGCCACGGTTGGATTTTGTCTGGCGATGAGAAAATGTCTAAATCTAAAGGAAATATTTTAAACCCTTTAGAAATTATAGATAATTATGGTATTGATGAACTGCGTTATTATCTAATGAAAGAAGTTCCTCATGGGAGCGACGGTAGTATTTCTTTAAAGAATCTAGAAAATTGTATTAATAGCGATTTAGCGAATAATTATGGAAATCTATGTCAACGAATTTTTTCATTTATAAAGAATAATTGCAAAAATAAAGTTACAAAAAATAATACTAAGTCAAAAAATGATTCTAATTTATTAGATAAAACTAAAATTTTGATGAAGAATTTAAGGGTTGAAATGGATAATCAAAATCTTAACAATTATATAAAATCTGTAATTGATATAAGTTTTTTAACAAATAAATATATTAATGATGAAGAACCATGGAAACTCAAAAATACCAATTTAGAAAAAATGAATAATATTTTACACGTATGTTTAAAGCAAATTGCAATGATTTCTATTCTATTAAATCCTATTATACCTAGAGCTACATCTAAGGTTTTAGATGCTTTAAACATTGAAAAAAAATCTAGAAATTTTTCTTTTTTAGACGGTGAGGAAATTATTCCAGATAATATCGAAGTTAATAATTTAGATATATTGTTTAAAAAGATCCAAAAATGATAATTGATTCACACTGTCATTTAGATTATCCGAATCTTTATGAGCAATTAGATAAAGTAATTGAAAGAGCGGAAGCAAATAAAGTTAGTAAAATGTTAACTATTTGTACGACGCTTGATAGCTTTGAAACTATTAGGACTATCATTAAAAAATATAACAATATTTTCGGGACTTTTGGAATTCATCCTCATGAAACTAAAAACTTTAAACATATAAATTCAAAATTTATAACTGAAATTAAAAAAAAAAATGATAAAATTATAGGGATTGGAGAAACAGGTCTTGATTATTATTATAATCATAGCGATAAATTAATACAAAAAAAAAGTTTTATTGAGCATATAAGAGCAGCTGCTGAATTAAATATTCCTGTAATTGTTCATTCTAGAAATGCTGAAAATGATACACTTGAAATAATAAAAAATGAGAAAAAAAACAGTAATCTAAAAGTTTTAATTCATTGCTTTACTGGTTCTAAAGAATTTGCAAAAAAACTCATTGATTTAAATTGCTTTATATCTTTAAGTGGAATTATAACTTTTAAAAAATCAATTGATCTTTGTGAAGCTGTTTCAACAATACCAGTTGAAAATTTACTTGTCGAAACAGATTCTCCTTATCTTTCTCCAAATCCTTATAGAGGTAAACCCAATGAGCCATCTTATATAGTGCATACTGTCAAAAAATTAGCTGAAATTAAAAATGTTTCAAAAGAATCTATTATAGATTATACAACTAATAATTTTAAAAAACTTTTTAGCCTTATCTAAGTATGAAATCAAAGTTAATTATTTTAGGATGCGGTAGTTCTGTAGGTGTTCCACGTATTGATGGATATTATGGTAAGTGCAATAGGAAAAATAAAAAAAATGTGAGAACAAGATGCTCAGCAATTATTATTAAAGGATCAAATAAAATTTTAATTGATACATCACCAGATCTTAAATCTCAACTTTTGTCTAACAAAATAAAAAATGTATCGTCCGTTATTTATACACATGAACATGCAGATCAAACAAATGGTATATTTGAACTAAGACCTTTTTATTGGAAAAATAAAAAAAGAATAAGTGTTTATGCTGATAAAAAAACTCTTGGTCATTTAAAAAGAACGCACGCCTATTTATTTAAAAATGTTAGCAATTATCCTCCTATAGTCAAATCAAAAGTAATTAGAGATAAATTTTCATTGGGCAAGCATAAAGAAAATATTATTTTTAGAAGCTTTAAAGCAAAACATGGAAAGACGTACAGTATAGTTTATATTTTTGAAAAAACTGCATATATTAGTGACTGTAATGATTTATCAATAACAAAAATGGAAGAGCTAAAAAATTTAAATTATTTAATTTTAGATTGTTTAAAGTATAAAAAACATCCAACCCACTTTAATTTGGATCAAGCTTTGTATGTACATTATAATTTAAAACCTAAAAAAACTATCCTTACTAATCTTCATACAGATATGGACTACGATTTATTGTTGCGCAAACTACCAAATAATGTTTTACCTGCTTACGATGGCTTAGTTTTAAATTTATAAAATGAAAAAAAATATCATTGTTATTACTGGAGGAGCAGGTTTTGTCGGGACCAATTTAATTAGTTTATTAATAAAAAAAACAAATTATAAAATTTTAAGTATTGATAATTATTCATCAGGGTATAAAAAAAATCATATTATTAATAAAAGAGTTAAGTATATAAAATCCAATACAAAAAATATTTCTAAAGTTTTAAAAAATCCCAAAAATATAAATTCAATATTTCATTTTGGTGAATTTGCTAGAATTTATCAAAGTTTTATTAAAACGGATGAATGTATTAATTCAAACTCAATTGGAACTAATGCCGTATTTGATTATTGTTTAAAAAATAAAATTAAACTTATATATTCTGCTACTTCAGCATCATTAGGGAACCAAGGAAGTGATAAAAATTTATCTCCGTACGCTTTTACAAAAGCAAAAAATTTAGAACTACTAGAAAATTTAAAGAAATGGTTTAACTTTAAATATGAAGTTATTTATTTTTATAATGTATATGGTCCATATCAAATTTGTAAAGGCGATATGGCTACCGTAATTGGTATATTTGAAAATTATTATAAATCTAAGAAACCTTTACCAGTGGTACGTCCTGGCTCTCAAAAAAGAAGATTTACGCATATTAATGATACAATTGATGTTTGTTATTTAGCATGGAAAAAGAATCTATGTAGACATTACAGCATCTCCCACAAGAAAAGTTATTCTATAATACAGGTTGCTAAAATGTTTAATTCAAAAATTAAGTATTTGCCTTATAGATTAGGCGAGAGATATGCTTCGGCTTTAACAAATATGAATCTCTCAAATAAAGTCTATAAATATTTTGGCAAAATTGATCTTAAAAATTATATTAAGAGTATAACTTAGGCAGACTTAAAATCTATTTTAGAGCTTTTTCGATTGAGATAATAAATTTATTAGAGGTAGGTTTAGTTATTGACGTAAACGTGTCATTAATCTTACCATCTTTACCTACAATAATTTTATGAAAATTCCACTTAGGAATTGCTGATTTACCATGATTTGCTTGGGCCCATTTAAAAAAAGGATGTGCATTTTCTCCTTTAACCGAAACTTTTTCAGTCATTGGAAAAGTAATTCCAAATTTTGCTTCGCAAAAATTCTTTATATCTGCACTATCACCAGGTTCTTGATTGCCAAAATCGTTTGAGGGAACACCTAACATGACAACACCTTTTTCTTGATATTTTTCCCAAACTTCCTGCATATCCTCATATTGACTGGTAAAACCACATTGACTGGCAACATTCACTACAACTATTACTTTGTTTTTGTATTCTGATAAATTAAGAGGACTGCCATCAAGATCATTAAAATTAAAATCGTACGCAAGTTTCTCATAATTAGCAGAAATATTTTGACTGAATAGACTCATAATTAATATAATTAGAAAATATTTTATTTTATCTAACATTTTAGAATTTATTGCTTTTTTTTAGAAACAATCAATAGTAAAAAGTAGCCCACCAAAGCTGATAGGGTGGAACCAACCAAAACGCCAATTTTTACTCCATCCATGTCATTCATATGATCTACAAATGCTAGATTTCCAACAAATAAACTCATTGTAAAACCAATTCCTGTAAGGATACCAACACCATAAAATTTTATCCAATTAGAATTGGTAGGCATTTGTGCTAATTTTAATTTTACTGATATATAGGAAAAAACAAAAACTCCAATTTGTTTTCCAAAAAATAAACCACATAATATACCTAAAGGAATGGGCTCTAATAATGTATTTATAGATAGACCATCTAAAACAACACCAGCATTAGCCAATGCAAACAAAGGCATTATTCCAAAGGCAACATAAGGTGATAAACTATGTTCCAACTTTGTTAATAAAGAATAATCTTTTGTATGATTTTTATGAGGTATTGTAGCTGCCAAAAGCACCCCTGATATTGTTGAATGTATTCCTGATCCGTGTGTGAAATACCATAAAGCTAAACCAACAAGAAGATAAGGAAAAAATTTCGTAATACCAAACTTATTTAAAGCAATAAGGCCAATGAATGAACCTAGCATAAGTAATAAATATATATATTGGAGGTCACCGGAATAAAAAAATGCAATTATAATTATTGCTCCTAAGTCATCTATTATAGCTAAAGCAGTTAAAAAAACTTTTAATGAAAGGGGAATCCGAGAACCAAGTAAAGATAGAACTCCAATAGAAAAAGCTATATCTGTAGCTGAAGGTATAGCCCAACCTTTAATTGTATATCCCGTATTAAAGTTTATAACTATATAGATTAAAGCAGGCACTGCCATTCCACCTACTGCACCTATAATTGGTAATAAAGCTTGTTTAGGATTTGATAGCTCTCCCTGAATAAATTCTCTCTTAATTTCTAAAGTAACAATGAAAAAAAATATTGCCATTAACGCATCATTGATCCAATGTAAAACACTTAAATCAAGACCAAAATTTTTGGTACCAATTAAGATATGAGTATTTAGAATTTGGAAATAAAGATCACTAAGCTGTGTATTGCTTAATAGTAGAGCAATCACAGCAGCAATTAAAAGCATCAAACCACTTGCCGCTTCAAGTTTAAAAAACCATTTAAACGGCGCTGTTATATAATTAATCATTATTTATTTTATTATATCTCCAACATAAATTGTTCCACTAGATAAAATTTCACAGCGTAAACCTCCCTTATGTAGAAATTCTTTTATTAAGTTATTCTGTTTTAACAAATTTTGTAAGTATTTGCATGGTCTACACAAATCATGTGCAATTACCTTAACTTTACCAACATGAAAGGTTTTTCCAACCAACTCATTAAGTTTGATATTTTCGGTTACAATATTCCTTCTAAAGTAAATAGCTTGAATAGAAGTATTTGATATTTGATTATAAAAATTTATATTTTCCATTTCAATAAGTGTTATTTGTGTTTTTTTATCACTTCTTTCTTTTTTATATCTATCACCAGCAATTCCTTGATTTTCTATAACTTCAATTTCACTCACATTAATAATCTGATCGCCTTTATTTTTAGCGATTCCAATTTCAACTACTTTTCCCATAATATATTTTAAACATAGTAAAACATCTTTTGATAGAATAAAATTGATAGATTTGTTATTAATTAAAAACAAAAAATGTTTAAAAAAATTAGATCTTTAGTTGGGAGACTGTTTAATGAGAATCAGCAAATGATTATCGTTATGCAGCTATCTCGTTTTTTTTGGTTTTTACGTAAGTATTTTTTAGCAGTTGAAATAAAATATCCACAAGAGTTTTTATCAAATTGGTCGTTAATTAAAAATAATTCTTCTCAGGATATGGAAAGAAATTACACTGTCTATCAAGTTATAAAATTACATAATGAGATATTTGGGGGAAAAAAAACTAACCTAATAGAATTTGGAGTTGATAGGGGAGGTACTCTTACTACAATCTCAAAGTTTGTCAAAGATGATTCTGAAATTTTCGCATTAGATAGTTTTGGTTTTTTTGCTGATGAAATTAAAAATAATGTCACAACTCAAGATCCACATTATCTTGGCAAGTATAGACCTTTTACAAAAGAAACAAGATTTAAAAATTTTAATCATATTGATTTAGAAAAAAATTTAAATGAAATTTTACTTGGAAAAAAAAGTAAATTGAAATTAATTAAATGTTATTATCCCGACAAAATTAGTGATGATGATTTCAGCAAAATAAATTCTATAAAATATTCTTTTGTTCATCTGGATTTCGATCTTTATAAACCGACTTTGCATGCAATAAGATTTGTCACGCGAAGACTCGAAAAAAATGCAATTATATTAATAGATGATTATAATTTAATTAACCAAGAAGGCGTTAAATGGGCAGTAAGAGACTCTGGAATAAATTTGAATAGATGCATTCAAACTCAAAGTGGTCAATTAATATTTTATACATAGTTTATTATTTTTTTTTTTTAAAATTCTTTTTTTGATATTCAACGTAACTCCATAT
>CACLHW010000024.1 GCA_902606835.1 uncultured Pelagibacteraceae bacterium
TTTCTGGTGGATTTAGAAGATCAGAGCTTGTAGCAATAGACTATGAAGATTTAGATTTTGTATCTGAAGGTGTAAAAATATTTGTAAAAAGATCTAAAACTGATCAATCTGGAGAAGGAATGACCAAAGGCATCCCCTACTTTTCAAATCCTGAATTTTGTCCTGTAGTATCACTAAAAAAATGGATTGATAAAACAGGAATTAAATCAGGAAAAATATTCAAAATGTCTGATAGAAGTGTTGCTCTGATAATAAAAAAATACACTTTCTTAGCAGGATTAGATCCAAATAAATATGCAGGTCACAGTTTAAGATCAGGCTTCGCAACTTCAACAGCGGAATTAGGTGCAGAGGAAAGAAGTATTATGGCTATGACCGGACATAAAACAACGCAAATGGTAAGACGTTATATTCAAGAAGCTAATTTATTTAAAAATAATGCATTAAATAAAATTAAAATTTAAAATGAATTTCATTAAAAAAATATACTACGAAAAATATGCAAAAAAATCATACTCAATTAGTAATGTTGATTTAATAATTGATAGAATGTTTGCGAAATTTGACGAAGGAATTTATATAGATATAGGCTGCAATCATCCCATAAAATTTAACAATACCTACTTATTACACAAGCGTGGGTGGACAGGTATAAATATAGACTTAGATTCAAATTCAATAAAAGAATTTAAAAAATTTAGACCCAAAGATTATAATATAAAAAAAATTGTATCAAATGATGAGCAAATTAAGGATATATATTTTTATCATGAAAGGTCAGCTATAAATACTTTAAGTAAAGAGTTGGTAGATTATAGAAGTAAAAAGCCACAGAAAATAATAAAAGAAAAATCTTCAACATTAAATAAGATAATTGAAGAATCTCCTTTTAAAAATAAAAAAATAAATTTAATTTCAATAGATATTGAAAATCATGAGTACGAAGCATTAATGAATTTTAATTTTGAGAAATATAAAGTTGATCTAATTGTAACAGAGTGTCATGACATGAAACAGGAGAAACTCGAGATATATAACCAATCGATTGATTTTATAACAAATAACAATATATATAAACTTTTAGTGAAAAATAATTACAAACTAATTAACTGGGTAAATTCAGATCTTATTTTCGTAAGAAAAGATTTTAAATTTTCTTGAGTATTTCTTCTTTAAGTGAATTAAAATTGGATCTATAAATCATATCATAATTATTTAGATAAGAAGTAAATCTCTTATAAAAATCAGTTTTGGACTTTTCTAGAATATCAATCTTTCTCACATTAAAAGAATTTGCTGCGTGAGTAATTGCACCATGACATGAAACTAATGTTTTAGTATTCCTTAATAGCGACTCTAAATCATCAAAAGATGGCTTGTTTACTAGATAAATATAATTATTATTTTTTTCATGAGAGTAAATATTTAAAGTATTTTTTTTTAAATATTTGTTAATTAGATGTTCAGTTAAATCAAGTTTAATAAGACCTGTAGTGATTAATATATTATTATCAATAAGTAAATCATCTAAAAAATTAACAAATTCATGATTAGTCGGGTTAATTTTTGCATATGAATGAATATATAGATTATTAAACCATTTTTCATCTAAATGAATATGGAGATAATTATTAATTGGAATTAACTTTGAAAAATTATTATTTTTTTTATTCCTAAGAAAATCATAACAATCAATCTTTATGTTTATACTACAATACGTCAACATTTTTTGGAAAATATCATTTAGATTTGTGTTTATTGTATCTTTATAAATTTTTAACTTAAATAATTTATAATATGATTTAATTTTTGGTGATAAAGCAATTTTTAATTTTGATCTTATAATTAAGGAGGTTAATATTGATCTTTCTTTCCCATCAAAGATAAAAATATAATCAAATCGACTCTTATATAGTTTGTAGATAAAAAAAATTCTATTAAGAATACCAGTATTAGGAAATTGATAAACTTTATCAAAAATATTTAATTTCTTAGCATAATCATAGTTTTTACTTGATGCTACTAAAGTAATATTACTTTCTTTAAAATATTTTTTAATGGTGGATATTGCTGGACATGTAACTAACAAATCCCCTATTCTATCTGTACGAAAAATTAAGATATTAACCATTAATATCCTTTTTACTTTTCTTCCCACAAATATGTTTTATTTTTTTTGTTACTACTAAAAGTTTTGCTAATGATATAATCCGCGACAATTGTTGAATTAAAAAATTTCATATACTTTAATTTACCATTTTTGGCAATTTTTTTTCGTGATAAATCATCTCTAGCAAATTTTTGAATATTTTCTGATAAGTCAGAAATACTTGAATAAAAAACAACTTCATCGTTAGAGAAAAAATTATTGTAGAGTGTATTTTTATGTATAAAAGTAAGTAATCCATTGCCAATTAATTGTGTAATACGATCACTGCTGTAATATTTAATTGGATGCCCCCTGCTTAAATTTACCCCCATTTTCGCATTAGAAATAGATTTGAAAAAAGTATCTGCCCATATTGGTTGAATATTATTTATTCCATAAAGATCAAATTTAACATTGGGTGTAATTTCAACTAATCTATTAACAAAATCAGCTCTTTCATCATATTTACCACGCTTTAAAGTTCCTCTATGAACCCCGTGACTTAAAGCAAAGAAGACATCCATTGAACAATGATTATTTTGATAGTTATTTAATACTTCAAAAGATGAATCTGTAGGATTGGGCATAAACAGACATTGTTTATCTTTTGGCAAAAAGTTTAATACGTCTGGGGAGGTTGTAATAAAGTTGGCATCCGTGAATTCAATTTTATCCAAAAGTCTGGATTTATTTTTTTCATAGTCAGGACCGTTTTTTATTAAAGGATCAAGAAACCATTGGGCAATTTTTAGATCTTTATAATTATCTTTTAAGTAAGATAAAGTATTGTCTTTTATTAAATCTGCGTGTCCAAAGATAAGAAGATCAGGTTTATAATTATATACAGTGTTAACCAATTTTTCGTTTAAAGCTCTTGATCCTGTATAATCTTTAAAACTTTTATAATGCTTAACTATGTCTCTATCACTAAATTCCAAAACACTATGTCCAAGTCTAATAAATCCATTATTTAATCTTCTGCCTGTATTAAAAAAAAGTCTACCATCATGACGTTCATTAAAGTTAGTTACATGCAAAATTCTTAAACTTTTAGGTATGTGAGTATTAAATTTATTTATTGATAAAGAAGTTTTTAAAAGTTTTTCTCTATAATTATCTATATTTTTAGCACTTACTGCATTCGTATGAAAAAAATACTTTATTGATAACTTTTGTAAATCTAATCTTTTTTTTTTATTTTCTATCAAATCTTTAATTGCTGAGTAAACTGATTGAACATTTAAATCTTTAAGTATTATTCCGTGCGTAACAGTTTCTGGTAAACCACCCTTATTACTAATTATAGTAGCACATCCCCTACTGCTAGCTTCTAAGCTGGTTCTTCCCAAAGGCTCATCCCATCTTGAACAAGCAACAGCAATACTAGATTGCTCAAAAATCTTTAGAACTTTATCATGATTTAAAAAACCCATATTTTTTAATCTTGGGTGTTTAAAATCTAATGTTTTTCTTGGCTCATCACCAATAACAACTGCTTCCCAATTTTTAAACTTTTTTAAGATTTTTATAACTGCGTTACCAAATAAATCGTAACCTTTTGCACGATTTAATTTTCCAACAAATGTAATCCATTTTTTTTTTCTTTTAACATTAACTTTTTTTAATGATGTGGATTGATAAATCACACTCATTTTTTCTGAATTTATATCAAAACCTTCAATACCTTCCATAAACCTTTTACGAGACCAGTGACTATTAAAAATAATTTTTGTTGCATTAGATAACAATTTTTTTCTGTCAGTAATAGATCTTGATCCAGTCATTGTAAGCGGATCATTATGAAAATATAATACAATTTTCCTTTTTTTGTATTTATTTGAAATAAGATGAAAATAGTTAGGTCTATTGTGGATTTCTATTATATCTGAAGGATATTTGTTTTCATGCTTGAGAAATTCATTCACATAAAGTCTGCTACCACTTTGAACAATATTTTTATTTAAAAAAATATTTTTATAATTTATTTTGTATATTTTTTTTAAGTTAGTGTTTCCATAAACAGTTATAAATTTTTTAAATTTACTAATTTTAACAGTATCCTTGACAAATAAGGATACAGCCCCGGCGTATATAGGTGAAAAGTTTTCTTTATAAGGTAATAAAATTGAAATTTTCATTTATATTTATTTTTAAGCATATTTCTAAATGATCTATTTTTTTTTATATAACATTCTCTTAGAATAGCTTCTCTTTTAGTTTGGTATTTTTCATAATACAATAATTTCCAGTATCTTCCCCTAGTAAATTTTGCCCCCTTACCACAATTGTGTTGTTTTAATCTATTTTTAAGATGATTTGTATAACCAGCATATGTTATGACTTTCCTTTTCTTATAAGAGGCAATTAAATAGACAAAATAAGTCATTTATGTGAAAGTTTGGCGGTCCCACGGGGAATCGAACCCCGATTAGATGATTGAAAACCATCTGTCCTAACCGTTAGACGATGGGACCTCTTAAATTAATCTTTTATTTATTATATATTTGATGTCGTTTCAATGATCAAAAATATTCAAATTATAAAACAAGAAATTCAATCAGCTGTAGATATCTATAAATCTCGTAATTTGGTTGAGGCAGAGAAAATTACAAGAAATTTAATACATAAAAACCCAAAGATAGTTTTTTTGTATAACCTTCTGGGTCTTATTTTAACCGACCAAAAAAGAATTGATGAAGCTATAGAGTCTTATAAAAATGGTTTAAGCATAGATCCCAATTATGCAATGATATACAACAATTTAGGTTATTTATTTTATGCTTTTAAAAGCGGAGATAATATTAAAAAAGCTGAAGAATATTATAATAAATCTATTTCATTAGATAAAAAAATACCTGAACCACATAACAACTTGGGAAATTTATACAAACATTTAAAAAAGTTTAAAGAAGCAATTAAGAGCTATAAGACTGCAATAAACATAAATCCAAAACTTCATCTAGTGCATAATAATTTAGGAAACACTTATGTTTCACTTGGTGAATTTGATCTTGCAAAAGATTATTTTAATGAAGCTATTAAGATCTCACCAAATTTTGGCTTAGCTCATAGAAGCTTAAGTAGGATAAAAAAATATACTAATAAAGATAAACATTTTCACGAGTTAATTGATGCTTATAAAAATACAAATAATAAAAAAGACAAAGGTAATAAACTGGAAATATCTTTTGCTTTAGGTAAAGCCTATGAAGATATTAAAGATTTTAGAGAATCATTTAAATTTTATAAAGAAGCTAATGATATTTATAGAAGCATGATAAAATTTTCAATCAAAGATGAGAAAAAAAAATTTGATGATTTTAAAGAAATTTTCAAAAAAGATTTATTTAAAAAGTACGAAGGTTCAGGTTTTTTAAAATCTTCGCCAATTTTTATAGTTGGATTGCCAAGATCTGGTACCACCTTAGTAGAGCAAATATTATCCAGTCACCCAAAAGTATACGGAGCTGGAGAAATAACAATTATACCTGAATTAATAAATCAAAAATTTGGCAATAAAAATCTTAGCCTTTTTTTTGATGGGGTAGTAGATTTTGATCCAAAAAGTTTTGAAAAATTGGGTCAAGATTATGTTAGACGTGTCGATTTAATTTCTAATAACTCAAAAATAGTAACTGATAAATTACCTATTAATTTTTTTTACATTGGTCTTATTAAATTGATTCTTCCTAAAGCTAAAATAATTCATATACAAAGAGGATCAAAGGATAATTGTTTGTCTATATATAAAAACCATTTTCCAAGTGGTCTTATTAAATTTGCATATGATTTAAAAGAAATTGTTGATTATAATAATCTTTACAATGATATAATGAACCATTGGCAAAAAATTCTACCCAACTTTATATACAATATTAAATATGAAAATTTAATTAGTAAAACAGAATTTGAAATTAAAGGTTTGTTGAAATTTTGTAATCTTCAATGGGATGACAGTTGTTTAAATTTTCATAAAAATACTAGACCTGTTCATACAGCAAGTGATATACAGGTAAGAAATAAGATTTATGATAGTTCTATAAATTCCTGGAAAAAATATGAAAATGAACTAGATGATATATTTAAGGTACTTAAAAACTAATTTAACGCTATATCCTCAATAATAAATTCAATTTCTTTTTTACCCCTCCATTCATTCAAACGCATATTGCCGGCTATATTTATTCTTTTTTTTTGTTCTTTATTTAAATGTTTTCCTAAAATTGTATTTTTTGCATTCCAAGCGAATCCTTTGAGAACAGTTCCATCTTTTCCTAACAAAGTTGTTTTAATATGTATATTTCCAATTATATCTGATGATAAAACTTTTAAATCTTCAATTACAAACTTTGGCTCTCTATTACCTGAACCAAAGGGAGCTAAAGTGTTGATATCGGCAAAAAATTTTTCATTTAAAGCGCTAGGTGCTATTATCGAATCTAAATATAAGTTTTCATTTTTTTGAGTATTTTTATTAATTTTTTCATAACTTTTTATTAAAGAATCTCTAAAATTATCAATGTTGTCTCTTTCAATTGTAAAGCCTCCTGCCATTTTATGACCTCCTCCCCTTTTAAGTATCTTATTTTGTACAGCTTTAATTATTTGACTTCCTATATCAAAGCCCACGATTGACCTGGCAGAGCCTTTTCCAATTTTATCTTTAAGTGAAATTAATATTGTTGGTTTGCTATATTTATCTTTAATTCTTGAAGCAACTATTCCTATAACACCCTCATGCCATTTTTCACCACTGATAACAAGAACAGGATGATTATGATATTTTTTGGCCTCTTGGTCTATTTTTTCAAGTAGAATTATTTCTATTGCTTGTCTTTCTTTGTTCGACCTGTCTAAATCATTAGCTATTTGGTAAACTTTTTGCGGGTCGGAGGAAACTAAAAGCTCAGCACCGTCCGAAGATTTACCGACTCTGCCACCTGCGTTAATTCTTGGACCTAACTTAAAACCTAAATCTGTAGTAGTTGGCTCAGATTGAATTTTACAAAGATCAAACAATGTTTTTAATCCTAGATTAGATCTATTTTTAAAAATCTTAAGACCTTGTTTAACAATTGCTCTATTTAATCCAACTAAGGGAACTACGTCGCAAACGGTACCCAATGAAACTAAATCTAAAAAGTTTAATATATTTGGTTGTTTTATGTTATTTTCTTTAAACCAATTTTTTTCACGCAGTTTTTTATTTAGCGCAACCAAAAAAACAAAACAAACACCCGCTGCACATAGATAATTAAGTTCGGAATTGTCATCATATCTATTTGGGTTAACTATAGCACAAGCTTTAGGTAGTTTGATATCAGATTGATGATGATCCAGGACGATAACATCAGTATTAAGATTTTGAGCAAAATCAATAGAATCAAAAGATAACGTGCCACAGTCAACTGTAAATATTATCTTAACACCTTTATCAATTAAATTTTTAAAACCCTTATTATTTGGTCCATAACCTTCTGATTGTCTATCAGGAATATAGGTTTTAACTTTTTTGCTAATTGATAAAAAATATCTATATAGAAGTGCTGTTGATGTAGCGCCGTCAACATCATAATCTCCAAAAATGCCAATTAATTGATCAGAAGCAATTGCGTTATAAGTCCTTTCAATGGCTATATCCATATCCTTCAATTGCATTGGATTTGGTAAAAGATTCTTAATTTTTGGATTTAAAAAAAGGTCAATGTTATCAATATTTTTTTTTCTGATGGCAAGAAGTTTAGCAACAGTTTCGTTTAATGTGTATTTTTCAGCTAAATTATTAATATCAATATTGTCAAAATTTTTATATACCCAGTTTTTTCCACTTACTGATATAAAACTCATTTTTTTGATATATTTTTGATAATTTTATTTGTTTTTGAACTGTTGTGAAGAACTAAAGTTTCAGAACTAAATCTATCACCTAAATCTGCAATACCTTTTACTAAATCGCCATTCGTGACTCCTGTAGCACAAAATATTACATCTCCTTTAACCATATCTTCAATATTATATTTTTTATTTAAATCATTAATACCTAATGAAATAGCTCTACTTTTATCTTCTTCACCTTGAAAATGTAATCTAGTTTGCATTTGACATCCGAGGCATTTTAATGCTGCTGCAGCTAGGACTCCCTCAGGTCCACCTCCTATACCTAGATATATATCAATTCTTTTTTTTGGATCAGCAACAGAAATTACACCAGATACATCTCCGTCCGT
>CACLHW010000025.1 GCA_902606835.1 uncultured Pelagibacteraceae bacterium
TGGGTATATATGGAATCTTATACAAAAATTTAATAAATTTGGAGAATTTTTCGTTTTTTCCAACTTATCATGCCCAATAATTTTGTCATTTTCTTTTAAAATTTTAATTGATCTCTCGTGGAGATAACCAAATTTTTTTTCAAATCCATTATGTGAAGCAGATATTAAAAAATGATCTTTATTATCTAAGTAGTTTTTATTAGTAACTTTATGTTTTTGTAATAATGAATTCCCATAAATTTCATTAATAAATCTATTTTTTTGAAAAACACAAGAAGAAGTGTCATTTATGTATAATGTTGAATGTGCTGCAGTTGATTTACTAAGTGATGTAAGTTTTGGTGATAAATATTTGCCATATCCCGAGTTACAAATAATTTTTTGTTTGTTTGCAATTAGTTCAAAAGATAAGCAACCTGCTTGATAAAATTTTGAAAAGTTATTTGGAGGGGGATTCCCACAGTCAATAAAAAATTCAAATTTCTTTTTTTTAATTTTAAATATATCAGCAACTTCGTAGTTTTTTTTGCTGAATTTATATTTTAAGTTTTTTAAAAATATATCATAATCTTTATGATTAGTTTCTGTAGCGCCATTAAATAATGGAAATTGATTATTAGAAGAACATAGCGTTGAATAACAGTCACCACACTTACGAATAATATCATTTAAAAATTCTGGTATAACTCTTTGAGATTCTTTAAGCCATTCTCTAATTATTATTAAATATTTTAAACTAATAAAAACATCTTCAGGATTTCGTGATTTAGGAAAACCCGATTCATCGAAATAAATTTTTATTATTTTTTCTAACTCTTTTATACCTTCTTTAAAATTACCTTCATTTTCTTTAAACATCATGCCTGATAATATGATAGCTGCGCAACAAATAATTTTTGTTGGGTCATTATATAAATTATTTATATTTTTAGAGAGAAAGTTTGATTGTTTAATTAAACTCAAAAAAAATTTTTTCTTATATATTTTATCTGAGTCTTCAAGGGTAATATCAGTATTAGATGACCAAGCTATAATTCTTTTGGCTGTTATGCCCATCTCCCAAGTATTTGGATCATAATCAAAAAAAAAATTAATCCAATTTTTAATAATATTTTTTGTAAATATTTTACTATTTTTTCTATCTAGTCTAGCTAACCATAAAAAACTATGCAAATTTTCAAACTTTAATTTATTATCTGTGCTTGATTTCCACAAAACTTCAGGTGATACATCTGTTATTTTATAAAATTCACTACCCACTGTTGTAAGCGATGAAGCTAAGTAAGTACTAGGGCTATAGAAAATTCTTTCTGGAATAAAAGTTACTAGTCTTTTATTATAAAAATTAGTTTTAAAATAAAATTTTTTAATACTTAATGTAAATAACTTAGAAACGGACAAAAAGTATAGTTTAGTGCTTTTAAGTCCATACATTTTTTTATCCTGTTTTTAGAAGTTGAATATTTTTTTTTAAGTCCCCTCCATTTTCCTTAAAAATTGTAGTACCAGAAACTAAGATATCTACCCCCGCTGCTTTTGCTAGTTTAGAATTTTCAAAATTTATTCCACCATCTATTTCAATTTGCACTTTTAGTTTTTTTGAGTCAATTTCTTTTCTTAATATTTTTACTTTTTCAAGAGTTGTTGACATAAATTTTTGTCCACCAAAACCAGGCTCCACACTCATTATTAAAACTAAATCTATTAAATTTAAAACAGGCAATACTTTATCGACAGGAGTTCCAGGATTTAAAGATACTCCAGCTTTTTTATTAAACGATTTAATTTGATTAATTGAGTTTTTTAAATCTTCAGTTGCTTCTGGATGAATAGTAATTATATCTGCTCCAGCTTCAGCAAAATTTTTAATAAAATTATCTACCGGTGAAATCATTAAATGAACATCAAATGGTATTTTTGTATACTTCCTTAATTTACTTATAACTTCTGGGCCAATTGTAATATTAGGAACAAAATGACCATCCATAACATCGATATGAATTAAATCTGCTTTTGCTTTTTCTAAATTTTGAATTTCTTCTCCAAGCTTACTGAAATCTGCAGATAATATGGATGGTGAAATTTTAGTATTAGACATATGAAAATTTATATTTTTATATTTGAATTATGTCAAAAAAAAAGAAGGGCGAGAATTCCCGCCCTTCTTGAATTTTTTAAGATATGTTTAGTACTTATCCTCTAGCTGTATCTCCAATATCTTCTACTAGAGAGCTAACCGATTTTTTCGGTATAGTAGACATTTCCATTTTATAAGCTAAGAACCACATCATTCCAGTACCTAATAACCAGAATAATATCTGCCAAGCCCAAATCGATGGAATTCCAAAAGTCCATGTGCTGATATCATTTGGAGAACCAAAGATATCATTTCCTATAACAGCTCCTGGTCCTATTCCAAAGAACAACCAAGCAATTGTAATTATCCAAGCCGCTGGCTTAAGACTTTGCTTGTTTGCTGGAAGACCAGCATGATCTGATAAGAAGTCATGGTATTTTTGTCTATGAGCACGATCTCTTGAGTTTTGCGTCATTGCAGAAACTGGAAGACATACTAATAACTGAGCAAACATTCCCCAGAATGCAGAGTGCATTGTCCAAGGCCATCTACCCCACGGAAGTGTGTCACCAAATAATGTTTGGCCGATACTTTCCGTAAGCATTACTCCAATAATTCCTGCTAATAGACCCCAAGATACTCCTTCTCTCGTCAACCATGGGAAATAGCAAACTGCAGCTAATGGTATCCACATTTGGAAACCAAACGCTACCGCTAATCCTCCAAGTAATACTAATGCGTCTCTAGAGAATGTAGCTACTAACAATGCTCCACCAACTACTAATACCACACAAATACGTCCAAACAGTTTTTGTTCAGCGTGTGACATTTTTGGTCTAAAGAATTTTTTGTAGATGTCTCTAGTTAACATTGATCCGCAAGTTGACATGTATGCTGCGCCTGTAGACTGCATAGCAGCTAAAGCACAAACAGCGAGAAGACCAACAAACCATGGAGCCGCATCCCCAATCGTATTGATTAAGTATGGAACAAGATTACCTTGACCGCCCTTACCAATCGATTCCGGAAGTACGTTTGATATATTTACTCCTGCTGCATTCACAACTGGATCGGCACCTAGTATATGTGCACCCATTCCTTGAGCTGCAGTAAATATGAATAGGGCAAAACCTATTCCAAATGATGAAGCCCAAACTTGTTGCGGTGCAAATGGTTCAGGATCTTTGTTAGAGAAAGCCCACATAGAGAATGCTGGTGAAGAATGAATGCCCATAAGAGCAAACATATAAGTTAACACCATAACTCCTGTCCACAATCCACCAACTGGAGTTTCTTTTCCTAATCCAGCTGTAAACTGTATGACACCAGGAATTGCAAAGTAGGCTGAGTAGTTATCACCTGGAGTTCTCCCCCATTTAGTGCCTTCTACCAAAGCAACTTTTGCTAATCCTTCATTTAATGAAGCCCAACCTCCAACGAGATCGTATGCAATAAAACCAATCGCAATAATTCCAAACCATAAAAGTACACATTGCAGTGTATCTACATAAGCCACGGCTCTTAATCCGCCAAGTCCTACGTAAAGTGCAACGATAGCAGCTAGTACCCATGTACCAGTTGTAACGCCCCACATACCATCAGATAAAACGTTAAATAGTTTTCCTGAAGCTGCAAGCTGTAAACCTAAGTAAGGAACTGAGAAACATAAAGCTACGACAACAGTTAAAACACGTATCATATCACCTTTAAAGTAATCTGATAACATTTCTCCTGGTGTTACGTAACCAAAACGCTTTCCAAGTATCCATTGTCTTTTTAAGAACATTACTCCAGTAAAAGGAATAGTGATTACATAGAAAGACGCATAAGCGTACTGAAAACCGTCTCTGTAAATTAATCCTGGATGACCCATAAAGGTCCAACCAGAAAATGATGTAGCTGTGGCGGCAAGAACGAATACCCACATTGGAAGTTTTCTTCCAGATATAAAGTAGTCAGATGCTGTTTTCGCCATCTGCGCTCCTCTTACTCCCCAGTATATGCAATAAGCCCAGTAGAGTAACACGAACACTATCAGCCACGTTACTTTTGCTGACATAAAGGTTTCCCCCTTTGTTTTTTTTACTTGTTTTATAAAACACAAAATGCTCAGAACCATAGTTCCAAGCATTAATGTTGAAAGTTCAGCATAATTAACTGTTCAAATCAACACTTTAATAGACTAAAAACTATACAACTAATAATTGAAATTGTTGTTATATGGGTGTTATTTTAAGTATATAACTAAGTTTATTTAAATTTTTATTATGAATTTTACACACTACTACTTTGTTTACCACGACCCTTTATGGATTATACTTTTAAGTTCTGTTTTGTATTTCCCTGTAAGACAATTGATATGGGTTTTGTATGTAAGAAAAAAACAAAAATCTGAGAAAATAGTTACAGACGAGGAAAAAAAAAAATTAAAAAAAAGAGCCTCATTTACCTCAGTTCTTTTATGTATAGTTTTTAGCTATGTATACGTAAACCAGGTGTTTAATTAATGAATGTTAATGCAAATGTATTAAAAAGGTTTGTTATATACATGGCGATTCTTACATTTGTCATGTTTACCATTTGGGCTTTTGTTAAATCTTTTATGAATAGACCTCCTGGTGATTATGAAACCGAGGTTTGCGATATACGTTTGAAAGATAAGTTATATGAAAAAGCGTTAAAGGCTGCTAATGACGCTCTAGAAAAAAGTCCTTACCATCGTGGTGCTGTTATGTGCAAAGCTTTAGTTTTTATTTCACAAAAAAACTATCTTGAAGCAGATAATGAGCTTAGTAATTTAATAAATTTTTTAGAAAAAAATCTTGAAGATGATGATAAAACAGGAAAGGGAACTTTAGCGGCCGCATATGCAAATCGCGGTATTATAAAAGATAGAAATAAAAAATATAAAGAAGCTTTAAAAGATTATGTAAAAGCACTGGGCATTGATCACGAAGCGGTAGCAGGCCCAGGTCTTGGTACTGTTATTCTCAATTATAAATTTAAGTCTTCATCAGTAAAAGAAAGAGCTTTGTATCTTAACGAACAATTACAATTGCCAGAAGATCAAAGAGTCTTAAGTATAAAGGAATTAGACGAGGGACAGGTTATGCATAAACCTGGTAAACTTTAAAAACTTATAAGACCTAATACATCTTTAAATAAAACTAAAAAAAAATATGTAGCTGCAATGCATCCAAAAAGCAATCTTACAAAATCTCTTTCTCCATCAGCTTTTTTATATGTAATACCGTGTTTTGCTATTAAAAATGTAACTACTAAAAAAACTATGTTTACAAGTTTTTCATACTCACTTGGAATGAAGTCAAGCATTTTTTACTTTTTATCCAAACTATTACCAGGATCTTTTTTATATAATTCTGGATAAACTACTTTTTTTTCAATGTATGGTGGATAGAAACCAGCCGGCTCTTCAGAGTAATTTGCTGCCACATAGTGACTTGCTACAAAAACAAAGCCTATAATAATTGCGTAAAATATTCCCCTTTGTCTTCTTTGTTTTTCATTTTCAATGTAAAGCCCAAATTCATGATCGTATACATGATATTTATTATCATAACCATTAAGCACATTTGCTCGGTCTAATTTTAAAATATCATTAGCGTAATGAGTTACCCAAATTGGTATTATTCCAGTTACCATATATTCGCTAAATATTTTATTAATTTTTTCTTCTGGCAAGTCTTCTCTATACCAAACTTTATATGCTAACTGTATTAGTTGAAATTCTCCTATTTGAAGTAAATTTGCAGCATGTAAAATTTCAGATCTTTTTGGATTATCTTCCCAGTCAGGTTTTATCAAAGTTTTGATTAATCTTTTCATTTACTTTTTATTTTTTCTATTTTCTACAAGGCTATCAACTACGGTTGGATCAGCTAAAGTAGTAGTATCACCTAATTGGTCGTGCTCATTTGCGGCAATCTTTCTAAGTATTCTTCTCATGATTTTTCCCGATCTTGTTTTAGGTAATCCAGGTGCGAATTGTATTAAATCAGGTGTTGCAATAGGGCCAATATTTTTTCTAACCCAAAGTTTTAAATCTCTTTCTAGATCACCAGAAGGGTTTTCTCCTGCATTTAATGTTACATAACAATAAAGTCCGTTTCCTTTAATATCGTGGGGATACCCAACAACTGCAGCTTCAGCTACTTTTGGATGTGCCACAAAAGCACTCTCTAACTCTGCAGTTCCAAGATTGTGTCCAGAAACTATTATTACATCGTCTACTCTTCCTGTAATCCAATAATATCCGTCTTCATCTCGTCTACATCCATCTCCTGTAAAATATTTTCCATCAAATTGAGAAAAATATGTATCTATAAATCTTTGATGGTCACCATATACAGTTCTCATTTGGCCTGGCCAAGATTGAGCCATACACAACCTTCCTCTACAAGCACCTTTTAAAGTATTTCCTTTTTCATCAACGATTACAGGTTTTATTCCATAAAATGGTTTTGTTGCTGAACCTGGCTTTAGATCTATTGCGCCCGGTTGAGGAGAGATTAATATTCCACCAGTTTCAGTTTGCCACCAAGTATCAACTATTGGGCATCTTGAATCTCCAATGACTTTATAATACCAAAGCCAAGCTTCTGGATTAATTGGTTCACCAACTGTACCTAAAAGTTTTAAAGATTTTCTGCTGGTTTTTTTAACTGGACCTTCACCCTCTCTCATAAGGGCTCTTAATGCTGTAGGAGCTGTATAAAAAATATTTACTTTATACTTATCTACTATTTGCCACCATCTCGAAGTATTCGGATAGTTGGGAACACCTTCAAACATAATTGTTGTTGCACCATTTGAGAGCGGACCGTAAATAATATAACTATGTCCAGTAACCCAACCAATATCTGCTGAACACCAATAAATATCATTTTTTTTATAATCAAAAATATATTGGTGAGTCATAGAAGCATAAACCATATAGCCACCAGTTGTATGTAAAACTCCCTTAGGTTTTCCAGTAGAACCTGAAGTATAAAGAATAAATAATGGATCTTCTGCATTCATTTCTTCTGGTTCACATTTATCAGAAGCAACTTTTGTTATATCATCATATGAAATATCTCTTCCATCTACCCAATTAATCTCATTTCCAGTTCTTTTTACGACAACACATTTTTTAACATTCGGACATTTTGTTAATGCCTCATCTACTATTTTTTTTAGAGGTATTATTTTTCCACCTCTAATTCCTTCATCGGCTGTAACAATATAGTCAGATTGACAATCATTTATTCTTCCAGCTATTGAGTCAGGTGAAAAACCACCAAATATTATTGAATGTATTGCACCAATTCTTGCACAAGCTAACATTACATATGCTAGCTCCGGTATCATTGTTAAATATATAGTTACTCGATCTCCTTTTTTAATACCAAGTTCTTTTAAACCGTTGGCTGCTTTGCAAACATTTTTATGAAGTTCTTTGTAACTAATTTGTTTCGAATCTTTTGGATCATCACCAACCCAAATTATTGCAGTTTTATTTTTTTTATCATTTAGGTGTCTGTCAATACAGTTTGCTGAAGCATTTAGCGTACCATCATAATACCATTTAATTTTTACTTCAGTTTTGCTGTATTTTACATCTTTTATTTTTTTATAAGGTTTGATCCAATCTATTCTTTTTCCTTCTTTTCTCCAGAATTCTTCATTATCCTTTATTGATAATTTATATTTTTT
>CACLHW010000026.1 GCA_902606835.1 uncultured Pelagibacteraceae bacterium
AATTTTAGAAAAAGGTTGGATCGGTGGTGGTAATGTTGGAAGAAATACCACAATTTTAAGATCAAATTATATGTGGGACGCAAATGGTCTTTTCTATGAATATGGAATGAAACTTTGGGAAAGTTTGTCTCAAGAATTAAATTACAATGTTATGTACTCACCTAGAGGTATAATTAATCTTGCCCATTCTGATGCACAACTAAATGTATATTCTCGAAGAGGAAATTCTATGAGATTAAATGGAATTGATGCAGTTATGTTAAATAGAGATGAACTAAAAAAAATGATTCCTTTTGCAGATTTTTCAACATCAGCAAGATTTCCAATTTTTGGTGGATTAATGCAACCTCGTGGTGGAACAGCAAGACACGATGCAGTTGCGTGGGGATATGCAAGACAGGCAGATTCAATGGGGGTGGATATAATTCAACATTGTGAAGTTACTGGATTTGAAGTTCAAAATGGAAAAATAATAGGAGTGCAAACTTCAAGAGGTAATATTAAAACAAAAAAAGTTGGGCTATGTGTAGCAGGAAGTACATCTTTATTAGCAGAAAAATTAAATATGAAATTACCAATAGAGTCGCATGTATTACAGGCGTGTGTATCCGAACCTGTAAAACCATTTCTTGACCATGTTGTTACATTCGGCGCAGGTCATTTTTATTGCAGCCAATCAGATAAAGGAGAAATGGTTATGGGAGGAGACTTAGATGGTTATAACAGTTATGCTCAAAGAGGAAATCTTCCAACAATTCAGCATGTATTGTCCGAAGGAGTAGCTATGTTCCCAAATCTTAGCAGATTAAAAATGTTAAGAACCTGGGGAGGGATAATGGACATGTCAATGGACGGATCACCAATAATCGACAAAACTCATATCGATGGAGTTTATTTGAATTGTGGTTGGTGTTATGGAGGTTTTAAAGCTACTCCAGTTTCCGGATGGACTTTTGCATATACTATTGCTCAAGATCGTCTTCATGAATTAAATTCAAAATTTAAATTAAATAGATTTAACACGGGTCATTTGATTGACGAAAAGGGAGTTGGTACAAAAACTTGGATAGGATAGTAGATGTTAGAAATTAAATGCCCATATTGCGGAAAAAGATCTCAAAATGAATTTTCTTATGGAGGAGATGCTGACATAAAAAGACCAGAATTAGGAAAAGAAATTTCTGATAAAGAATGGGATGATTTTGTTTATTTTAGAAAAAACCCAAGAGGTAAACATTTGGAGTTATGGCACCATGTAGCTGGATGCAGACAGTGGTTTAAAGTATCAAGAGATACATCAACACATGAAATTTTTAAAACATTAAAACTGAACGAAGAATTATAATTTTAATATGATACAAAAATATAGATTAGATAAGGGCGGATTCATCGAAAGAAATAAACAGATTTCTTTTTCATTTAATGGAAAGAAATATTTTGGATACGAAGGAGATACATTAGCGTCAGCGTTATTAGCAAATGGAGTTCATTTAGTTGGTCGAAGCTTTAAATATCACAGACCAAGAGGTTTTATAGGTGCAGGCGTAGAAGAGCCTAATGCCAAAGTTCAATTGTACAGTGGCGCTAAAACAGAACCAAATGCTGTTGCTACAGAAGTTGAATTAGTAGAAGGGCTAGTTGCAAAAAGTCAAAATTGTTTTCCATCAGTTTCTTTTGATTTTGGTGAAATTAATAACTTTTTGAGTAAATTTTTTCCAGCTGGATTTTATTACAAAACTTTTATGTGGCCAAAAAATTTTTGGTACAAAATATATGAACCTGTAATTAGGAGAGCGGCAGGTCTAGGAGTTGCTCCATTAAAACCAGATCCTGATAGATATGAACATAAGTTTGAATATTGTGATGTTTTGGTTGTTGGTTCAGGACCATCAGGGTTAGCTAGTGCTCTAGCTGCAGCAAAAAATGGGGCTCGAGTTATTTTAGCTGAAGACAAATCTAGATTTGGAGGAAGTTTGCTAACTGACGAAGTCACAATAGGAAATAAAAAAGGTAAAGATTGGGCCGATGAAACAATAGAGCAGTTAAAAAAAATGCCAAATGTGATTGTTAAAAACAGATCTCAAGTTTTTGGATACTATGACCATAATATGATGGTGATGTTTGAAAGAACAAAAGATCATCTACAAAATCCAAACAAATATACTCCTAGACAAAGACTTTGGTATATAAGGGCAAAGGAAGTTATAGCTTCAACCGGCTCAATAGAAAGACCATTGGTTTTTGGAAATAATGACAGACCGGGCATAATGTTAGCTTCAGCAGCAAAAGAATATTTAAGAGTCTATGGAGTTTTGGTTGGAAAAAAACCAATTATTTTTACTAACAACGATAGTGCGTACGATACAGCAATAGATTTTAAAAAAAATGGAATAAATCCATTGGTAATTGATGTTAGAAAAGATTCAGAAAGCACAATAATTAAAGAAGCGAAAAATTTAAAAATCGAAATTAGATTTTCTCATGCAATAGCTAATACAAAAGGACATCTAAGAGTAAACTCTGCCACAATTGGTAAATTAAATGAAAAGAAATCTGATTTTCAAAACTTGGAAGATGTTTCTTGCGATTGCATATGTGTTTCTGGGAATTGGACACCTACAGTTCATCTTTCGTCCCAGTCAGGAAATAGACTAAAATTTGATGAAAATATTAACGCATTTATTCCAAATCAATCTCGCCAAAACGAAAGTACAGTGGGGTCAGCAAAAGGCTCTTTCTCTCTTAAAAAATCTTTGGAAGAAGGTTTTAATAAAGGATTTGAAATATCAAATAAAATAACCAAAAAAAATATAAAAAGTTCTATTCCAACATCTAACGACAGGAGTAATGATAAACATGATAAATTTTGGTGTATGCCACTTCCAAAAAATAAAAATTACAAAAGATGTGTAGATTTTCAAAATGATGTTTATGTTTCAGACATAGAACTAGCCATAAGAGAAGGTTTTAGATCTATTGAACATGTAAAAAGATATACAACGCTTGGCATGGCTACTGATCAAGGAAAAACAAGTAATCTAAATGGTTTGCAGTTAGTATCAAACATTGAAAAGAAAATAGTTCCAGAAGTTGGCCATACTACTTTTAGACCGCCTTATACACCAGTGACTATAGGGGCAATAGTAGGAAGAGAAGTTGGTAAATACTATCGACCGACAAGAAAATCGCCAATGCACTTATGGCATAAAAAAAATAATGCGGTGTTTGTTGACGCTGGCTTATGGTTAAGGCCTCGCTATTACAAACAAGGACAAGAAACTTTACATGAGGCAGCAAAGAGAGAAGCTACAAATGTTAGAAATAATGTTGGAATATGTGATGTAACTTCACTTGGTAAAATAGATATTAAAGGAAAAGATTCTGCCGAATTTTTAAATAGAGTATATACAAATGCTTGGATGAAATTGCCTATAGGAAAAGCACGATATGGTGTGATGTTAAGAGAAGATGGAGTGGTTTTTGATGATGGAACAACAACGAGAATTTCTGAAAATCATTTTCATATGACAACCACAACAGCCCAAGCAGTTAATGTATTAGCTCACTTAGAATATTATTTACAAGTTGTTTGGCCAGAGCTTGATGTTAACGTTTTATCTACAACAGAACAGTGGGCTGGAGCTGCATTAGCTGGTCCTAATTCTAGAAATTTATTAACTAAAATATTTCCAGATATTGATGTTTCTAATGAGGCTTTACCATTTATGGGATTTAAAGAAGCAAATTTATTTGGCGTACCTGCTAGGATTTTTCGAATTTCATTTTCTGGGGAATTGGCTTACGAAATAAATGTTGAGTCTGGATATGGAGTTTTTATGTGGGAAAAAGTAATGGAGGTGGGGAAAGAAATGGATATTGAACCATATGGAACTGAAGCTCTTTCGACTCTAAGAATAGAAATGGGTCACGTAGCCGGTTCAGAAATTGATGGGAGAACTATACCATCTGATCTTTCTCTTGATGGAATGTTAAGCAAGAAAAAGGATTTTATAGGAAAAAGATCTTTAGATAGACAAGGGTTTATAGACTCAACCAGAGAAAAGATTGTGGGTGTAGTACCTTTAGATAAAAAAACTATGATTCCTGAAGGCTCACACTTAGTGCAGGATAGTAAAGCCTCATTACCTAATCCAAAACTAGGTCACATATCAGCTTCTTGTTGGAGTGTAGAACACAATAATCCTTTTTCTCTTGCAATTCTTAAAGATGGAAAAAAAAAGATAGGTGAGAAGCTTTATGCTCTTTCGCCTTTGAAAAACAAGACCATACAGGTAGAAATAGTATCCTCACATTATGTGGATTCCAAAGGAGAAAGGGTTAGATCATGACAGCTATCACACCTTTAGAATTTATTCATAAAAAAGGTATTTTTGGAGACCATCACAAAAAAAATGAAAGTGATTTACTAAAAATTTCTGAAGTAAAAAATTTGACAATAATCCAAGTTGTTCAATACAAAAAATCAGAAGTTAATATAACCGAAGTAAAAATTGATGGTTTAGAATTTCCAGAACAAAATTCTAATGTTACATCAAATAAAGATACAAGAATTCTTTGGAGCGCACCAAGAACTTGGTTAATTTTATCTAATAAGGAAAATATTATTGATATTGTCAAAAAAGATTTGAAAGAAAAATATTTTGCAATTACTGACATATCACATTCAAGAGCTGTAATACAAATAAAAGGTATGCAAGCAAAAGAAGTATTGAAAAAGGGCAGTCCAATCAATTTTAACGAATTTGATCTAAATAGATGTGTCGGCACTGTATTTCACGGAATTACTATAGTGATAGATTCAATTTCCAATGATCCAGATACATTTAATCTTTTAACTCTTAGAAGTTTTGGTGAATCTTTTTATCATCATATAACAGATTCTGCCCTAGAGTTTGGATATGTGGGTGTATGAAGTTTATGAATAATTATCGAATAGATAATCTTCAATATTGTAATTGGTCAAAAGAAGTATTTAAAATTAATAATGAAGCAAAATTGGATGCTGTTCACGTTACCATAGCTTACCATGAAGATTTTAATGAAGTTAAGAAAAATATAGAGACTTGGAATAAACATTTTTTAGAAAATAAAGATTTAATTTTTCATGGAAAAAATTTTCAGGATATAGAAAAAGCTCACAAAGAAAAAAAAACCGCAATATTTTTTGGTTTTCAAAATTGTTCGCCAATTGTAGACAATATTAATTTAGTTGAAAAAGTATATGATTTAGGAGCAAGATTTATGCAACTTACTTATAACAATCAATCTTTGTTGGCTACCGGGTGTTATGAAAAGAATGATAGTGGCGTTACGAGAATGGGAAAAGAAGTTATCAAAGAGATGAACAGGTTAGGATTTGTAGTTGACATGTCTCATTCAGCTGAAAAATCTACATTTGATGCAATAGAACTATCATCAAAACCCATAGCCATCACTCATGCAAACCCTTCATTTTGGTTTGAGGCCAAGAGAAATAAATCTAACGAATTATTAAAAGCTCTAGCAAATTCAAAAGGAATGCTGGGACTTTCTTTATATCCTCATCACTTAAAAGATAAATCAAATTGTACACTTGAAAGTTTTTGCGAAATGGCAGCTAAAACAGCTGAACTTATGGGTGTAGAACATATCGGAATAGGTTCTGATCTTTGTATAGGACATCCAAATTCTGTTGTTGAATGGATGAGAAACGGAAAGTGGACCAAAACAAAAGACTTTGGGGAAGGAAATTCTAGTAATCCAAACTTTCCTAAACAACCAATATGGTTTGAAGATGCTAGAGGATTTAAAAATTTAGAACAAGGATTAAAAAAAGTTGGATTTCAAGAAACTGAGGTAAATGACATACTGGGAAATAATTGGTATAATTTTTACCGAGGTATGAACAATTGAACAAGCCAATTATTAAATTAAGAGAACCTTCATTTGTTATGAATCTTTCGAGATTAGGTTCATTTCATCAATCAAAATTGTCATTTCTTAGAAGTTTTATTAGGGAATTTAAAAGCTGGAATTACAATAGAGATTTATTTGATCTCGACAAAAAGGGTTTTGGTACAGCAGTTTACTCTTTTGAAAAAAAAGGAAGAAGCTACTCTTTAGTATGTTTTGCTCAATATATAAAACCCAAAGAAAGATCAGATAGAGTCATTGCTACAAAATGGGACACAGCATTTGTTTTATATGATGGGGTGCCCAAAAAAAAAGATATAGATCGACTTAGAAAAAATGTTCCTAAGCAAGAAGTGGGAAGGCTATCATGTAAAGAACTTACTTTATCAAGAGCAAATAAATCCGTGAGAGCATTTGATCATGTGGTTGATTCATTAAGTTCAGGAAAGCAACCTGATAAAGAATTATTAAAAAAAGTAGGTTATTTATATCGAACTACAGCAGTTTATGGATCAGGAAAATTTGGACTAGCCGATCGTTTTAGAATTAAAGATAGAAAAGAAATACATGGACCTTTTCGATTAGAAATGATGCTGGTTTATCTTGTTAGGCAATTCACTTTCGATCAAGTTAATCACATAGCAAAATCTAAAAATCCAAATGAAGCGATCATGTTAAACGAAAATATTGCAAGAAATTTAGGAATAGGAAATTCAACTGGCCTTGGAATGGCTCCATTTATAGTAAACCATCCAACCCTATTGCATAATTGGATTTATTGTAGAGAAAAAGCTTTAAAACAAATTCGCTCAATCGAAAGAGTTAAAAAAGAAGATTTTAATTTTTTTAAGAATTGTATTAAAAAATCCAAACCCAATATTGATACATGGTTATCTGATAGCGAATACCAAATTAATAAAATTAATTCGCTTAAATCAGATTTAGTGAAATTTATTGAATATCTAGAAAACTATAATTCTACAGAAAGCGATTATTTGTGGAATCATATTTATCTTTGGTCAGAAAAAAATCTTGGAGACGAATGTATTGAATATATTGTTTCTATGATGATGGAACCTTATGACTCCATAATTGATCCTTTAATTAACGATATGAGTTCCGAAGAAGAAAAATATTTT
>CACLHW010000027.1 GCA_902606835.1 uncultured Pelagibacteraceae bacterium
ATTTTCTTATCTTATTTCTAAATTCATCATCTACTGTAAATGAACAACCGCTTTGAGTATGTGTTGTCGTTCCAGTTTTATGATATTCGTGTAAATGATTAAGAAATTCCTTTAGATCAACTTCGAGAGATTTTCCATTATCATCTTTCAAAACAATTTTTTTCATTGGCATGGACATTTTATAAATTTATTTGGACACATTACTGACGAAACAAAATTATTTCTTATTTCCTGTTTTAAAACCAAATGTTCAAGTCCTTTAATAAAACTTTCCTCCACTCCTAATGCTGGTACTCTTTTGTAAAAACTACAACCATTTTTTTCTGCTAGTTTCTTATATTCAATATCTAGTTCTACTAAAGTTTCTGAATGTTCTGAAACAAAGGCTACAGGAACTATGACAATACCCTTTTTTTCTTTAGAATATTTTATAATTATTTCATCTGTAGATGGTCCAATCCATTTAAGGGGTCCCACACGACTTTGATAACTTATTATATAATCTGGATTTTCCTTTGCTAATTTTGACATTATTCCTGCAACGGTTTGTTCTACCTGCCATTGATAGGGGTCACCTTTTTTTATTTTAATTTCAGGCAATCCGTGAGCAGAGAAAAGTAGCTTAAAATCTTTGGTTTCTAAATTTTTTATTGTTTTTTTAATGAGGTTTGCATGTGAATTTAAAAAATTATTTTCTGTTGGATAACAACAAATGATTTTGGTTTTTACCTTATAATTTTCTTTTTTACATAAATCATTCCACTCTTTAATTGAAGAACCAGAAGTTGATGCTGAGTATTGAGGGTAAAGAGGCAAAAGTATTATTTCTTCGGGATTATATTTTTTAACTTCTTTTATCACGTCAGCAGCGCGTGGATGCCAACAACGCATAATAACAAAACATTTATAATTACCTTTTATTGATAAAGTATTTTCTAAACTTTTTGCTTGGTTTTGGGTTAATTCAAGAATTGGTGATTTGTTTCCAATTTCTTTATAAATATTTTTTGCAATTGGAGCTCTTCTTTTTGAAATCAATTTTGCTAAAGGATACCTAAAAATTGCTGGGATACTAATTATCGCCGGATCATTAAATAGATTAAAAAGAAAAGGCTCTACACTCTCTAGTCTATCTGGTCCTCCTAGATTAAATAAAATTACTGCTTTTTTCATTTTATTTTTTATTTCTAACAAGCTGAATTATATATTCAATTGTTTCTGGTTTTATTTCAGGCAAAACTCCGTGCCCTAGATTAAATATATATGGATAATCTTTAAATATATTTAGATAATTTTCAGTATTTTTTTTTATTTTTTCTTTGTCTGTTAATAATATTTTAGGGTCTAGCCCCCCTTGTATAGGTAAACCATTTAATTTTTCTTTTATCCATTTTGGATCAATTTCATAATCTATACTAATACAATCTGGTTTTACTATTGAACAAAAATCAATATAATTTTCTCCTATTCCTTTAGGAAAACAAATTACTGGTATATTTTTTCTTTTAATATGTTCTACAACTTTTGAAATTGGAATATAACAATATTTAGAAAGCTCTTTTTTAGGTAAAAGCCCAGCCCATGAATCAAAAATTTGTATTATATTAGCTCCAGCTTCGATTTGTTTATCTACATGTAAACATATCATTTCTCCTATTTTTTTTAATAATGGAGCAATTGCAGATTCTTTATTAATTTTATTAAAATCAAAATTATTTTTTGGTGACCCTTTATTTAACATGTATAATAATAAAGTCCAAGGTGCGCCAACAAATCCTATAAGCGCTTTCTCTTTTAAATTATTTTTAACTTTTTTTATTCCTTCGTAAACTGGCGATATTTTACTAATAAATTCTTCTTTTGTTGTATTAACTATATTATTTAAGTTTATATCTTCTAAAATTGGACCAATTCCTTTTTTAAATTCAACTTTTTGCCCTAAACCATAAGGTATCATTAAAATATCAGAAAAAATTATAGCTGCATCTAAATCAAATCTTTTCAATGGTTGAAGAGTAATTTCATTAACTAAATCAGAATTTAAACAAAGTTTTATGAAATCAGGATTTTTTTTTCTTATTTCTCTAAATTCAGGTAAATACCTACCAGCCTGTCTCATAAACCATATAGGTGTGTGAGAAGACTTGTTTCCTTTAATACATTCGCTCAATATGTCTTTCATTAATATATTATATAAGTAAGTTAATAGTATTATTAGGGTATGTTAATAACGGTATTAACTAATTGTCTACAGTTTATCCATTAAACTTGTTATTAATATACATTATAAATTATTGATTTAATTGCATATGTTACATTTTGTTAATTAATATAATAATTTGTTTATGTTTTACTAACGTATATAACTACGGAAATTACTGTTGATTTTTCTTAACAACATTAATTATTTTAAAAGTAATATGTATTTTCTTCTAATTAATAATTTATTAACAGTGTTATGAACAAGGTATACCAAGTTTATCAAGTGTCAGATTCAACCGGGGAAACATTAGATAGAATTTTTATAGCTTTAAAAGCCCAATTCCCTGATTTTGAATGTAAAACAATTCATTATTCTTTTACTAGAACAAAAAACCAAGTAGATAAAATAATTTCTAAATCAAAATCAGAAAAAAATGTAATAATTTTATATACAGTTGTAGACAATGAACTTTCAAAATATTTATTTTTACAAACCAAAAAAAATAATATTCCTAGTTTTGAAGTTTTAGGAAATTTAATTGCTGATTTTTCTAAACTTTTAAAACAAGAAGCTTCTCGTATACCGAGCGGGCAGCACGCTTTGGATCAAGAATATTATAAGAGAATAGAAGCTGTTCAATTTACAATGTCTCATGATGATGGAAAAATAATAAAAGATTTGGATAAATCAGATGTTATTTTAGTTGGAATAAGCAGGACTAGTAAAACACCAACGTCAATATACTTAGCAAACAGAGGATATAAAGTAGCAAATATACCCATAATCCCGAATAAAAATTTACCAGAAAATCTTATAGAAAGTTCCAAAAAGACTTTTGTTGTGGGTCTTGTATGTGATGTAAACAGACTGTTAGACGTAAGAAGAAATAGGATACATTCTATGCATGAAGACAGACCTGGCAATTATACAAATGAAAAAGAAATTCAAAATGAGCTTGAAAGTTCAAAAAAATTATTTAAAAAATATAATTGGCCAATAATAGATGTAACAAGAAAATCAGTTGAAGAAACAGCGGCCTCAATTATAAAAACATTAGATATATTGCATTCGAAATGATCAATAAAATTATTCTTGCATCAAAAAGCGGAGTAAGAAAAAATATATTAAATAAAAATGGTATAGATTGTGATGTAATACCATCCAATGTTGATGAAGATCAAATCAAAGAATCTTTGCTTAAAGAAAAAGCGACACCAAAAATCATATCAAAAAATCTTGCTGAAACTAAAGCAAATAAAATAAGCACACAGAAAGAAGATAAACTTGTTTTGGGCGCAGACAGTGTTATAGATTTAAAAGGGGAACTAATTTCAAAACCAACCAATCGAGAAGAAGCTTTAAAAATACTTAAAAAGTTAAATGGACAAAAACATCAATTAATAAGCTCTGTATGTTTTTCTAAAAATGGATCTATGGTTTGGAATTACACCGACTCATCTTACCTTACAATGAAAAAACTTAATTTAGACGAAATTAAATCTTATTTATCTAGGATAAAAGATAAAGAATTATATGCTTATGGTGTTTATCAAATCGAAGCTGGCGGCAGGTTTTTGTTTAATAAAATAGAAGGAGATGAAAATACAATTATGGGCTTGCCAATAAAACAAATAAAGGAGTATTTAAAAAATTATAAATGAAAAAATATCTGGTTATAGGAAATCCAATCGGACATTCTTTGTCTCCTAGATTGCACAATCATTGGTTAAAAGAGAATAATATAAGTGCTGTTTATGAAAAGAAGCAAATTAAAGAAAGTGAAATTAAAAGTATAATCACAGAAGTTAAAAATGAAAAAATTTGTGGATTAAATATAACCATACCTTACAAAAAAACTATTATACCTTTTTTAGATCAATTAACTCCTCTTGCTGAAAAAGCGCAATCCGTTAATACAATTTTTAAAAAAGATAATAAAATTTTTGGAGACAACACTGATATTGGAGGGTTTGAACAAAGTTTAAAGCATATAAATTATAATGTAAAAAATAAAAAGGTATTAATTTTAGGTGCAGGTGGAGTGACTTCTTCAATTATTTTAGCATTACAAAAATTAGAAGCATCTAAAATTACTTTAAGCAATAGAACTAAAGAAAAAGCTGAAACTTTAAAAAAAAAATATCCTAATATAGAAATTATAAATTGGGGTAAAATTAATAATTTTGACATGATAATTAATGCAACAAGTTTAGGATTAAAGAATGAGGATGAAATTAAATTAAATTATGATGATATTGGGCCGAATAAATTATTTTACGATATTATTTATAATCCAAATAAAACTAAATTCCTTTCAAAGGCAAAGCAGTCTGGCCATAAAATTGAAAATGGGAAAATGATGTTTATTTTTCAAGCTCAATTAGCATTTAAAATTTGGCACAATATTTTGCCAAAAATTAATAATAAATTATTAGAGTAATGATTAGAATCGCTGTTGTTGGAGATATTGGTTGCGGAAAAAGTTATATTGCGAAAAAATTTGGTTGCCCAGTTTTTAATGCAGATGATGAGGTAAATAAAATATATAAAAAAAGCAAAAAATGTTATTACAAACTTAGAAAATCTTTGCCAAATTATATTTATTCGTTCCCTATAAAAAAAAATAAACTTTCTGAAGCTATTTTAGATAAACAAAATAATATTAAAAAAATTATAAAAATTATTCATCCAGAAGTTAGACTAAAAATGAATAAATTTATTAAAAAAAATAAAAATAAAAAATTTGTAGTTTTGGATATTCCACTATTAATAGAAAATAAAATAAATAAAAAAAATGATATTTTAGTTTTTGTTGAAGCTAAAAAAAAAGAAATTAATAAAAGACTTAAAAAAAGGTCAGGTATTAACCACGAAATAATTAAAAAATTTAAAAAAGTTCAACTTCCTATAGAAATTAAAAAAAGAAAATCTAATTTTGTAATAAAAAATAATTTTAAGAACAATAATGCAAAAAAAAATGTTAAAATATTAATGAGAAAAATTTTATCAAATGCTTGAAGTAATACTTGATACAGAAACTACGGGACTATCAACTACAGAAAAACATAGAATAGTTGAAATTGGATGTATTGAATTAGATAATCAAATTCCTACAAACAATACATTTCATACTTATATCAATCCCGAAAGATCTGTTTCTAAAGATGCATATAAAGTCCACGGATATTCTGATGAATTTTTATCTAAAAAAAAAACTTTTTCAGAAATCGCAGATGAATTTTTAAATTTTATTAAAGACAAAAGCTTAATAATTCATAATGCTCCGTTTGATATATCTTTTTTAAATTATGAATTAAAACTTATAAATAAAAAGGAAATAGAAATGAAAAATGTAATTGATACTTTAGAAATTGCACGAACAAAATATCCAGGAGCTCAAAACTCTTTAGATGCCCTTTGCAAACGTTTTAACATTGATAACAGTAAAAGGGAAAAACACAATGCGATAATTGACTGTCGTTTATTAAAAGATGTTTACATAAATCTCTTGGATCAAAAAGAACCAAAGTTAAACTTAGAAAACAGTGAAATTGCAAATTTAAAAGCGTCTGATAATTTTAAAGAAAAAAATAATACTAAAAGAAAAATTATTAAACCTACTACCCAGGAATTAGATCTTCATAATAAATTTTTAAAATCTAGTTTAATTAAAAATAATTTTAAATAATTATTTTTTTCTTTCATTATACATTTTTTCAAAATCTACATTTTTATGTATTTGAATATTTTTTATTCCAGCTTGCTGAAATAAGAATACGAAAGTTTCATATAAAGTAGGATAAACTTCAGTTGGTATCTTAATTAAGACAATCTTTTCTATTTCTTTTTTATCTTTAAAACTTTCCTCAATAGAAACTAAAGAAGTACAAGTAATTTCAGTTAGTATTTTGTGTTTAACATCCTGATTAGGAACAATTTTTAAAATTGTATTTACTTCGATTATATTATTTTTATAAGGATTACTTTTTATGTCAAAATTTAATGAATAATTTGGTATTTCTTTTTCTAGCATTACATATGCTTGGGCGCTTGGAATTTCAAAAGAAATATCTTTTATAAATTTTGAAATAATTTTATAACTCATCAATCTTTATTTTCATTATTTTCTTTATTATTTTCTTCAATAGTTCCTTCAATAATATCTTCACTTTTTTTTGTATGTTTAAATTTAGAAGATATAGAATTAATAAAGAATTTTCTTGTTATAGGAATAATTAATAAAAAGCCAAACAAATCTGTAAGAAAGCCAGGAATAATAAGTAATAAAGCTGCAAAAGCTAATGCAGCGCCCGAAATAATTTCATACACTGGAATTTCATTTTTAACTAATTGATTAAGTCCGGATTTTAATGTACTTAGGCCCGCTATTTTTGCAAAATAGACGCCTGTAACTGCAGTAAAAATAATAAGCAAAATAGTATTAAAGGCACCAATAAATCCTCCAACTTTAATCATTAGATAAATTTCAACTACGGGGATTCCAATTATAAAAAGGATAACAGCGTTCATTTGTCTGCTTATTTGTATTTGCAT
>CACLHW010000028.1 GCA_902606835.1 uncultured Pelagibacteraceae bacterium
TCTTTCATTGCAGTGGTTGAACTTTCCCCAGAAGAAATAGTATTAGAAATTGCATCAAAATATGAAGTGCCAACTTCTCTTTGATGTTTTGTAGCTGTATAACCTTCTTTTTCACTATCAAATTCTTTTTGTTGTAATCTTGAATAAGCTGCCATTCCATATTGCTTATATTTTTTTGCTAAATCAAATATAGCATAATTTTGTGCATGAAAACCCGCTAAAGTTATAAATTGAAATTTATACCCCATATTACCAAGTTCTTTTTGAAAAATTTCTATTTCTTTATCTGATAAATTTTTTTTCCAATTAAAAGAAGGAGAGCAGTTATAAGCCAAAAGTTTTCCAGGAAATTTTTTGTGAATAGCAGCTGCAAAAGTTTTAGCCTCTTTTAAATCTGGTTTTGCTGTTTCACACCAAATTAAATCACTGTAAGGAGAGTATGCCAAACCTCTTGAGATTGCTTGATCGAGACCATCTTTTACATAATAAAAACCTTCAGGTGATCTTTTTCCTGTTAAAAAAGGTTTATCATTTTCATCTATATCATTTGTAATTAGTTTTGCAGCATTTGCATCAGTTCTTGCTAAAATAATTAAAGGAACTCCCATAACATCAGCTGCCAATCTTGCTGACTTAAGATTTTTAATCATTGTTTGAGTTGGAACTAATACTTTCCCTCCCATATGACCACATTTTTTTTCTGAAGCTAATTGATCTTCAAAATGAACTCCACTAGCGCCTGCTTTTATAAATTTTTTTGTTAATTCAAATACATTTAAAGGCCCGCCAAAACCCGCTTCACCATCAGCTATAATTGGCATTTTGTAATCAACCTTGTCTTTAGCATCTATTTTTTTTTCTTTTATTTCCATATGTTGAATTTGATCAGCTCTAATTAAAGCATTATTCATTTCCTCAACCAATTTTGGGGCACTGTCATAAGGATACAAACTTTGATCTGGATACATTTCACCAGCACTATTTGCATCAGCTGCGACTTGCCAACCACTTAAATAAATTGCTTTTAATCCTGCCTTTGCATGTTGTACTGCTTGATTTCCAGACAGAGATCCTAACGTGTTAACATAAGTTTCTGTATTTAATAAATTCCAAAGTTTTTCTGAATGTGATTTGCATAAAGTATATTCAATATTAAATGTTCCTTTAAGTTTTTCGACATCTTCTTTTGTGTAATCTCTTTTTATACCTGCAAATCTTTTAAGATCAAAAGATACGTTCCCAGATTTAATTTTTGAATTCATTATTTTTATAAATAAAGTTATTGATTTTATTCGGAGTCTTCTTGGACGTCGTTCATTCCCCCGCTACCCCAATCTTGATCGTCGTCATTTACATATAAACCTTTTTCTAGATTTTGTTCATCTTTTGGATTTTTAGGATCTAGTAAATGGTTCATGAAATTAACTATATTTTAAATTATACAATATGCAATATTTTTGTTGATTTTGCTTGTGAATAAACGTCTTGATCGAACTCCAATGTCTGCTGACAAGACTTATCTTTTTTTGCGTAACTTAGATTTTTATCACAATTCATTTTAAATTCGCTTGATTTTAGAGAATCTTGCTTATAGAAAATCCTTGTTTTATAATCTTTCCTTAATAAGCGGGAGTAGCTCAGTGGTAGAGCGAAACGTTGCCAACGTTTAGGTCGAGGGTTCAATTCCCTTCTCCCGCTCCAAAACGAGAGCCACTTACCTTTCTTGGAAACACTACTGGATACAGTTCGGATACAGAAAGGAATAAAGAACTAGATAAAAGAATTTAATAATTAATCTTTTTATTTCTAATTTTTCTAATAATTGATAGTAGATTATAGGGTATAAAAAGCTTTATAAAATTCTGCACACAATGAATTTTTCTCCTTCTTTCAGCGAGAATCAGGTCCTTTAGTACTTTTGGATAATTGTTAATTAAATTAGATTTTTTGCCAGTATAAATAAAAAGAGATTTTATTTCACTATCAATATATAGTTTTTCAAATCCATATCTATTCATTATATTTTCAAAAACATAAGAAGTAAAAAAATAAACATGTGGAACAAGAAGATCTCCGATAACATCCCCCTCTCGTCTCCCTAATTTTAAACTATCAATTCCAGGAAACTCTATATAATTAATCGTTTCTCCTATTTTTTGAATTTGAATTAATTTTTTCATTTCTTCTTTAAAATTACTCCAATGTTCAATCACGTGTGACATAATAATTATGTCAGGTTTAAAATCAATTTTATCTAATCCACCTTTAATGATATTTATCCCTTTTGATTTTGCATAATTAAGATAGGGATCAAAATAGTCTGCTAAATAAACTTCATTTTCATTTTTAAAATGTTCTAAAATTCCTCCAATTCCTCCACCTAAATCCAGAACTTTTTTTTTGGAGAGGATTTTATTTCCAAACTTTTCTATTATTTTAAATCTTTTTATACTTTCTTCTTTTTGGTCATTATACATATATTCTGGATCCTCGTGAACTTTGTGTTCATCTACGGTCTCACAAACAACATTTCTGAAATAATTTTTATAAAAATCGTTTATATTTTCGTCGGTAAAATAGTTTTTTGATCTAATTAAACCGCATTTTTTACAAACTACAGTAGGGAATTCAACACAATGTCTATCACTTTTTGATAAAAGTATATCGTCATTATTATCACATAAACATTTTGTTGGAATTAATGTATAATTTTTTTTAGCATAACCGTTGAAAAAATCAAAATAATGCGGAATAGAATGAGGAAATTTTGATATTCTTTTTTCAGACCATAAATATTTATCTAATTCATTAAAACTATATTTTTTTTTAAATCTTTTGTGGTTGATAATATAATCCATAAGTTAAAGTGCACCTTCTCCCATCAGGTCTTTAGCATCTATCTTTTTTAAACTGATCTAATAGAGTTTCAGTCCTAATGTCCTGGTTTATATTTTTTATTCTTATGGATCAATACCCCAATTTTTTTATGCATCAGATGTGAGGAATTATAGGATTTTAAGGTATTAGAATGGAACGAAGCAGGGCTCAATTCCCTTCTCCCGCCCCAAAATAAATTTTCGCTTAAATACACTCTTAATTTATATGTATTTCAGTTCTTTCATCTCTTTATTAAAGGCAGATCTTATTTTTGCTTCAATTTCAGAACTAAGTAAATTTTTATAGTTATTTTTTTTACCTAAGAAAAAAAAATTAATTTTTTTATTATCTTTTTTTGAGGTAATGGCTTCAATAAATCCAAATTTTTTTTCCATTTCCGCAAGATTTTCAAAACTACAACTGTTAATAACATTTGAAATTTTTTTTTCATTAAACTCCATTTCCATAAGTCCGTTTAAAAAATTTATAATTTGTATAAATGAATTTTTTGTATCTTCAATTAGATTTTCATACTTAACAATCAATACAGGCGCAAATTTAATATCACGCCAAGATTTATAATGGTCTGACCAACTTCCAAGCACTGTACTAATTCCAAAATTTTTACTACCCCATTCATCTTCGGTAAGAATTTTATCTCTATTGGTAATAAATTTTAATGATTCTTCTAAATTTATAGAATAGTGATTAGATAATGAAGTTATTAAATTTCTTGGGTCTCTGACTATATAAATAACAGCCTTTGTATTATTTTTATTTGTAAAAGAATTATTTTCTAATGTACATAAAGCGCTATGCGTTTTAAAAAAAGTAGTTTTATTATCGTTAAACAAATTAATTCTATCTTGAGCGGCTATCCAATAATCTGATATTTTTTTTATATCACTAAAATCTTGTAAAAAATATTTAAAAAATTTTTTATCTGGAAATTGAAGAATTTTTTTTAAAAGATTGAAATTAAATTTACCATCTTCAGAATATAAATATGCACTTAAAAGACTTCGAACCCATGTATTTCCACTTTTAGGATATGATGCAATCCAAATTATCATTAATTTTAATTTTTATCATAAAAAATGGCCTCACTACAGAGGACAATTAATAAGTAATTATGTCCAATTGACTAAAAATTATACTTAAAATACAATTGACAATTAGTGAGCGATTTACATCAAAAAAATTGTATTCCTTGTCGTGGAGGTGTTGCACCGTTTGACATTTCTGAAATACATAAATACTTAAAAAAAGTAGATGGATGGGATGTAAAAAAAAATAAAGAAGAGTTCTATTTTCTAGAAAAAAATTTTAAGTTTGAAAATTTTTTAGAAAGTCAGAAATTTGTAAATGAAGTTGGAAATATTTCTGAAACACAAGGTCATCATCCAGATATTATCTTTGGGTGGGGTTATGCCAAAGTTCAAATTTTTACTCATAAAATAAAAGGACTTGTAGAAAGTGATTTTATTTTAGCTGCTAAAATTGATAAAATATAATTTTAGTGTTTAAAATGGCGAGTATCAGTAAAGGCCATGGTTATCCCAACATCATTTGCTGCTTTAATTATTTTTTTATCATTTAATGAGCCGCCAGGCTGGATTATTGCTTTAATACCGGCATCCACAAGTTTTTTAATTCCATCTGAAAAAGGAAAAAAAGCATCAGATGCTGCTACAGAGTTTATAACTTTTTCAGGCTGAAATTTTAAAGCTTTACTAGTTGCAATTTCACAGCTGTCTAATCTACTTGGCTGTCCAGAACCAATACCTATAGTTGATTTACCATTAACTACTACTATTGCATTAGATTTAACAAACTTGCAAATATGAAAAGCAAACTTAAGACTTTTTATTATTGACGGTGTTGGTTTTTTTCTAGTAACTATTTTTAGTTTATTACTAAAAATAATATTATCCTGATCTTGAGTTAAAAAGTAATTGTCTAAAAAAAGATAATGTTTTTTATTTTGGGATAAAAATTTACTACAATCAATTAATCTCAAGTTTTTTTTCTTTTTTAAAAGTTGTAAAGCTTTTTTTACAAATCCTCGCGCTACTATGACTTCAAAAAAAATTTTATTTAACTTTTCAGCTAATTTTTTCGTAATTATTGAATTTACTGCTACTACTCCACCGAAAGCACTTACAGGATCACAGTTAAAAGCATTTTCAAAAGATTTTATTTGGTTATTTTCTAATGAAACTCCACACGGGTTTGCATGTTTAATTATTACTGTGCCTTTATTTTTATTAAAAGATTTTAATATATTTAATGCAGAATAAATATCATTATAATTGTTATAACTTAGTTTTTTTCCATGCAGACTATTAACTTCAACATTATCATTCATGCTGTACAAACTAGCTTGTTGATGTGGATTTTCTCCATATCGAAGATTTTCAATTAATTTACCGTGAATAGTTTTTTTTGCTGGGAATTTTATATTTAGTCTATTATTAAAAAAATTCGATATAGTAGAATCATAATATGCTGTAGCACTAAATGCTTTGGCAGACATAAACTCTCTAAATTTCATTGAAGTAGAGCCATTATTTTTTTTTAATTCATTTGCTAAAAGTAAATAATCAGAAATTTCAGAAATTACAGTGACATCGTTATAATTTTTTGCAGCAGCTCTAATTAAAGCCGAACCACCAATATCTATAAATTCTATTATATTTTTAAATTTTACGTTTTCCTTAATTTTTTTTTCAAAAGGGTAAAGGTCTATGATTACCAAATCTATATTTGATATATTTTGTTTTTTTAAATCTTTTTTATGTTTTTTATTTTTTCTTATATTTAGAATGCCCGCATGAATTTTTGAATGTAAGGTT
>CACLHW010000029.1 GCA_902606835.1 uncultured Pelagibacteraceae bacterium
TTTTGAGGATCTCCATTAATTTTTTTCCAATATCTAACTCTTTTTGGTCCAGCATTATAAGCAGCTAATGCAAATGGATAAGAGCCTTCATATTCTTCTAATAATCCAGCCAAGTAATAAGATCCTAATTGCATATTATAATCTGGATCAGTTCTAAGCCTGCTTTTTGTATATGGAAGTTTGGCTTGTTTAGCAACTAACTTAGCAGTATAGGTCATAAGCTGCATCATCCCTCGTGCACCAACATAGCTTTGCGCTTTTTTATCAAACTCACTTTCTTGTCTTATGACAGCTAAAACAAGCTCAGATTTTGGCATAGTTTTTTGGTTAACTATTTTTGGAGTTTCAATTACTGGATAATTCAACGTGTTATAAAATCTCTTTTCGTAAGAGGCTTGTTTAGCAACTTGGATTGCAAAATCATATCTGTCAATTTCTACAGCAATTTCACCTGCTAAAATTTCACTTCCTTGATCTATATTTATAGTTGCTAAATGTTTTATAAAATCTTTAGAATATTTTGTTTTATCCAATTCCTTTAAAAGCCTAATAGTTTTCAAAAGTGGATTTTTGTTAAATTCTTTTCTAAATTTTTCTGAAACTTTAGGTTGATCATCTAAAGAAAAAGATTCATTTGGATTATTTTCTACAAAAGCTAACTGACCATAGTATGTATTTAAATATTTTGAAGCTTCATTAAACCATTCTTCTGATTTTTTTTTATTTTTTAATAATTTGTAAGATCTACCTATCCAATATGCTCCCCTAGATAAACTAATTGGATAACCAACATTATTATAAAAATTTTTAAAATGTTGTAATGCCAAGTTTGGATCATCTAAAAAAGTCAAGGCAATCCAACCCGAAAGCCATTCTGCATCTGCATATTCTGGCCCATTAGATAAAGAATGATTACTACTAACTTTGTAAGCAGTAGGATATTTTTTCTTGTAGACTAATGATCTAGTTAAAATTGCTCTTTCTTTCCACCATAGATCAGGTCTAACTAATTTCACTGGATTATTTGGTGTCTTAAATAAAATCTCTAATGAAGGGTCTAATCTTCCTCTTCTTCTTCTCCATTTAAGGCGGTCGTAATTTAATCCAATATCATTTTTAAATCTACTCGGTACTTTTTGAATTGCATTATCTACACCATAAGATCGACTTATTAATAATTGTCTAGCCCTATAGAGAGCAGTTTCTTCTTTTGGTAAATATCTAAGCATTCGTTGAACATCCCAATGCTTTCCTTCCCAAGCATGCCAATCTACTCTTTTAATATTATCTTCTACTGTTATTATATTTTTATATTTTTTTCTTAAATATCTTAAATCGCTTTTTGATAACTTGGCTTTTATCCAACCTTCTTTTATTAATTGAGATCCTTTTTCAACATTTCCTTTTAAAAGATATATTTCCCCAAGTTTGATTTTACCAAAATCACTTAATGGACTTTTATCACCAAACCATTTTAAAATAGTTTCCGGGTTAGTTTTTTTAAGGTTAATTTTATGTTCAGCAAGATATCTTAACCTATTTATTCTAGGATAGTTGGGATTGGTATTAATAAAAGTTACATAATCAAAAAAACTTGCAGAATTATGGCTTTGTTTTAAATAGAGATAATTAACTAATTTATATAAAGATTTATCTCTAGATTTTTTTGTTAATTTTAGAGCTGTTTGCCATTTTTTATTATCTATAGCTTCAAAAACTGATTTTGCTATACCAAAATCTTTTTTTGATAAAATAGAAGATTTTTTAACTGCTTTATCTATTTTTTTCTTAACAATTAACGGCTTTTTTTCTGGGTAGATAAAAACATTATTTTTTTCTTCAGCGGTTAATAATTCTGTTGAAGTTTCTGGAGTTATAATTTTTTCATCTTTTGAAACCGGTCTTTTTTGAGGGTATATTTCTTTCTTTTTTGCAGTAATAACTTTAGTCTCTTCATCGACTTTTGGCTTAGGTGTTGGCAAAATACTATCAGCTGCAATTACATTAGTCGAAAAAATGATAAAAATTGCTAAGGAAATTGCATGAAGTTTGGTATGTTTGCTCATAAATTTATGATGAATTACTTTTTCAAACTATGTTATAAAGATTTATGTTTAAAGGATCAATCGTAGCTTTAATTACTCCATTCAAGAGCAATAAACTTGATGAGGATACATATATTTCTTTAATACATCATCACTTAAAAAATGGGACATCTGGTCTTGTTCCAGCAGGCACTACTGGCGAATCACCGACTTTAAATCATGATGAGCATCAAAGAGTTATAGAACTTTGTGTAAAAGAATCAAAAGGCAAGATTCCTGTAATAGCCGGCACAGGATCAAATTCTACCGATGAAGCAATTTCTTTAACAAAGTATGCAGAAAAAGTTGGGGCTGATGCAGCTTTAGTAGTCACTCCATATTACAATAAGCCAACACAAGAAGGTTTGTATCAACATTTTAAAGCAGTAAATGATAACTGCTCGATACCAATAATTATTTACAACATCCCACCAAGATCAGTGGTCGACATGTCTGTTGATACAATGTCTAGATTATTTGAATTAAAAAATATTGTGGGTGTTAAAGATGCAACTGGTGATCTTAATAGAGTAGAATTACAAAAAAAGAAAATGGGGCCAGATTTTATCCAGCTTTCAGGTGAAGATGGCACCGCTTTAGAATTTAATATTAAAGGCGGTGTAGGCTGTATTTCAGTGACGGCTAATGTCGCACCAAAATTGTGTTCAGAATTTCAAGAAGCATCAATTAGTAAAAATAATAGTAATTTATTAGCTAAAGCAAAGGTAATTAATGATAAATTGATGCCTTTGCATAAAGCTTTATTTATAGAGAGCAGTCCCAGCCCTGTTAAATATGCTGCAAGCTTATTAAATTTAAGTTCTGACGAAGTAAGATTGCCTTTGGTTAAAATAATGGAAGAAACAAAGAAATCAGTTAAATCTGCAATGGTTCATGCTGATTTAATTTAGGAATGAATCAAAAAACCAAAAGCGGTTTAAAAATCATCTCACTAAACAGGAAAGCTAGATTTAATTATTTTTTTACTGAATTTTTTGAAGCCGGTATAGTTTTATTTGGTTCTGAAGTAAAATCTTTAAGAGAGGGAAAAGTAAATATTTCTGAATCTTATGCATTTGATGATAAAGGAGAAATATATTTAGTTAATTCACATATTCCATCGTATAAAGAATCTAGCTACAACAATCATAATCCAACAAGAAATAGAAAATTGTTATTAAATAGAAAAGAGATAAATAAACTAATGGGAAGAATTAATAGAGATGGTTTAACTTTAATTCCAACGAAAATGTATTTTAAGAAAGGTAAGGCTAAAGTTGAAATTGCCGTAGCAAAAGGAAAAAAACAATATGATAAAAGACATACAAAAAAGAAAAAAGATTGGGAAAGAGAAAAAGCTAGATTCTTTAGAAAGTCAAGTTAAGCAAAAATGATATTACTAGGCCTGGGTTCAAATTTAACTTCTACATACGGAGATAGATTTAAAAATATTGATTTAGCATTATCTTTTCTTGATAAACATGATGTTAAAATATTAAATAGATCGAGTTTTTATGAAAGTTTAGCTTTTCCTAATAAAAATGATCCAAAATTTATTAATGTTGTTGTTAACGTATCAACTAATTTAGGTGACTCCGATTTAGCTTCTGTTTTAATTCAAGCTGAAGAAAAATTGGAAAGACGACGAGTACATAAAAATGCCCCAAGGACTTGTGATATTGATATTATTGATTTAAATGGCCAAATAAAAGATTTTAAATACAAAAATCTTGATTTTACAGTTCCCCACAAAAAGATAGAAAGTAGAAATTTTGTTTTATTTCCATTGGTGGAAATAGCTCCAAATTGGATACACCCAAAAAGCAAACAATCAATTAATTCACTAATAAGCAATTTATCTGATGAAGATAAGAACTCTATATTAAAGATTAAAAAACCTTGATATAATAAACAAATGTTAAATCAAGAAGAATTAATAAAAAAAGTAAAAACATATAATAGATTTTTAAACCCAGAAACATTGTCCAAAGCTTATACTTTTGCTTTAAATGCACACAAAAATCAAAAAAGAGATGCCGGAGAACCTTTTATCATACATCCAATTGCAGTTGCCGATATATTATCCGACTTAAAACTTGATAGCGCAACAATAACGACAGGACTACTGCATGATACTATTGAAGATACCAAAGAAACTTATAGAACTGTTGAAAAGGAATTTGGTAAAGAAGTTGCTGATCTAGTTGACGGAGTAACAAAAATTTCACAACTAGAAGGTAAGGCAGATACTAATACTAGAGCAGAAAATTTGAGAAAACTTATACTAGCGACATCGAAAGATATCAGAGTTCTATTAGTTAAGTTAGCTGACAGACTTCACAACATGAGAACTTTAAAATTTGTTCCAGATGAAGATAAAAGATTAAGAAAAGCTAAAGAAACAATGGAGATTTATGCTCCTTTAGCTGATCGTATGGGAATGAATAGAATCCGAGATGAACTTGAGGATTTATCTTTTTCTTATCTAAATCCTGATCCCCGTAAATTAATTGTAGACAGACTATCTTTAAATAAAAATAATATAGATAAAAATTTTAATGAAATTTCCAGTGAATTTGAAAAAACACTATCATTAAATGGAATTAATTCAAAAATTATTGGGAGAGAAAAAACACCGTTTTCTATATGGAGAAAAATGCAATCAAAAAGAATATCTCTTGAACAACTAACTGATGTTATTGGTTTTAGAATAATTGTTGATGATGTAAAAACTTGCTACAAGACTCTTGGAATTTTTCATAGTACATGGTCTATGATACCAGGGCGCTTTAAAGATTATATTTCCACGCCAAAAATTAATAATTATAAATCGATACACACTGCAATAATTGGCCCCAAAAGAGAGAGAGTAGAAATACAAATAAGAACACAAAAAATGCATGACTTTGCCGAAAGAGGCATAGCTTCACATTGGATTTATAAATCATCAGAAAAAGTTAGCCAACTTGCATTAAAGGAATATGATTGGTTAAGAGATTTAGTTGAGATTATGGAAAAAGAAAAAAATACAGATCAATCATTGGAATATACAAAGCTCCAAATGTTTCAAGATAACGTTTTTTGTTTTACACCGAGAGGTGAGGTTATCAAGTTACCAAGAGGAGCCACACCTATAGATTTTGCTTATGCTGTTCATACTAATTTAGGTGATACATTGGCATCATGTGAGATAAATGGTAGAGGGTCACCTCTTACAAGTATTTTAAAAAACGGCGATCTAGTAAAAATTATTGGCACTAAAAATAATTCACCCTCTCTTGATTGGCTTTCATATTCAAGAACTGGTAAAGCAAGGGCTTCAATAAGAAAATATTGGCTGAATAAAACTAACACAGGAATATTATCAAAAAAGAAATATGTTAGTAGTTTATGTATTAAAATTCCAAATATCCCTGGCAAACTTGGTGAAGTTAGTAGTTTAATTGGTTTTCATGAAAACAACATAATTAATATGGAAATTGTCGATAAAAAGAAAGATTATATAGAGTTTATTTTTGATATACAGATTAATAACTTAAAAAATTACAAAAATTTAATTGGAGAATTAAAGATTA
>CACLHW010000030.1 GCA_902606835.1 uncultured Pelagibacteraceae bacterium
TTGTGGTTAACTTATCTTGATTTTTGGGATTAGCTACTTCTCCATGCCACAAAACATTATCAACTATGATCAAGCCATTCTTTTTAATTAAATCTAACGATTGATTGTAGTAATTTTTATAATTTTCTTTATCTGCATCAATAAAAACAAGATCAAATTTTTGTCCACTTTTTTTTAAATTGCTTATACTTTCAAGGGCTGGGCCTGTAATTGTCTTAATTTTATTTTCTTGTTTTGCTTTTTTAAAAAAATTGGATGCAATTTTATTTCTTTCTATATTTTTGTCTAAGGTAATTAACTTTCCATCGTTAGGTAAACATAAAGACATAGTAAGACCGCTTAATCCTGTGAAAGTACCTATTTCCAAAATTTTTTTAGTATTCGAAATTTTAACAATTAAATGCAAAAAAATGACATTGTGATATAGAAATTTGCATCCTTTTGATTTCGCCTAAACTGCTATTGTATGAAATTATTTCCTTTTGAATCGCAGTTAGTTCAAGAGAATGATTATTAATATAATTCTCAATTTCTTTTGTTATTGCAAGATTTGTTCCCATTATCTTTAGTGGAGTTTCTTTTTAAGGATCTCATTTACTAATTGTGGGTTAGCTTTTCCTTTAGATTCCTTCATTACTTCACCAACAAAATAACCAAAAAGTTTTTCTTTGCCGCCTTTATATTGTGCTACTTTATCTTGATTTTTAGAAATCACGGTGACTACTATTTTTTCCAATTCTTTAGGGTCGCTTTGTTGTAATAAACCTTCTTTTTCAACTATTTGTTTTGGATCTTTATCACCAAACTGCATTTTTTCAAAAACATCCTTTGCTATCTTTCCTGAAATTTTTCCAGAAGAGATCATTTTAATTAGTGAAGATAGATTCTTAGCACTTATAGGTGTTTGTGCAATTGAAAGATTTTTTTTATTTAAAACTGCAAATAGCTCAACTGTAATCCAGTTGGTGGCTAATTTTTTATCACAACCTTTAATCACTTCCTCGTAGTAATCAGAAATTTCCTTTTCAGAAACTAATATGTTTGCTTCATAAGAAGATAAATTGTGCTCTTTTATAAATCTTTCTTTCTTCTGATCAGGTAATTCTGGTAATTCTTTTTTTAATTTGTCAATTAATCCACTATCTATATTAAGAGGTAATAAATCTGGGTCCGGAAAGTACCTATAGTCATGAGCATCCTCTTTGGAACGCATAGATCTAGTTGAATTTTTTTTTGTGTCAAATAATCTTGTTTCCTGATCTATAATTTTCCCAGACTCTAATAATTGCACCTGTCTATTAGCTTCATATTCAATGGCCATTTCCATAAATTTAATTGAATTAACATTTTTAATTTCACATCTGGTACCAAACTTCTTTTCCCCAACCTTTCTTACTGAAACGTTAACATCTGCTCTCAATGATCCTTCTTGCATATTTCCATCACAAGTACCTAGATAACGCATGATTGATCTTAACTTCTTTATATAAAAATTTACTTCTTGAGGTGATCTTAAATCTGGCTTGCTAACTATTTCCATTAGCGCAACTCCAGAACGGTTAAGATCAACGAAAGAGTTTTCTGGATCCATATCATGTATACTTTTTCCTGCATCTTGTTCTAAATGAAGACGTTCAATACCAATTTTTTTGGTACCATATGGCATATCAAGAATAACCTCGCCCTCTCCCACTATAGGATTTTTATATTGTGAGATTTGATATCCTTGTGGCAAATCGGCATAAAAATAATTTTTTCTATCAAAAACAGAATTTAAATTTATTTTGGCTTTTAAACCCAAGCCAGTTTTAATACTTTGTTCTACACAAAATTGATTAATTACTGGAAGCATACCAGGAAATCCAGAGTCAACTAAGCTTACTTGAGTATTCGGCTCGCTTCCGAATTTAGTTGAAGACGAAGAAAAAAGTTTAGATTGAGATAAGACTTGAGCATGAACTTCTAAGCCTATAATTACTTCCCACTTGGCCTTCTCTCCACTTATAAAATAATCAAATTTTTTTTCTGCCATTAACTCCACCAAACCTTATAATTTTTCTTAAAATTGGCTCTTTTTTCTATGGCCAAAGACAAATTTAATATCGTCTGCTCATCAAATGCTTTACCAATAAGCTGTAATCCCAGTGGTAAGTTATTTTTATCATAGCCTGCCGGAACAGAAATTGCTGGTAAGCCTGATAAATTAACTGGCACTGTAAAAATATCATTTAGATACATAGAAACAGGATCGTCAGATTTGTCTCCTATTTTAAACGCTGAGCTTGGAGTTGATGGTGTTAAAATTGCATCTACGTCCTTAAAAGCTTTATCAAAATCATTTTTGATTAATTGTCTAACTTTTTGTGCTTTTAAGTAATAGGCATCGTAATAACCAGAAGATAATACATATGTACCTATTAAAATTCGTCTTTTTACTTCATTGCCAAAACCTTCAGATCTAGTTTTCTCGTACATTTCTATTAAATTTTTTCCCCTAGCTCTGTGGCCGTATTTAACTCCATCATATCTAGCTAAATTTGAAGATGCCTCTGCTGGAGCTACTATATAATAAGCTGGCAGCGCATACATTGTATGTTCTAGTGAAATATTTTTTATTATTGCACCAGCATCTTTTAAATAATCTATGCCTTTTTTCCAAAGATTATCTATTTCGTTTGGCATTTTATCAACTCTATACTCTTTAGCAACACCTAGTTCTACCTGCTCCCTTATGACACTTCTGTTTATGTCATCTGCTAGGTTAGTATCAATTTCAACTCCTCTATTCATTGGTCCAGGATGCATAATCAATGCATTTTTTTTTGCCATTGCTAGTTTATCAGGAGTTAGCCCAAAAAATTCATAATATTCTCTTGCTGACGGAAGAAAAGATCCATGCATCCTTTCATTTTGCAATCTTAACATCATAACAATATCGCAGCCATTCAAACCTTTTTTCATGTTTGTAAAAGCTTTAACACCAAGTCGTTCAATTGAATGAGGAAGCAAAGTCTTTGGAGCTACAACATTAACTTCTGCACCAAGCATATTCATTAAATAAATATTAGATCTTGCTACTCTTGAATGCAAAATATCTCCACATATTGCAATTTTTAAACCTTCAATTTTTCCTTTTCTATTAATTATTGTTAGAGCATCTAACAAGGCTTGAGTAGGGTGCTCTCTTCTACCATCGCCAGCATTTATCACAGAGCAATTAACTTTTTGTGATAATAAATTAGGTGCACCAGAATCTTGATGTCTTATTACAATTATATCTGGATGCATTGCATTTAGAGTCATAGCCGTATCAATTAATGTCTCACCTTTTTTTATTGCAGAGTTAACAATATTCATTGACATAACATCAGCACCAAGTCTTTTACCTGCAAGCTCAAACGAACTTTGTGTTCTTGTAGAAGGTTCAAAAAATAAATTAATCTGGGTTTTTCCTCTTAATATGTCCATCTTCTTTGATGTACTTTTATTAAGAGTAATAAATGTTTTTGCTTGATTGAGTATTTGTGAAATTTGGGAAAAAGAAAGTTCTTGAATACCTAGAAGGTGATTTTGCTCTATTTTAACAGCTTTAAGTTTTTTAATTATAGCCATTAAAATCAACTCTATAGCCCTTTGCAG
>CACLHW010000031.1 GCA_902606835.1 uncultured Pelagibacteraceae bacterium
TATCTGATATTCAAGAAGGAAATTTTGAAAATATTTGGCTTATACCTAGTAATAAACCTTTGGGAAAAACCAAATCTTTTGTTGATTATCAAAATGATGCTACTTCTAACGATATTAAATTAGCTTTAAGAGAAGGTTTTAGATCTATTGAACATGTTAAGAGATATACAACTACTGGAATGGCCACTGACCAAGGTAAAATTGGTAACATGCATGCTTTAGGAATAATTTCAGAAATCACTAATACTAAAATGGGAGCTCTAGGCACAACTACTTTTAGGCCGCCCTATACTCCTCTCACTTTTGGAGCAATAGTTGGGCGTAATGTTAAAGAATTTTTTGATCCTGTCCGAAAAACACCAATACACGATTGGGAAGTAAAACGTGGTGCTAAATTTGAAGATGTTGGACAATGGAAAAGAGCTTGGTACTACCCTATTGGAAAAGAAACTATGCATGAAGCTGTTCAAAGAGAATCTAAAGCTTCACGTACACATGCTGGAATCCTGGATGCATCTACTCTTGGAAAAATAGATATTCAAGGAATAGATTCTTCTGAATTTTTAAATCGTATATATACTAATTCCTGGAGCAAACTTGCTATTGGAAAATGTAGGTATGGATTAATGCTTAATGATGATGGAATGGTTTATGATGATGGGGTCACAACAAGACTTGGTGAAAATCATTATATGATGACAACAACAACTGGTGGTGCAGCAAACGTAATGAGTAAACTTGAAGATTTTTTACAGACAGAGTGGCCAGAATTAAAAGTATACTTAACATCTGTAACAGATCACTACGCTACTATTAGTATTTGTGGGCCAAATAGTAAAAAAATTTTAGAAAAAATTACTTCAAATATTGATTATTCAAATGATAACTTTCCACATATGAGTTTTAAAAATGGTTTAATTGATAATATTAAGTGTCGTGTTATGAGAATAAGTTTTACCGGTGAATTAAGTTATGAAATTAATATTCAAGCAAATTATGGTTTGGCAGTTTGGGAAAAATGCATGAAAATAGGAAAAGAATTTGGGTTAACGCCGTATGGGACTGAAGCTTCACATTTAATGAGAGCAGAAAAAGGCTTTATAATTGTTGGTCAAGAAACAGACGGAACTATTACTCCAGTAGATCTACAAATGGATTGGATAATTAGCAAGAAAAAATTTGATTTTATTGGAAAAAGATCGTTATACAGATCAGACACTATGAAAGAAGATAGAAAACAATATGTGGGTCTATTAACTACAGATCCAAACGAGATACTTGAAGAAGGTTCTCAAATTGTTGCTGATCGTCAAATTAAAAAATCAGTTGATATGTTAGGTCATGTCTCAACAAGTTATTACAGTCCTAATTTAAATAAATCTATTGCGTTAGGATTAATTAGAAATGGAAAAAATTTAAAAGGTAAAAAACTTTATGTACCAATGAAAAATAAGACAATAGAAATAATTGTATCTGAACCAGTTTTTTTAGATAAGGAGGGTAAAAAATTAAATGCTTAATTTTGTATCTCCTGTTACCGAAAATCATACTTATAATAACTTTTCAATGGAAGAAAAAACACCTGTTGCAAAGATTAATCTAAGGGGAAATTTAGATAACAAAGATTTTGCAACAAAAGCTGGTAAGATATTAGGAATGATCTTACCGAAAGAATCCTGTTCTACCTCTACAAATGAAAATATTTCTTGTTTATGGTTGGGTCCAAATGAATGGCTTTTAGTATCAAATGACTTGGTAACAAAAGATAATAATGATTATGAAATAGAACAAGCATTGTTTGACGGTATTTCTAAAACAAATTTAGGTTCAGTAACAAATGTGACTGATCATTATACTATATTTAAATTAACTGGATCTAATATATTCGAAATCCTCTCAAAAGGATGTCCTTTTAATTTTAACTCAGATAATTTTGGGGATGATAAAGTAGTTCAAACTGTGCTAAATCACGTCGATGTTATAATTCATAAGAAAACAAAGGATGAAGTTAATATTTATGTTAGAAGATCTTTTTCAAATTACTTATGGTTATGGATTAAGGATAGTTCTACTTTTCTGTAATCTGGTTTTTAAATAATAAAGAACAAACGATAATAATATCAAAGAAAAAATCCAATTAAAAATTACCCAAAGCCAAAAAAAAGAGTTAAAATCAGCACTTAAGCTTTCTGCAATATAAAATATTGATATTGGCATAAATAAATTTCTTATGAAATTATTAATCATTGCATTTTCTGATTTTTTTAAAGCCATAAAAAAAACCATTTGAAAGAAAGAAGATTGGATAGGCTGGCAAAACAAATGCAGATATTTTTAAATACCTTGTTCCATAATCTATAACTTGAAGATCGTTTGAAAAAAAACTTGTTATCAAGCCTGCTAGTAAAAAAACTAACGTACCTGATAAAACCATTATAAAAAAAGCATACTTTATTGCAGTAAAATAGGTTTCTTTTATTCTATCAAGATTTTTAGCTCCAAAATTCTGAGCTATTATTGAAATAAGCGCAGTATTTATACCTAAAACAGGAAGTAATACAACTTGTTCAATTCTTGTACCTGCTCCATATCCAGCGGCAGCATATTCACCGGACATACCTACATAAGTAAAAACTATTGTTGCAGCAACTGAGTAAGCACAAATTGAAACTATAATTGGCATAGATTGAAAAAAAATATTTTTAAAAAATAAAAATTTAGGCGAAATATATTCAATCGTAATTTTTTTAACTCTATTATTTTTTAAAACTTTAATAAGTAAAATTATGAAAGCTATAGATTGTGCAATTAAAGTTGCTACGGCTATACCCTTTACTCCCATAGGGGGGATAAATAAAAATCCAAAAATTAAGATAGGATTTAATATTATATTTAAAAAAAAAGTTAATATTAAAATATTTCTGTAAGTTTTAGTATCACCTTCAGCATGAAGCAGGGAGTTTAGAGCAACAACTGATATAAAAATTATAGATCCTGAAAAAATAATGTTTGTGTACTGAAGCCCTAAATTTGTAACTTCTTGGCTTGATTCCATTACATAAAAAACTTTTTCGGAATAATTTAATCCTAAAAATGCAACAATAAAGGAAACTATAATTCCATATATAATTATATGAGTAAAATAATATAAGACATTTTTTTTATTATTTTCTCCAATGCTGTTACCTATTAAAGAAGTTCCCGCAACTGTTACACCAATTGATGTAGCAACAATAATAAAATAAAGAGGAAAAGATTTGCTTAATGCTGAGAGAGCTTCAGGAGAAATTTTTCCAGCAAAAAAAGTATCTACAATATTGTACAATGTTTGAAAAAGCATACCTACGCTTGCTGGCAATGCGAGCTTTCTAAACAAGTATGGAATATTATCTTTTAATAAATTCATTTATTAGAACTCTTTTTGAAATATGTGCTTTTTTCCGAGTTTTTTTGCAAGGTTTATTTGTTTTTGCCTCATTCTAAATCTTTCTTTTTGCGCAGGTTTTAAGTAATCGTGACAATTTGGACATGAGACTCCATCCTCATATTTTTTTGAATTTTTTTCTTTTGGTGATATTGGTTTTCTAC
>CACLHW010000032.1 GCA_902606835.1 uncultured Pelagibacteraceae bacterium
TATTTGCTTTACTGGCAATGCATCAAAAAATTCATTACCTAAAAAGATTATCGGGCCAGAGTTTATTTCATTTATCTTTTTAATCCATTTAACTTTTTTATTTTTAATTTTAGTTTTTTGAATTTTTTTTAATTTATTGCTTATTTCTAATAAATTAATTTCTAATGAACTATAAAAATTTTCAAATTTCTTAAATGTATTTATTAAATTTTTACATAAGGAGCCATCTCCTGGACCCAGCTCGACCAATAAAATTTTACTTGGTTTTCCTAACTTTTCCCAAAAAGCTACACACCAAATTGCCAACATTTCCCCAAAAAGATTTGAAACTAATGGTGAAGTAATAAAGTCCCCTTCTTTTCCGAAGGGATTGTTTTTCATGTAATAACCATAGTTTTTATCATAAAGGGAAATATTAATAAAATGATCTAAAGGTATGGACTTTTTTACTTTTAATATATTAATTATTTTGTTCATTTTTTTTTATAAAAAAGATAATTAAAAAACCTGCTATTAAAGTCAAAATACTAAGTAGCGTTCCCATAGAAAAATAATTAAAAATATAACCAATATGAAGGTCCGGTTCTCTAAAATTTTCTGAAAATATTCTTAAAACAGCATATGAAATTAAAAAAAAGCTGGAAATATAACCTGCCTTCATTATTAAATTTTTCTTTAAAGCTAAAAAATTTACTAAAATAAATAGTATAATGCCTTCAAAAATCGCTTCATAAATTTGAGAAGGGTGTCTGGCAAAATTTCCACCATCCGGAAAAATTACTGCCCACGGCAAGTTAGAGATTTTTCCATAAAGTTCACCATTAATAAAGTTTGCTAACCTCCCCAAAAAAATACCAATAGGAGCAACACAAGCAACAATGTCAGAAATTTTAAAAAAACTAACTTTTGTTTTCTTTGAAAAAACAAAAATTGAAATAATAACTCCAGCTAGCCCACCATGAAAAGACATGCCGCCTTCCCAAAGTTTAAAAATTTCAAAAAAGTTTTGGCTGTAGTAATTTAAATTGTAAAAGATTACATACCCCAATCTTCCACCAACAATTATACCTAGCAATAAATAAATTATTAAGTCACTAAATTGAGAAGTTGTAATTTGCTTGAAGTTGTACTTATTCTCTGTTGTTAATTTAATTATTTTATTAGCATACATCCAGCCAAATATAATTCCAAAAACATATGCCAAGGAATACCACCTAATCTGCAACAATCCCAAATCAACTAATACTGGATCAAAATTATGAACAATCATTATTAAAAAAAGATTTAAATAAACTTAAAAATATTAAAAAAAAATAGTTACAAAGGCAAAGAAATTTTAACCCTCAATCCGTTTAATGGACTTTTCTCTAGTGTAATATCTCCGCCATGAGATCTTATTATATCGTTAGCAATTGAAAGACCAAGCCCAACACCAGATTTATTTTGACCTCTGCTTTCATCAATTCTATAAAAAGGTTTCATTACATTTTGACGTTGATTTTCAGGAATACCGGGCCCATCATCATCTACAAAAATTAAAACATTATTTATTGTTTTTTTTGTATTAATTTCTATTTTTTTTCCAAAAGCTAACCCATTATCCATTAAATTTGCCAAACATCTTTTTATTGAATTGGGACGTATATTAATTTCTAAGTTTTCTTCTACAGATATATTTATTTTTTTACCTTCATATTTTTTAACTATATCTTTAATTATATTTTTTAAATTTACCTTTTCGGTATCCTCACTTTTTTGATGTCTTGAAAATTCTAAATATTCATTAAGCATTCTTTCCATTTCCTCAATATCATCACCCATTTTTTTTGCTAAATCTTGTTGCTTTAATAAAGCTAATTGTAATTTTAATCTTGTTAAAGGAGTTCTTAAGTCGTGACTTATACCTGACAACATTTCTGACCTTTGATTTAAATGAATTGTAATTCTTTTCCTCATCTTATCGAATTCATATGCTGCTTGTCTTATTTCTCTTGCTCCTGACGGTCTAAATTCTTTAACAAATTCGCCCTTACCAAAACTTTGAGCCGCCTTAGCCAAATTAACTAATGGACGAGTTTGATTTTTTAAAAAAACAATAGCAATTGTAATTAGAAGAAAACCTGGAAGTGTTATCCATAGAGCAAAAATTCTTGCTGATGAAGGAGCAATTTTATGTTTAGGAAAAAATATTTGTAAGATTCCATTTTTGTACGGGATTCTTAATTCTACTACTTCTTTATACTTTGTTGTATTAAACCAGTAAGAATTTTGAAAAGAAGATTTTAGTTCACGACGCAAACTTCTATCCATTGGACTATACCATCTTTCGTTAGATTTTTCAGGCAGCAGTTCATCTGGTTTATATGAGACAGCAAAATCAAAATTTTTATTGTATAAATTAATTATCTTTTGTTTTTGACCCATTTCAGGATCAGTATAAACATCATACAAGGTACGAATTTCACCTATTAAAGAACGTGTCATTCCTTTATTAGCTTTGATCCACAAACTATCAAAAAAAACAACTGTGATAATTATTTGTAATAAAATAATTGGAGTAGCAACAATAATTAAGGATCTGTAAAATAATCTTTTCGGTAATATTCTTTTAATCAAATTATTCAATCCATAAAACATATCCGGACCCCCTAATTGTTTGCAAATATTTTGGATTTTTTGGATTTAATTCAATTTTTTGTCTTAGTCGTGTTATCATAACATCTATAGTTCTCTCTTTTGATATATTTATAATCTTTTTTATATCATTTCTTGAAAAAACTTTTCCTGGTTCCTCAAGCATTTTTTCTAATATTTTTTTTTCTTGTGGATTTATTTTAATAACTTTTTTATTCGTTTTAATTTGTAATTTCTTTAAATTAATCAAGACATTACCAATATAAATTTCATTTGGCAAAGAAGGTTTGTAAGTTTTATTTAAAATATTTTTTATTCTTAATAAAAGCTCTTTGGGTTCAAAGGGTTTTCCAAGGTAATCGTCTGCACCAATTTCTAATCCTTGAATTCTATCCATAGTTTCGCCTTTTGCTGTTAAAAGTATTATTGGTGTTTTATCTGTTGTTTTAATTTCTTTTGTTAAGGATAAACCGCTTTTCCCAGGCATCATAATATCTAAAATCAAGATATCAAACTTAATAATATTTATTTTTTTTTTAGCATCGAAAGCATCAATTGCAGTTGTAA
>CACLHW010000033.1 GCA_902606835.1 uncultured Pelagibacteraceae bacterium
GGCTCCTAGCCCTTTTTGAAATGCAGTTGATCCCATAGTTGCTGCAACTAACATATTTGATCTAGCCTTTAAATTGTTTCCTTCTTTAACTGCAACTAATAACCATTTTTTTATTAAACTCATTCCTTCTAGAGCTATTCCATCGGCCATAGGGTGATATCCAGAAGCGCAATAAGCTTCTAAGTTATGGGCTAAAGCATCCATGCCAGTTGCAGCTGTAATTTTTGCTGGAAGATTAATTGTTAAACATGGATCTAAAATAACTATTGATGGTAAAAATTTTGGATGAAAAATGATTTTTTTTGTTTGGTTTTCCTCGTTTGTAATTAATGAAGCTCTTCCTGTTTCCGAACCTGTTCCTGCAGTAGTTGGTACAGCAATAATTGGAGCAATTCCTTCATTATTCGCCTTGGTCCAATTATCACCAACATCTTCGAAATCCCAAATTGGTTTGGTTTGTGCAGACATAAAAGCAATTGCTTTTCCAACATCCAATCCGCTGCCACCTCCAAAAGCAATAACACCATCGTGATTTCCATTTTTAAAAACTTTTACACCTTCGTCAACATTAGAACCAACCGGATTTCCTTTTATATTTGAGAAAACTTTTATTGAAAAATTTTTTAAACTGCTATCACTGACTATTTTTTTTACTAAATCAGTTTTGGCTAAATCTTTATCAGTTACAAATAGTGGTTTTGTAATTCCTAAATTTTTACAAGCTACATTAAGATCTTTTATTCTTCCTTCACCAAACCAAACTGTGGTCGGGTAATTCCAATTAGAATTACTCATTTAATATTCTTCTAGGCCTAACAATTTCTTTCTTTTGTTTGCCCACGTACGAATTAAATTATCAACAGCTAAACCAATAAACGCAACACAAAGTCCGAGGATTAGTCCTTTGCCGCCACCTTTTAAATCAGATAGAGCTTTTAAAATATATTGTCCCAAATCTTCTGTTCCAATAAAAGCTCCTATAATTACCATAAACAATGCAAAGACAACTGTTTGATTAATTCCAAGCATAATATGAGGAAATGCTAATGGAAATTCAATCTTAAGTAATCTCTGCATAGGTGTTACACCAGACATTGAAGCCGCATCGTGTAAAGCTGGTGGAACGCTACGTAATCCTTCAATAGTATAACGTGTTGCAGGAATAGTAGCGTAAACAATCACAGCAATTAATACTGATGTGTCGGTCACACCAAAAAGCATCATAACGGGAATCAAATAAACAAAAGACGGAAATGTTTGTAGAGTGTCACATATTCCTAAAGCAATCTTTGTACTAGTTTTATTTTGTGCAGCTAAGGAACCAACAATTACACCAATTATACCTGATGCGATCACACCAAAAGTAGCCATGTAAGCTGTAACTAAAGCTCTATCCCACCATGGGCTTAGAGCTATAAATAAAGTAAATCCGCCAACTACAAGTGCTGATCGAATACCTCCAACTATGTAGCCGGTTCCCATAACTAAAACAAATGTCGCAACAACTGGCATTCTAAGAAAAGCAGCCCTCATTGGTTGTAATACGTCTTGGATTAACCATGTATTAAAAACTTTTAATTGGTAAAAGAAAGTATCCCATATCCAATCGACTCCTGAATTCCAGAAAGGTTCACCTGAAATTCCTTTATTGTGAGGCACTTCATACAAATAATTAAAACCCTCTTTAAAATAAAAAGATCCAACAGAAGCAAATATTAATCCAACCACTACCGCTCCAACAAAAAATATTCCATATCTATGACGTTCGAAAAAAGAAAGGTTGGCAAAATAATCTGTTTGTTTGTGAGCCCAAGCCAAAGACATTTTATCTAAAAGTACTGCTATTAGAGTAATGCAAATACCAGCTTCTAAAGCTAAACCAATTCTAAGTTGGTTTAAGGCTAACAATAAATTCCAACCTAATCCTTTAGCTCCTATAAATGATGCAATTACTGCCATAGCTAAACACTGCATTATGACTTGGTTCACACCTATTAAAATATCTGTTCTCGCTGTTGGAATTAATACCTTAAATAAAAGTTGAAAGTCGTTACAACCACTCATCTTTCCCGCATGGACAACATCTGGCGATACTTTTCTAAGTCCCAATAAAGTTAAACGTACCATTGGTGGAGTCGCAAAAATTATTGTTGCAATTGCTCCAGCATGATCTCCAACTCCAAATATAACCATTATCGGAACTAGATAAGAATAGTGTGGCATCGTCTGCATTACATTCAATATAGGATTCAATGCTCCTTCAACTCTTTTGCTTTTATACGCCCAGATTCCTAAAGCTAATCCAAGAAGAAAAGAAATTGGTGCTGCAACTAAAACAAATGAAAGTGTCTCCATTGAAGGTTTCCACTGACCAAATACAGAAATATAAATCATTGTAATAGCTGAAAATATTGCAAGACCTTTTCCATTAAGTTTGTAACCCAATATGACAGCGCCAGCTGCAACTATAGTCCATGGTATTCCTGGCAATTCTGCCCATGGATTTGCATCAATCCAATCCCAACTTGTAAATGCAACAACGGTTTTAATTCCTCCAATCAAAATTTCACGAATAAATTCAATCAAAAAAAGCATAAAAGCCGAAATCATTCTGGTAATTTGTAAAACAAGTGGACGTGTTTGATACTCTTTAATATCAGCGTTCCAAAACTCAATTGGCATCCAGTCATTTAATAAGAAAAACAATGAATCGTTTACCCAGATCGGAAGCCATCCAAGTAACGGTGGCAATCTCCAAAGAGTGTCATATGCATAATATCTAACTTCTATACCAAAAAGATTATAAGAACTTAGATTTGGATCTTTTGAATATTGGGCAATAGTTCTTATATATTTATAACCCTCAGGAACATCAATCGCAAAACACAGACCAAAAAAAACTATCAATAAAAAAAGCCATTGAAATGATTTTGGATATTTTTTTATAATTTCCATAGACTATGAATTTTATTTTCTTCCACCAAACACTGTATGAATAACTTTAGAAGGTTTAACAACGCCAACAACTTTATTATTAGAATCAATAACGGATACTGGT
>CACLHW010000034.1 GCA_902606835.1 uncultured Pelagibacteraceae bacterium
AAGTCTTAGGAAAAATTAACGTTCCTGATGATCCAGTTTCATTTAGTCCGATGGGTAGACACATAGCAAAATTAAATTTTGAGTTTATTGATAAATTAAAGGACAAAAAAAGCAATTTGATTTTAGTCACAGCAATAACTCCTACACCTGCTGGAGAAGGAAAAACAACGACATCTGTTGGACTTAACGATGGATTAAATAAAATTGGAAAGAAATCGATAGTTTGCTTAAGAGAACCAAGTCTAGGTCCATCATTTGGAATGAAAGGTGGTGCAGCTGGAGGAGGTTATGCTCAAGTGGTACCTATGGAACAAATCAATTTGCACTTTACGGGTGACTTTCACGCAATAACTTCGGCTCATAATTTGTTATCGGCATTAATTGATAATCATATTTATTGGGGGAATAAATTAAATATAGATCCTGATAATATCGTGTGGAAACGTGTCGTAGACTTAAATGATCGAGCTTTAAGATCGATAAAAATTAATCTTGGTAAATTAAAAAACAATATACCAAGGGATGATGGCTTTGATATCACTGTTGCATCAGAGGTAATGGCTATTTTTTGTTTGTCAAACAGTCTTGAGGACCTAGAAAATAAAATAGGCAATATTACAATTGCATATACAAAGATAAAAAACCCATTTATGCCAAAGATTTAAAAGCGCAAGGTCCTATGACTGTATTATTAAAAGAAGCAATCAGACCTAACGTTACTCAAACCCTGGAAAATAATCCTGCAATAATTCATGGTGGCCCATTTGCTAATATTGCTCATGGTTGTAATTCAATAATAGCAACTAAAACAGCATTAAAATTGTCCGAGTATGTTGTCACTGAAGCTGGTTTTGGAGCAGACCTTGGAGCAGAAAAATTTTTAGACATAAAATGTAGAAAAGCAGGTATTCAACCTAACTGTATTGTTATAGTAGCAACTATTAGGGCTTTAAAAATGCATGGAGGGATTGAAAAAGAAGATTTAAAAAAAGAAAATTTAGAAGCTCTTAAAAAGGGTCTTCCTAACTTAGAAAGACATATTAATAATGTAAAAAAATTTGGTATAGAGCCTTTAGTAGCAATTAATCATTTTATTACAGACACCGACAAAGAAGTTAAATTAATTAAAGAACACTGTTCAAAACTTAAAGTGAAAGTGAGTCTTTGCACTCATTGGTCTGACGGTGGTAAGGGAACTGAAGATTTAGCAAAATGTGTTGTTGAATCATGTAAAAAAAATAATAAAGAAAGTTTTAAATATTTGTATAAGGATGAGATACCTATTTTAAAAAAAGTTGAAACAATTGCAAAGGAAATTTATGGAGCTAGTGGAATAGAATGTGATGACAGGATTAAAGAACAGTTAAATATAATCGAGAAATCTGGTTTTGGTAAATTTCCAGTTTGTATAGCAAAAACACAATATAGTTTTTCTACTGACCCAAAATTAAAAGGAGCACCTTCAGGTCATACCATGCCTATTAGAGAAATCAGATTGTCGAGTGGAGCTGGATTTGTTGTGGTAATTTGCGGTGCTATCATGACTATGCCTGGTCTTCCAAGTGTCCCTGCTGCGGATTCGATTAAATTAAATAAAAAAGGCGAAATAGAAGGTTTATTTTAATTTTCAGATAATCAGATTTTTCCAATCCATTCTTTCTTTGTCTCTTCTTTTAAAAAAGCTGATTTAAATGAATTAATAATTAAAGTTTTTATTTCATCCATAGAAAGATCTAGAGCAATCTGACTTTCTATTAAATTATCATTAATATAACCACCAAAATAAGCAGGATCGTCAGAATTGATCATTACCATCAATTTTTCATCTAACATCTTTTTTAAATTATGCTGATTAAGATTATTAAAAACGCAAAGCTTAACATTTGAAAGAGGACAAACAGTAAGGGGAGTCTGATCATTTTTTAATTTTTTCACTAGTTTTTGATCTTTAAGACATTGTACTCCGTGATCAATTCTTTTAACTCCAAGTAAATTTAAAGCTTCCCAAATATATTCTGGTGGCCCCTCTTCTCCTGCATGCGCTACAGTCAAAAAACCTTTTTCTATAGCTTTTTTGAAGACCCTTTCAAATTTTCTTGGAGGATGATCTACTTCAGAAGAATCTAATCCAATTCCAATTATTTTATCTTTATGATCCAAAGCGTGATCTAACATTTGAAATGCAGAATCTTCGTCAAGATGTCTTAAAAAACACATAATAATTCCAAATGTTAATCCGAATTCTTTATTCGCTTTATGCAGTGCATTGTAAATACCATTTATAACGACATTAAAATCAATTCCTCTATTTAGATGAGTTTGTGGATCAAAAAAAATTTCTGTATGAACTACATTATTTTCTTTACATTTTAATACATAAGCCCAGGTAAGATCAAAAAAATCCTGCTCTTTTATTAATACTTTAGAACCTTGATAAAAAATATTTAAAAAAGATTCTAGATTTTTAAAATTATAAGCAGATTTTATCTCATCAACATT
>CACLHW010000035.1 GCA_902606835.1 uncultured Pelagibacteraceae bacterium
GTTGGAAAATCAGGTCCAGGAATTTTTTTCATCAATTGTGAAATGCTAATATCTCTATTATTTATAAATGCTATAGTTCCATCTATAATCTCTCCTAAATTATGAGGTGGAATACTAGTAGCCATGCCAACAGCTATACCACCAGCTCCATTAACTAAAAGATTAGGATATTGTGAGGGTAAAACTGAAGGTTCTTTTTCAGTTTCATCATAATTATTTCTAAAATTAACAATATCTTTTTCTATATCATTAATTAAATATTGAGAAACTTTAGCTAATTTTGTTTCGGTGTACCTCATTGCTGCAGGTGGGTCGCCGTCGATAGAGCCAAAATTACCTTGTCCATCGATAAGAGGCAAACTCATTGAAAAATTTTGGGTTAATCTTACCAACGCATCGTAAACTGCTTGATCACCGTGAGGATGGTATTTACCAATGACATCACCAACAATTCTGGCTGATTTTCTATACTGTTTGCTCCAATCAAATCCGCCTTTATACATTGCATAAATTATTCTTCTGTGAACTGGCTTTAATCCATCCCTAACATCAGGTAGAGCTCTACTAACAATAACGCTCATTGCATAGGATAAATATGATGAGCTCATTTCATCATAAACAAGAATTGGTTTATAATTATTTTTTTGTATATTAGATTCTATTTTTTCCATTAGACTTAAAAAGGTATTTCGTCGTCCAGATCATTAGATGGAACACTTCCTTCATTAGGGAGAGAACTTTTTTCATCACTGTTGTCTTGAAAATTTTCTATTTGACTATTCTTGCTGCTTAAAATTTTAAAAGAAGAATTAAAACCTTGTAATACAATTTCTGTAGAATATTTATCTAAGCCAGCTTTTTCATCCCGCCATTTACGTGTAGAAAGCTGGCCTTCTATGTAAACTTGAGTTCCTTTTTTTACATATTGCTGAACAACGTTAACTAGTCCCTCATTAAAAATAACAACTCTATGCCATTCTGTTTTTTCTTTTTTTTCACCAGTGTTTTTATCTTTCCATGTATTGCTAGTTGCAATACTTAATCTTGCAACATTTTTGCCATTTACCATTTGTTTTATATCGGGATCGGCCCCTAACCTGCCAATCAAAAGAACTTTATTTAAACTACCTGCCATATTGCTTATAGATTTTATTAAAGATTATTTGTTAATATATGCAAATATAACATATTTCCATCTTTTTATTAATAGGTTAGATATAGTTAACAAAAAATATGCATAAAAAAATCGTTATAAAAGGCGCAAAAGAACACAACTTAAAAAATATTTCGCTAGAAATACCAAAAGATAAGTTTGTTGTAATAACTGGTCTCTCTGGATCAGGAAAATCATCTTTAGCTTTTGACACAATTTATGCTGAAGGTCAGCGTAGGTATGTTGAAAGTTTATCAGCGTATGCTAGGCAGTTTCTAGACAAAATGAAAAAACCAAAAGTTGACTTAATAGAAGGTTTAAGTCCAGCTATATCAATTGAACAAAAAAATACTTCAAAAAATCCTAGATCTACAGTAGCAACGGTAACAGAAATATATGACTATATGAGAGTTCTTTTTGCGAGAGCAGGAACTCCATTTTCTCCTTTTACTGGTAAACCAATTAAATCTCAAAGCGTAGCAGAAATTGTTGACAAAATTAAAAATCTTCCAAAAAAAAATACTATTTATTTATTAGCTCCAATAGTAAGAGGTAGAAAAGGAGAATATAAAAAAGATATATTAAGTTACAAGAGAAGAGGATTTCAAAGAATAAAAGTTGATGGAGAATATTGTGACATTGATAAATTTCCCAATTTAAATAAAAAAGTGAAGCATGATATATCGATTGTTGTTGATAGAATAATTATAAATAATGAATTGGGCAATAGGTTGGCTGAAGGTGTGGAAACCGCGCTCAGTCTAGCTGACGGTTTATTATTTGTCGAATATGAAAATGAAACTTTGCCAAAAAAATATAGGAAGGTAGAAAAAATAATTTTCTCATCAAAATTTGCATGTCCCGAAAGTGGATTTACTATTGAAGAAATAGAACCAAGATTATTTTCTTTTAATAGTCCATATGGTGCTTGTGAAGAATGCGAAGGTATAGGAGTAAACCTAAATGTTGATCCAAATTTGGTCGTACCAAATTCTAAAAAAAGTATTCAGGAAGGTGCGATTGAACCTTGGGCTAAGTCTACTACTCTATATTACGCACAAACACTAGCTTCGATTGCAAAACATTATAAATTCTCACTGGGCGATCCTTGGAAAAGGTTACCTAAAAAGTTTCAAGATATAATTTTATATGGATCAAATGAAGATGAAATA
>CACLHW010000036.1 GCA_902606835.1 uncultured Pelagibacteraceae bacterium
GAATATTCTTGAATGATTTTTTTTCAAGATAATAAACATTTTTAGAATGTTTAGATTTGTAAACTGATTTAATGCAATGTTTAAAAATTTTACTTTGATGTTGTTGAAAATTATTAATAATGGATATTTTTGTTGCGTAAAGGATCCCGGAATTCCAACAACCTTTCTTCCTAATAATCTTTTTTGCACTATTTAAATTTGGTTTTTCTATGAATCTAGAAACTTTATTAATACCTTTTGATATATTTTTTGTAAGAAAATAGCCATACTGAGTAGATGCAAAGGTTGGCTTTATACCAAAAATAAAAATATTATAGTCATTTAAATATTTTTTGTTAAAAATAATTGAACTATTAAATTTGTATGATTTTTCAATTAGATGATCAGCTGGGAAAAAAATCATTGGTTGAAAGAAAGGTATTCCATCAAGTAGAGCGCTCGATAGTATAGCGGCTGAAGTATTCTTTTTATAAGGTTCTAATATAATCTGGTATTTTTTTATCTTAAATTTTAATAAATACTTTCTCACTAGATTTAAATAAGTTACATTTGTGCTAATTATAGGAGAATCAAATATAGGATTATTAATTCTCTCGAGCGTTTTTTGAAAAAGATTCCATCCACCAAAGTCAATAAATTGTTTTGCAAGATTTTTTTTAGACTTTAGTTTTAATCTTGTTCCAGAACCACCGCATAAGATAACAGGTTTTATTTTCATTTAATGGTTAAATATCAGCGTAACATTTTTTATCTTTGTGCGCTCCTGGATGAGTAACTGCACCTTTAGAAGCTGGACCAACAGATTGTGAATATTTCCATAAAGTTCCTGAATTGTATTCAATTTTTTTTGGTTTCCATTTTTTTTTACGTTTTAAAAGTTCCTTACTTGATAAGTTTACTTTTAATGAACCCTTTTCTGAATCAATTTCAATAATATCTCCATTTTTAATAAGAGCTATAGCACCACCGGATGCAGCTTCTGGTCCCACATGACCAATACAAAATCCATGTGTTGCTCCAGAAAATCGACCATCTGTTATTAGTGCAACTTCTTCTCCCAAACCTTGACCATAAATTGCTGCAGTTGTTGAAAGCATTTCAGGCATACCTGGACTGCCTTTTGGACCCTCATATCTAATAATAACAACATCACCTGCCCGAATTTTTCTTTCTAAAACTGCTTTTAACGCAAACTTCTCACTATCAAAGCATTTAGCTTTGCCTTTAAATTTTTTTCTTTTCATTCCAGCAACTTTTACAATAGCTCCTTCTGGTGCTAAATTACCCTTTAACCCAACAAAGCCACCAGCTGAATTTAGTGGTTTAGAAGTTTTATAAATAATTTTTTGATCAAGTGGAAATACTACATCCTTATGATTTTCTCCTAGTGTTTTACCTGTAACAGTAATACAATCCTCATGAAGAAAACCTCCATCAAGAAGAGCTTTTATTAAAACCGGAACACCTCCTATTTCGTACAAATCTTTAGCAACATACTTGCCGCCAGGTTTAAGATCAGCAATATAAGGCGTTTTTTTTGATATATTAGTTACATCTTCTAATGTAAATTTTATTCCTGCTTCATTCGCTATTGCTGGTAAGTGTAAAGCTGCATTTGTTGATCCTCCTGAAGCAGCAACTACTATAGCAGCGTTTTCTAATGACTTGCGAGTAACTATATCTCTTGGTCTAATTTTTTTTTCAATAAGATTCATAACAGCCTTCCCGCTTAAAACAGAAAAGTTATCTCTCTCTTCATATACTGCAGGAGTACCAGCTGAACCGGGTAAAGCCAAACCAAGTGCTTCAGAAACACATGCCATAGTGTTTGCTGTAAATTGTCCACCACATGAACCTCCCGATGGGCATGCTAATGATTCTAGTTCGTACAAATCTTTTTCACTCATTGCACCTGTTGAATGTTTTCCAATCCCTTCAAAAACATCTGCTATGGTCACATCTTTTCCTCTAAAGTTCCCAGGCAATATCGATCCACCATAAATAAAAACTGACGGTACATTTAATCTGACCATAACCATCATAAGTCCAGGTAATGATTTATCACATCCAGCTAATCCAACTAGTGCATCATAGCAATGACCT